>NZ_JASOZC010000013.1:0-61330 GCF_030228725.1 Corynebacterium sp. UMB10321 | reverse complement strand
AATGGAGGCCGTGGATTTTAGAATTGCGTCCTTTGGCACTCAGCGCATCCAAAGATGCACCAAATTCCCTCGCGCGGTGGCAGCGACCTGGGGGAAACGCAAAAAACGCGCTCCCAAATCAGCGAATTTGGTGCGCCCACACCAAAGCCGGGTTCGGCAGGCCGGAGCCAACGAGCCAGGTGCCTAAACCTACAGCGCTGAGTACAGCGAAGATGCCGAAGAGGATGGCGTCGGCGACTGGTCCGGTGTACTGGTAGTTCGAGGCGGTGTTGATGGAGGTGTTGTCGGGGATGTTGCAGTTCGGGGTGAAGGCTGGCGCGTGTGGGTCGAAGCGCTCGTCGAGCCAGGTGATCACGTGGGCGGTCTCGAGGACGATTGGCAGGGCGTGGCCAGCACCGGCGAGGTTTGCGAATGGGGTGGTGGAGGACCCGGAGTCGAGTGGCGTGGATCGGGTGCCGGGGATAGAGACGCTGCGGTACTCCACGGGTGAGCCGAGCGTGCAGTAGTCGCGGGCGAGTTGGACGGCTTGTGGGGCGGGGACCATGTCGTCGTCGGGGTTGGTGAGCACGAGTGTTGGGACTTTGGTGGGGACGCGGCCGAGCTTGTTCTGGTCGAGGCGGGCTCGCAGGACGGGGTTGTCGTGGGCGAGTTCGGCCAGGTTGACGCCACGTTTCGTGTAGGCCTTGAATTCCTTGGGGGCGATTCGGACGGCGTCGAGGATGCACGCCTTGGATAGGGCGTCGAGGGTGCGCACGCCTTCCGCGTTGAGTTCGGCGTAGAGGGCTTCGCGGAAGTCGGGGTAGGTGGAGGAGTAGGAGACGGCGGCGAAACCGGCGACTGGGGTGATCAGAGTCCCGCGGGACTGTTCGAGTACGGCCAGTGGGTCGGCGGGTGGGGCGCCGACGAATGCGGCGACCACGTTGAGTTCGGGGGCGTAGTCGGCGACGAGTTCGGCTGCTGCGGCGGATGCGCCGCCGCCTTGGGAGTAGCCCCAGAACGCGACTTTTTCGCCGTCGTGTGCGGCGTAGCGGGCGGCGTCGATGACGGCGTGTCCCTGGTCGACGCGGTTGAGATACGTGTGCGTACCTGGGGTGCCGAGGCCGACGTAGTCGGTGACGATGACGCGGTAGCCGGCGTCGAGAAGCATGTGGGCCATGGGGCGCTCGTAGTCGACGCTGAAGGAGGTCCCTGAGTCGGAGGAGATCAGCGAGGTGTTCTTGCTGGGTGCGCAGTGGTCGGCCATACCGCGGGTGCCGGGCGCGATGACGACGAGCCCCTTCGCGTTGTCCCTGTCGTAGAGGGTGGCGGTGACTGGCGCGCGCGTGCCGGACTCAGTGGTGGTTTCGTAGCGCACGACTTTCGGCGCGGGGCGGAAGGCGGATTTGATGGCGGAGGAGCCCACCTCCGCCACGGAGCTCAACGGGTCGAGCGAGCTCGCGGCGGCGGAGAGGGCGAGGGAAGCAGCGAGCGCGAGGGCGCACAGCGCTGAAAGTGTAGACCGAATGTGCATAGTCGGTCATTGTAAACGACGCCCTTCTGCCCGAACTATGTCAGCGCATCAGCCCCGTGCCGACCATCCAGGCACCCATCCCAACGGCACTGAGCACGCCGAGGATGCCGAGGAAGATCGCGGCGATGGTTTCGTTGGTGTACTGCAGGATGGGGTTATCTGACTGGATTGGGGGAGTGTCGGGGATGGGGCAGGTTGCGGTGAATGCGGCCGCGTCGGGGTCGAAGCGCTCGTCGAGCCAGGTGATGGCGTTCGAGGATTCGAGGTAGAGGGGCAGGGTGTGGGCGGAGCCGTCGACGTTGGCGAAGGGTGCTTCGGGGCGGACACCTTGCATGGCAACTGCTCGGTACTCCACCGGTGCGCCCACGCTGCAGTAGTCGCGGGCGAGCTGGGTCACTTGTGGAGAAGGGACCAGGTCGTCGTCAGGGTTGGTGAGTATCAGGGTGGGCATGCTGGTGGGTGTGAGCCCGAGTTTGTTTTGGTCGAGGCGCGCCCGCAGGGTCGCGTTGGCCTGGGCGAGTTCGGCGAGGCTTTCGCCGCTCTTGGTGTACTCGGTGAAGGGTTTCGGCGCGACGCGGGGTGCCTCCGCCATGCAGGCATTGGAGAGCGCCTCGAGCGTATCGACGCCTTCTTCGTTGAGTTCGGCGTAGAGGGCTTCGCGGAAGTCAGGGTAGGTGGACGCGAAGCTGACAGCGGCGAAGCCGGCGACGGCACTGATTTGTTTGCTGGTTGCTTGCTCGAGCACGGCCAGTGGGTCGGCGGGTGGGGCGCCGACGAAGGCGGCGACGACGTTGAGATCGGGGGCGTAGTCAGTGACGAGTTCGGCTGCTGCTGCGGAGGCGCCACCGCCTTGGGAGTAGCCCCAGAACGCGATTTTTTCGTCGTCGTGGGCGGCGTAGCGGGCGGCGTCGATGACGGCGTGGCCTTGGTCAACACGGTTGAGGTAGGTGTGCGTGCCTGGGGTGCCGAGACCGACGTAGTCGGTGACGGTGACGCGGTAGCCGGCGTCGACAAGCTTGCGCACGATGCCGCGTTCGTAGTCAATATTGACTGATTTTTGGTGGGCCGTGCGCAGAATAGCGGGGCTGTTGCTGGGGGCGCAGTGGTCGCCGAGGCCGCGGGTGCCGGGGGCGAAGGCGACGAGCCCTTTGGCGTCGGGGGTGTCGTAGAGGGTGGCGGTGACTGGGGCACGGGAGCCGTCCTCGGTGGTGGTTTCGTAGCGGACGAGCTGTGGCTTCACACGTTGCGTGAAGCGCTGGGAGGTGGCGCTCTCGGATGAAAGTGGGGTGGCGTCAACGATGGGCGCTGTCGAGGCGCCGAGGGCCATAGCGCAGGCTATGGTCAGGGAAATTTTTGACCAATGATGTTTCATGGTCGGGAGTCTAGCGTACAAATGTCTGTTACGTACAATTGTCAAGGCAGCAGCATGAGGCTGACGGCCATGATCGCCATGCCGCACATGACGCCGTAGACGCTGTAGTGGTGGTGCCCGGTGGCAATCGCGTTCGGCAGCAACTTGTCGAAGCTGATGAACACCATGATTCCGGCGATCACCGCGAAGGAGTATCCCATCGTGGTCGGCCCCATAAACGGCGCGAGGATGAGGAAACCGACGAGCGCTCCGAGCGGTTCCGCTAGCCCTGAGAGGGTGGCCCACCCGGCGGCCCACCAGCGTCGGCCGGTGGCCTCGCGAAGTGGGACGGCGACGGCGATGCCTTCTGGGATGTTGTGCAGCGCGATGGCGACGGCGATGGGGATGGCCAGGTACGGGTCGGCGAGCGCGGACATGAAGGTGGCGAAGCCCTCGGGGAAGTTGTGCAGGGCGATTGCCACGCCGGTGATCACGCCGGCGCGCCGCATCGCTTGGGCGCGTTTGTCCTCGTCGCCCTGGATGCTTTCGTGCGGGTTGATGTCGTGCGGCACCAGCTTGTCGATCACCGCGATCAGCGCCACCCCGCCGAAGAACCCGAGGATTGCGCGACCCTGGTCGAGCGACTCGATACCTGCGGGAAGGAGTTCCGCAAGCGAGATGTAGACCATCACTCCAGCGGAGAACCCGAGGCTGCCGGCGAGGAACCTGTCACTAATGTTGGATTTGAGCGCAACAACAATTCCGCCGATGCCAGTGGAGATGCCGGCTAGCAGGGTCATCGCGAAGGCGACCAAAACGCTCGAACTCATGCGGACAGTCTATGTGTAGTCTGAGCGCATGGGAATTTATTATCGCAAGAAGCACAAGGTGAGTAAGAACTCGTGGCTGAACTTCTCTAAGTCTGGTGCTTCGGCTTCCACGAAGGTCGGCCCTGTCACGTTCAACTCGCGCGGCGGCGTGTGGGTGAAGCTGCCCGGTGGGTTTAATTACCGCGGTAGGTGGAAGTAGCCGGCGTCGTCTTGGACGGCGAGGCCGTCCTCAAGGAGTGAAAATAGGGCGCGGGAGCGTTGCGCTGCATCGGGCCACACCACGTCGATGTCGCGTTGTGGCACGGGTGCGGACGCGCCGCGCAACACCCGCATGATCTTGCCGCGCACCTGCCGGTCGGTGCCGGCGAAGCGCTGTGTCTTCTTCTTGCGCTGCTCCTCCGGGTTCGGCTCTGGCTTGCCCGCTGCCACCCACGCGCAGCGGCTGACCGGGCACGCCCCGCAGTCCGGGTTTGTGGCGGTGCACACGAGGGCGCCGAGCTCCATCAGGCCGACCGAAAAGGTCGGGCCGTCCCACTCCAAATCGTCGGCGGGCAGCAGTGCCGCCACCTCCTGGAGCTCCGCCTTGCGCGGGTGTGCGACGGGCCGCCCGCGCTCGGCGCGCGCGACCACCCGGCGCACGTTCGTGTCCACCACCGGCACGTTTTCCCTGTACGCGAAGCAGGCCACGGCGCGGGCCGTGTAATCGCCGATGCCGGGCAGCGCCAGAAGATCCTCCACGCTGCGGGGGACGTGGCCGTCATGAAGCTCGGTGATCGCTCGCGCGCACTCCAGCAGACGCAGCGCGCGACGCGGGTAGCCGAGGCTGCCCCAGGCGCGCAGCACCTCGTCGGCGCCGGCGGCCGCGAAGGCCTCCGGGGTGGGCCAGCGGCGCATCCATTCCTCCCAGATGGGGGCGACGCGCGCCACCTGCGTCTGGTGGCTCATCACCTCGCTGAGTAGCACGCCCCACGCGCTTGTGCCTGGTGCGCGCCACGGAAGCTCACGCGCGTTAGCGCGGTACCACGGGATAATCTCGGCGGGTTGGAGGTTTGTTCGAATTTTGGCCACATCCTCAGTCATCTCTGCCAAAATATAGCCTATGAGTACAGAAAAGACGCCTCGTGAGGTGTGGGAACTCCTCAAGGCAGGAAATGAACGATTCGTTGCAAGCCAGGAGACGCACCCGCACCGCGACCCCACGTGGCGCGAACAGCTCCGCGACGGCCAGAACCCCATCGCCGCCGTCGTCGCCTGTTCGGATTCGCGCGTCCCAGTTGAGCTGCTTTTCGACGTCGGCTTCGGTGACATCTTCGTCATCCGCACAGCGGGCGGTTGCGTCGACGCCGCGGTGTCCGCCTCCGTCGAGTACGCGGTGGAAGGGCTGAATGTGCCGCTGGTGATGTTCCTGTCGCATGAGTCCTGTGGCGCGGTCGGTACGGCGCTCAACGCGGTGGAGACGGAGGAAGTCCCGGACGGGTTGGTGCGCGTGTTCGTGGAGAAGATCGTGCCGTCGGTGCTTCAGTCGCCCACGCGTGACCCGAAGGATGTTGAGGTCACCCACGCGAACTTGAGCGCGCAGCACCTCATTGAGCGTGTGCCCGTGCTCGCGGAGCGTTTGGCGAACGGCACTGTCGGCGTGATTGCGGCACGCTACCAACTTGCCGATGGCCAGGTTCACCCGACCATGGAAAACTTCGGTATAGAGTAAGGGGCATGACTAACCAGCATCCGCTTCCTCCCGAGATCTACCGGCGCCGCCGCGTTGCGGCGCTCGTTGCGTTGTTGGTACTCGTGGTGTTCCTGGTGTGGGGGTTGAGCGCCATGGCGCGCTCAGGCGGCGACGCCGACGTATCGACGTCCACTTCGCCCACCACCACGCCTGTCACGGAGCCGACGGTGCCGGAACCGGGTGCCGCGACGCCGAGTGAGTCCGAAACTGCAAAGGAAAGCGCATCCGGTGAGCCGACCGAGCCGACCTCGTCAGCAGAGCACACGCAGGCTGCCCCGTCCGGCACCTGTGAGCTAAAGGATTTGCGTGTGGTGGCGTCGACAAACCAGCCGTCGTACGCGGTGGGGGAGCAGCCGGTGTTCTACATGGAAGTGCAGAATCCGACGGACGCGGACTGCGTCATCGACCTGGACACCAACATCATGCGTTTTGAAGTCTACGACATGGCTACCAACAACCGCGTGTGGTCCGACGTCGACTGCTTTGACCCTGTCTTTGCTGGTCAGGAGACGTTCCCGCGTGACTCGAAGCGTGGCTTTGAAGCCCGCTGGTCGGGTACCAGCTCGCAGCCGAACGTGTGCACCGACCGCCAGCCGGTACCAGCTGGGTCGTACTACCTTCACACCGTGATCGGCGACAACGCCTCCGACGCAGTCCCGTTCAACCTGACTTAGCTGAGGCGGCGCAACCCCTCGTAGATGTGGCGCGCCCACAGGCTGGTCACGTGGTCTGCGGAGCTCAAGTCTTCCGGCTGCGCCTCCAAAATGGAGGGCAGCGTGCCGAAGACGGCCACGATCTGATCCATCAAGAACTTCTGCACGCGAGGCACGCGCGCAAGCGCCCGGTAGCCGCGCGGGATCAGCGCTTGCACGAGGTTCTCCTCGTTCGCGGGCAGCCCCAGCTGGCGCGCCAACGTGGTCGTGTTCAGCAGCTCCGAATCCGGCAGGGTGTCCAAGGCATCGAGGGCCTGGTGGACCTGCTCGTCCGTGGGCACGGTGGTCGTCGCGATGTAGTCGCGCACCAGCATCTCAACGTCGTGGGCGTTGTTGCCCTCCAGCTCGGAAAGCTGCAGGATGAGCTGGCGGGCGTCGACACCCAACTCCACGATGCTCAGCTCCAGATCGGTGACGGCGCGCTCGAGCATCAGCTGGCGCTGCAGCACGTTGAGCACGTCGGCGACGGTGGCATAGTTGTTCATCTCTGCCACGAACAGGCGGTGGTTCGACATGTCGAGGCGCTGGCGATAGCGCTCCACCGTGGACAGTGCCTGGTTCGCCCGGCCCATCAGGACCGCCGGCTCCTCCAAGCGGTGGCGACGCCCACCCGCGTACACCGTCACCGTATTCATCGACGCCGACACCGAGATCACCGGCCTGCCGGTCTGCAGCGCGGTGCGTTCCGCGGAGCGGTGGCGGGTGCCGGACTCACTGGTGGGGAAGTGCGGGCTGGGCACGAGCTGCACGTTGGCGTGGGTGATGCGGGAGCCGTCGGCGGATAAAACGACGGCGCCGTCCATCTTGCACAGCTCGCGCAGCAGCGGTGGCTGGAAGGCGACGTCGAAGGCGATGCCGCCGTCGCAAATCTCGACGACCTCCGGCCCGTCGCCGAGGACGATGAGGCCACCGGTGTGGCCACGTTGGATTCGCTCGAGGCCGTCGCGAAGTGCGGTGCCGGGGGCGAGGCGCTCGAGGGCGGCGCGCATCGTGTCATCACTCATGCTGTGCAAGTGTAGCGATAGCCTGGCCAACCGTGGCCACCTGCTCAATTCGCAGGCCCGGGACCTGCAGTGACTCGCCCGCGGGCACGATTGCGTGCTCGTATCCCAGGCGTGCTGCCTCTTGCAGGCGACGGCCCAGGTTCGGCACCCGCCGGATCTCGCCGGCCAAGCCGACCTCCCCGATCACCACCGTCTTTGGTGGCAGCGGTGTCTCGTGCAGGCTCGACCAGGTCGCCAGCGCCACCGCTAGGTCGGTCGCGGTCTCCGTGATGCGCACCCCGCCCACGGTTGCCACGTAGGCGTCCTTGTCGTTCGTGCGCTGCCCGCAGCGCGCCTGCAGGACCGCCAGCACCATCGGCACGCGGTTGCCGTCCAGACCCGTGACCACGCGCCGGGGCGACTTGTTCACCGGGTCCACGGTGAGCGCCTGCACCTCCGCGAGCATTGGGCGCACCCCGTCCATCGCTACGGTCACCGCGGAACCATCCGGGGTGCGGCCGCGGTGGGAGAGGAACAGCCCGGACGGGTCCGGTACTTCGCGGATCCCCTCGGCGGTCTGCTCGAAGCAGCCCACCTCATCGGTCGCGCCAAATCGGTTCTTGATGCCGCGCAGCATACGCAGGCTTGATTGCCGGTCGCCTTCGAAGTTCAGCACCACGTCCACCAGGTGCTCGAGTACACGCGGGCCCGCGACGTTGCCGTCCTTGGTTACGTGCCCTACCAGCAGAATCGGCAGGTGAGTGGTCTTCGCCAGCGTGGTCAGCGCGGCCGTGACCGCGCGGGACTGCGCCACGCCGCCCGGCACGCCCTCCACCCCAGGTGCGTGCATCGTCTGGACCGAGTCCACGATGAGCAGCGAGGGCTTGATCTGCTCCACGTGACCAAACACGATGTCCAGGTTGGACTCGGCCGCCAGGTAGAGGCGCTCCCGCAGTGCGCCGGTGCGTTCGGCGCGCCCGCGGACCTGCCCCGCCGACTCCTCGGCGGTGACGTAGAGCGCTTTGCGACCGTCGATCGCCGCCCAGCGCGAGGCCACCTCAAGCAGCAGCGTAGACTTGCCGACGCCCGGCTCGCCCGCCATGAGCACCACCGACCCAGGCACCACGCCGTTGCCCAACACCCGGTCAAGCTCGCCGATGCCGGAGCGCACCGTCTTGGTCGCGGCGGCGTCGATAGTTGTGATTGGGCGCGCAGGCGTTTGCGGCGTGAGTGCAGCGGCACGCGGCGCACTGGAGACCCCCGTCGCGCGGGTGGCGGCAACCACCGGCGCTGATTCTTGCAATGTCCCCCAAGAGCCGCATTCAGGGCAGCGGCCGAGCCACTTAGGAGAGGAGTATCCACACTCAGAACAGGTGTGGATCACCCGAGGCTTCTTCGCCATAGAGCCTTACTTGTTCAGGTCGCGGTGGACCTGGCCGGAAGGCAGCAGCGGAGCGGAAACGGGGGCGTTGACCTCGAGGGTGCCGGTGTCGAACGTGAAGGTCACAGGCACGGTGCCGCCGTACGCGAAGCTGTCGTTCGGCAGGGCGGTGCGGATGTACTCGATGCAGTTCTTGCCGTCATCCTGCGGCATGCGGTCCAAGCCTGCAGCGGAGTCACCAACAAGCACGCAGTTGTAGCCGATTTCCTTCGAGGATTCGATGCTGACCGGGGTGCCATCGACGGAAACGGAGCGCAGCGAGTGCGACGTCATCGATGTGTCCTGGTTCAGGGCGCTGAACTTCAGTGCTGCGGAGCCGGTCTCGTCGAGGACGACGGTGACGTCCTGCACGGCCAGCTCGCCGTTCTCGGTTTCGACGTTGGCGCCGTCAACTGCAGCCACCTGGTCAGAGGTCTGAGTGATTTGGCCTGCGGAGCATCCGGCCATGAGCAGTGCGGTTGCGAGTGCGAAAACCGGCTTCAGGGACTTCACGTGGGTGTCCTCCATCGTTCTTGTTTCACATATATGTTTCTCCGCACAACCCTAGCGCCTGGACCTAGACTTTTCACAGTTTCCTCACGCGTACCAGGCCCAGGCGGCGCGGGTGGGGTTAAACTTTAGTTGAGTTCGGCGCATCGCGGGTGCGCGTCCCCATTACGGCCCGTAATGGTAGGGTGGTGAGGTTACTGAGCCGGTTGTCATCCTCAAGGAGTGTTCATGGAATTCAAAGTCGGAGAAGTGGTTGTCTATCCGCATCATGGTGCGGCACGCATCGCCGACATCGAGCAGCGCGAAATTGGCGGAGAAACGCTCGACTTTCTCGTACTGCAAATCCTCCAGTCGGACCTTGAGGTCCGCGTTCCTGTAAAGAACACCGAGCTTGTCGGTGTGCGCGACGTCGTCGGCAAGGAGGGCCTGGAGAAGGTCTTCTCGGTGCTGCGCGAGACCGACGTCGAGGAGGCCGGCAACTGGTCCCGCCGCTACAAGGCGAACCAGGAGCGCCTCGCGTCCGGTGACATTAATAAGGTGGCGGAGGTTGTCCGCGACCTGTGGCGCCGTGACCAGGGCAAGGGCCTGTCTGCGGGCGAGAAGCGCATGCTGGGCAAGGCGCGCCAGATCCTCGTCGGCGAACTCGCGCTGGCGGAGCCGGTCGACGAGAAGAAGGTCGAGGAGCTGGAAGAGGGCGTCCGCAAGATTATTGAGGAGCAGGTCAAGGCCGGTATTTCCTTCGCACCTGACGTGGTGGTTGAGGACGAGGATGACATCGACCTGGATGACCTCAGCTTCGACGACGATGAGGACGACGAGAAGTAGCGGGACGTAGCCAAATGTCTCGCAGGGTAGTGGCCGTCGTCGCTGCGGCAGGCCAGGGCACGCGGCTCGGCGCGAGCGTGCCGAAGGCGTTCGTGCCGCTGCGTGGGCGCAGTCTGTTGGAGCGCTCGGTGACCGCGATGGAGACCGCCGAGGTGGTGGACTCGATCATCGTGGTGGTCGGTCCCGAGATGGAGGAGATCGCGCGCACCACGCTGCGAGGCCACGACGTCCGCTTCGTGCATGGGGGCGCGGAGCGCGCTGATTCTATCTACGAGGGCCTCAAGGCGATCGAGCACGAGGACGCCTGCGTGCTCATTCACGACGCCGCCCGGGCCCTGACCCCGCCCGGTATGATCGCGCGCGTCGCCCGCGCCGTGCTCGAGGGCGCGGATGCGGTGGTGCCGGTGCTGCCGGTCGTCGACACCATTAAGGAGATCGACGCAGCTGGGCGCGTCGTCGGCACCCCGGATCGCTCGACGCTGCGGGCGGTGCAGACGCCGCAGGGCTTTGACCTGCGTTCTCTGCTCGCCGCGAACCGCGCGTACTACGAAGGGACGCCAGACTTCGTCGCCACGGATGACGCGAGCCTGATGGAGTGGTTCGGCGTGGACGTGCATACGGTGCAGGGGGATCCGATGGCGTTTAAGATCACCACGCCGATTGACATGCGCCTGGCGCAGAGCATTACGGACGAGGCTGAGCCGACAATCTTCGAGGTGCCGTCGGGGAGTACGCGGTAGGCTTGCGCGCATGACGTCGCACACAGATTTTCCACAGTTCAGAGTCGGTACCGCGTTTGACGCGCACCAGATCGAGGCCGGGAAGCCGTGCTGGATCGCGGGCATCCTCCACGAGGGCCAAGACGGCTGCGAGGGACACTCGGACGGCGATGTTGTCAGCCACGCCGTGGTGGATGCGGTGCTTTCAGCGACGGGCTTGGGGGACCTGGGGTCCTTCGTCGGGGTGGGTCGGCCGGAGTATGACGGGGTGCGGGGCACGCAGCTGCTCAAGGAGCTGCGGGAGTTGCTCGAGCAGCATGGGCACCAGGTAATCAACGTGTCGGTGCAGATGATTGGCCAGACCCCGAAGATGGGCCCGGTGCGCGAGGAAGCGCAGCGCGTGCTCTCGGAGGCGCTCGGCGCCCCTGTGTCGGTGACGGCGACTACGACGGACCACATGGGTTTCACCGGTTCGGGTGAGGGGCGCGCTGCCGTCGCTACTGCGCTGGTTGCACTAAGCTAAGGGCCGTGACTGCCGAGACCCAACAGATTTTTGACACCGCGACGCGCACGCTGCGTCCATTCCGCCCGCTGCGTGAGGGCCACGTTTCCATCTACTTGTGCGGGGCCACGCCACAGTCCGCCCCGCATATCGGGCACTTGCGTTCGGGGGTGGCGTTCGACATTGTGCGCCGCTGGTTCGCGGCCAAGGGCTACGACGTCGCGTTCGTGCGCAACGTCACCGACATCGATGACAAGATCTTGAACAAGGCCGCCGAGCACGATCGTCCCTGGTGGGAGTGGGTCAGCACGTATGAGCGCGAGTTCACGCGCGCCTACAACGCCCTCGGCGTGCTGCCACCGTCTGTCGAGCCGCGCGCCACGGGCCACGTCACCCAGATGGTCGACTACATGCAGCGGCTTATCGACGCCGGCTTCGCCTACGCCTCCGAGGGTTCCGTCTACTTCGACGTGGCCGCCTGGACGAAGGCGAGCGACGACTACGGTTCCCTGTCCGGCAACCGTGTCGAGGAGATGAACCAGGGCGAAAGTGACGTGCACGGCAAGCGCGGCAGCCACGACTTTGCACTGTGGAAGGCCGCCAAGCCGGGCGAGCCGAGCTGGCCGACCCCGTGGGGCGACGGCCGCCCCGGCTGGCACCTGGAGTGCTCCGCCATGTCCACTTGGTACCTGGGCGCCGAGTTCGACATTCACGGCGGCGGTCTGGACCTGCAGTTCCCGCACCACGAAAACGAGCAGGCGCAGTCCCACGCCGCGGGTGATGGCTTCGCCCAGTACTGGATGCACAACCACTGGGTGACCATGGCGGGCGAGAAGATGTCGAAGTCGCTGGGTAATGTGCTGAGCATCGACAACATGCTGGACGCCGTGCGCCCGGTGGAGCTGCGCTACTACCTGGGATCCGCGCACTATCGCAGCGTGCTGGAGTATTCGCCGGAGGCGCTGCAAGAGGCCGCGGCGGGCTACCGCCGCATCGAGGACTTCGTGCATCGCGCCGGCACGCCCGAGTCGACCACCTGGACCGAAGGCTTCGCCCAGGCGCTAGACGACGACTTCTCCGTGCCCCGCGCGCTCGCCGAAATCCACAACGTGGTCCGCGAAGGCAACAAGGCGCTCGCCGCGAACGACACCGCCAAGGCTGGCGAGTTGGCTGCTCAGGTACGTGCGATGGCCGCGGTGTTGGGTGTGGACCCCGGTGTGTGGGACGATGGGGCGTCGAAAAATAATGGAGTAACCGAGGCACTTGATGTGTTGGTTGGTGCCGAGCTTGAGCGCCGGGCCGCCGCGCGTGCCGAGAAGGACTGGGCCGCGGCCGATGCCGTGCGTGACCGCCTTGCCGCCGCAGGCATCGAGGTCACCGACACCGCCGACGGCGCGCAGTGGCAACTGAAGGAGAACTAATGGCCAAGCCATACCACCGCCCCGATAAGCAGAAGAAGAACAAGAAGACCGCCACGAAGGGCTCTGGTGGGCAGCGCCGCCGCGGGCTGCGCGGCAAGGGCGCGACCCCGAAGGCCGAGGACCGCGTCTACCACGCGGCGCACAAGCGCAAGCTGGAGCGCAAGCGCCGCGACCAAGGCCGCCACGAGCGCGAGCTGCCGGACATGGTTGTTGGCCGCAACCCCGTCGTGGAGTGTCTGCATGCCAAGGTGCCAGCCGAGGCGCTGTTCGTGGCACGCGGCACCGGGCACGACGACCGCCTCAGCGAGGCCGTCACCCTGGCGAACTCCCGCAACATCCCGGTGCAGGAGGTGGACCGCCACGACTTGGACATGATGACCGGAAACGGCATGCACCAGGGCATCGGCCTGAAGATCCAGCCGTACAAGTACGCGGACGTCTTCGACCTGGTTGCTGGTGTGGCGGACCGCGGGGAGACCGGCATGTTCGTCATCTTGGATAACATCACCGACCCGCGTAATCTCGGCGCGGTGATCCGCTCGACGGCCGCGTTCGGCGGCCACGGCGTGATCATCCCGGAGCGACGCTCCGCGCAGGTCACGGGCGTGGCGTGGCGTACCTCGGCGGGCACGGCGGCTCGCCTGCCTGTCGCGCGGGTGACCAACGTGACCCGTACTGTCAAGCAGTTCAAGGACAACGGCTACATGGTCGTGGGCCTCGACGCGGGCGGCGAGCACACACTGGACACTTTCGAGGGCGCCACCGACCCGGTAGTCATCGTCGTCGGCTCGGAGGGCAAGGGCATCTCCAGGCTCGTGCGGGAAAACTGCGACGTGATCATGTCCATCCCGACGACCGACTGGGTAGAGTCCCTGAACGCCTCCGTCGCGGCGGGCGTGGTGCTCAGCGAGTTCGCACGTCAGCGCCGCGTGAAGTAGCCCACCGCCCGGCACACGAGGTAGATGGCGAAGGACACAAACGCCACCATCACGCTCACCGGCAGGCCGGGCGCCAGCGAGAGCAGCATGCCGCCCACGGCGGCGAGCTCCGCGAAGAGCACCGACCACGCCACCGCCGCCGCGGGCCGCGCCGTAATGGCCACCGCGGACGCGCCGGGCGTGATCAGCAGCGCCATCACGAGCAGCACGCCCACGATCTGGACGGTCTGGGCGGCCGCCATGCCGAGCAGGATGGCAAAAAGAGTGGCCAGTACCTTCACGCGTACCCCGCTGGCGGCCGCCATCTCCGGGTCTACGGAGGCGAACAGCAGCGGCCGCCACAGCACCATCACGGCCACCACGACTAGCAGCGTGGTGGCAGTCAGCACCCCGAGGTTTTCCTTGCTCACCCCGACGATCTGGCCCGTCAGCAGCGCCATCGCGGTGGTGGAGTTACCGGGGTAGAGGTGGATGCACAGCACGGAAATGCCCATGCCGAAGCTCATCACCACGCCCACGGATGAGTCAGTGTCGCTGCGAAGCCCCAGCAGGACGAGCACGATCGCCGCCACAATCGAGCCGAGAACGGCCCCCAAGCTGAGGTTCAGGCCCGTCACGAGGGCAACCGCGGCACCCATCAACGCCAACTCAGAAGTGGCGTGCACCGCGAATGACATTTTCCGCATCACGATCAGCGGCGCAATCACCCCGGAGAGCACGCCCAGCATCGCGCAGGCGATCAGCGCAGTGATCACGAAATCGAACCCGAGCAGGTACTGCGTTTGCTCCAGCATTTACAGGATCACCGTCTTTCCACCCACGCGCACGACCTCCACCGGAGCCCCGTACAGCTCGCTGAGGACCTCGGAGCGCAGCACCTCGTCGGCACTGCCGACCACGTGTCCGTTCGGCCCCAGGTAGAGCACCTTGTCCACGATGTCGATCACCGGATCGATGGAGTGCGTCACCATCACCACCGCGACCTTCGCGGCGTGCAGCCGGGACACGAAGTCGCGCTGGCGCGCCACGTCCAGGGAGAGCAGGGGCTCGTCGGCAAGGATGAGCTCGGGCTGCTTCGCAAAGGCCTGCGCCTGCCGCACCAGCTGCTGCTGGCCGCCCGACAGGGTGCCCACGCGGGCGTCGGCAAGGTGCAGCGCGCCCACGCTTTCCAACAGCGTATCGACGTCCCCCTTCCTCGGCCGACGCAGCGGACGGTGCTCAAGTGAGAGCGACACTAGGTCGCGAACCCGCACCGGCAGTTCCGGTGGGAACATGCGCTGCTGCGGGATAAACGCGATGTTCTTCGGTGCCGAAATCGTGCCTGAGCTGAGTTTCCGCGTGCCCAGGATCGTACCGAGCAGCGTGGACTTGCCGCTGCCGTTCGGGCCCAGCACAGCGACAAATTCCCCCGCGGCGACATCAAGGTTGATGTCGTGCCACAGGGGATCACAAGAGGCGTTGGTCAGGTGCAGCATTAGAGCTCGTCAAGCGCCTTGGCAAAGTAGTCGAAGAAGTTCTCGCCGTTTGGTGGGGTCTCGTAAATGTCAACGACCTTCACGTTGTTGGCCTTCGCCACCTCAACCAGCTTGTCGGAGACACCGTTCGGGCTCTGCGGGTTGTTAATCAGGATGTCGATTTCGCCGGACTCGAGTGCAGCGATGAACTCCGCGAGCGCCACCGAGGACGGCTCCGAGTGGTTCAGCGTTGCGTGGCGGAAGGACTCCGGAGTGACGTCCTCGAGCGCGGACTCCTCGATGATCGCGTCCGCGATTGGGTGCGTCTGCGCCACGCGCGCCGCCTTGAGGCTGTCCAGCTTCGCCTGCAGCTGCTCAAGCTTCTCATCGAGCGCGTCCGTGTTGCCATCAGTGCGCTGCGCGAGGTCCGCGCCCACCTTCGCGATCGCCGCGGTGGAGTACCAGATGTGCTCGTTCTCCTCGTGGGCGTGGTCATGGTCGTGGTCGTCATGGCCATGCTCGCCGTGCTCGTGATCGTGGTCGTGCTCGTGCGCTTCCGTCAGCGGCAGCGCGGAGACCACGTTCGCGTCCTCCGCCGCGCCGTAGATGCGGGCGTCGTAGGCGCCGCCGTTGGCCACCACGAGCACCGCCTTCGCCACCTGCGCTAGGTCGGCGGCCGTCGGCTCGTAGTCGTGCGGGTCCACCGATGTATTCGAGATGATCGCGGGGACGTCCTGGCCCGTCACCAGGCTCGCGACGTCCGCCCACACCTGCGTCGTGGCCACGATCTGGCCGTCGGCAGTGTCAGCTGCGGTGTCGCCGGTGCTGTCAGTGCTGCTGCAGGCGCTCAGTGCGAGCGTCGATGCAGCAAGGATGCCAATGAAGCGTCGTGAAAACATGGCCGCCATTGTACGTGGTATTGAAAATGAATATCAACAACGAGCGTCGGCGAGCGCCTTCAGGAAGGCCGCCATCTCGTCCACGCCTGCGACGTCGACCCCTACCTTGATCCCCACATCCGCAGGCCCCAGCACCGCAAGCGCTGTGTCGTCCGTGACGTCATCGCCCGCGAAAAGCGTCGCAGCAAAGCGTTGCTTGTGGGTCCGCAGCCACGAGCCCTTCGACACGTCCACCGCGGAAAACTCCACCACGTTATTGCCTGGCGTGACAGGGCGAGGCGTTTGAATCCGCAGCGCCTCCGCCAGCATGCGCTCGCGCTCCGCCGCGTCCCCCACGGGCGCGACGTGCAGCACCCGCTGGTACGGCTTGACCTCCACGTACGCAGGCGGAACCGCGATCGCCTCCAGCTGCTTTTCGATTCCGTCCAAATACTCGACGTCCTCCGGCGTAAGCTCCGGGCCAGGCTCCGCGCCGTGCGAGCCCACCAACACGACGGGCTCGCGCAGCGGGAACACCCTGCGCAGACCCTCCAGGTGACGGCCGGACAGCATCGCCACCTCCGTATTCGGGGCGTGTGCCAGGCGCTCAATCGCCTCCAGAGCCACCGGGTGCGGTTTCACCGCGTAGGGGTCTGGGTTCAGCTCGCTGATCGTGCCGTCGAAATCGAGGCAGACAAGGAGCGAAGGGGCCGTCGATAAGTAGGCGATGGAACTCACAGCATCATCACCCGCATGCTCGGTTCGTTCACGTCGTCGCCCTCGAGCGTGAGCACCTTCTCGGTGTCACTGACATTGTTGATGCGAAACGTGGCCTCCGGCACCACCAGCGACGCCAGCTGATCGTGCGTGTAGCGCGCCGCCCCCTCGCAGCCCGCCGTGTCGGCGAAAGAAATCTCGTTGACCGTCAGCGTGTCTTCAGTGACCGTGACGTCGCCTTCAACCTTGCCGCATCCCGTCGAGCCCGTCAGCTTCGAACCGTCGATGCTCACATTCGCCCGATCCGGCACATCCCCCGGCGTGTCCGGCGACGTATACACCGCAACGACCTGCCACACCGGCGGCGCCGGCGAACACGCCGCCAGCCCCAGTGCTGCACCTGCAACAACCAGCCGTTTCATCGCGCAACCTCCTGCAAAAACTCCGCGGCCCACCGGTGCACATCGTGCCCCAACACGCGCGCGTACATCCGCCGCATCCGCTCCGGATCCGGGTCAAGTGCCTCCCGCATCGCCCGAAGTATCGACGCCCCCTCGAACGGATTACACAAATACGCATCGTGCAGCTCCACGGCCGCGCCGGCGAACTCGGACAGCACCAACGCGCCGTCCCCGTCCGGGTGGCAGGCCACGTACTCCTTTGCCACCAGGTTCATGCCGTCCTTAAACGGCGTCACCAACATCACGTCCGCAGCCGCATAGAACGTGCCCAGCTCCTGCTTGGACACACCGCGATGCATGTAGTGGATCACAGGGCGACCCACCGAGCCGAAGCGGCCGTTAATCCTGCCCACGGCCTCTTCGACCTGGCGGCGGGTCTTGCGGTAGTGCTCGATACGCTCGCGCGACGGGGTAGCAAGCTGGATCAGGGTGGCGTCGACACCTTCCTCGAGCAGCTGCTCAAACGCGAGCAAACGCTGCAGGATGCCCTTCGTGTAGTCCATGCGGTCCACCCCCAGCATCAGGGCCCCAGGATTCCCTACCGATTCCCGCAGCTTCGCCACCGCCTCCGGCGAGCCAACCTGCACCGCCGCCGGGTCAATCGAGATCGGGAACGTGCCACTGCGCGGGCTGTTGTTATCGTCGCCGACGAGCGCGCGGAAGTTGCGCTCATCCGCCTCGCGCTGAAACCCCACCAGGTCGCAGCCGTTGAGTCCACCGATGAGTTCCTCACGCCACGGGAGCTGGCGGAACAGGTCGGGGGAGGGGAACGGAATATGCAGGAAGAACCCGATGGTCAGGTCGGGGCGCATCTCGCGCAGCAGGCCCGGCACCAGCTGCAACTGGTAGTCCTGCACCCACACCGTCGCTCCCTGCGCTGCCACCTCGGCGGTCGCGCGCGCGAAGCGGACGTTAACGTCACGGTAGCGTTGCCACCACTGCTCGTTGTACTGCGGGGCCACGATCAAGTCGTGGTAGAGCGGCCACAACGTCGAGTTGGAGAACCCCTCGTAGAACTCCTCGTAGTCCTGGGCGTCCAACGTCACCGGGTACAGGTCAATGCCATCAAAGCGAAACGGCGCGACCGGTTCATCCACCGCGCCGGACCACCCCACCCAGCAACCGGCGCGTGCCCGCAACACGGGTGCGAGCGCAGCCACGAGCCCGCCGGGTGATGCCTTCCACCCGCCCTCGACACGGTCGACGGGCAGGCGGTTAGCCACCACTACGAACTCATTCACAACTACGACTTCTTCTTTACAGTCTTCTTTTTGGTGGCCTTTTTCTTTGTTGCTTTCTTCTTGGTGGCCTTTTTCTTCGTGGCCTTCTTCTTAGAAGCCTTCTTCTTGGTGGCTTTCTTCTTCGTAGCCTTCTTCTTGGTCGCCTTCTTCGGCTCTTCCTCTTCCTCAGCGCCCAGGACTTCCTCCGCGTACTTCTTGTACACGAAGCCCTGTGGCTCGACACCGAGCATGGACATCAAGGTCACGCCATCAAAAAAGTCCTCGGCGTAGGTAGCAACAATCCTGCGAGCACCAGATGCTGTCTGCTCCTCAACGGCGTGGAGCGCCTCAGGCGAGGGGCGAGAGTCGGTGATCTTGGGTGGCACTACGGGTTCCTCCTTGTATGACGCGCATTACTAGCACAACGATTCTACGCCAATATTAGTGACGAAGCCCGCCTGGGGGCCTCCGTCGGCGGATCTGCTGGAACGTGAAGCGCCCGGCCCGCTTGAAAGCCTCGTACGGAATGTAGTGCTGCGGGGCACGCAGACGGCGCGCCACCCACTCGCCAAACACCACACCGCCAGCCAGCGCCATACAGGTGCCGACCGCCATGAACAGGTTGGTCAGTCCCACCACGATCTGCTCGTTCATCATGGCGTACATCCCGCGATACACACCAGAGCCAGGCAGGAACGGGGTCACACCAGCCACCGCGGTGATCACCGGGTTGATCAGGAAACGGCGGGCAATCAAACCACCCGCAAGGCCGACGACGAACGCCAACGCCGCCGTCGCCATCAGGGCGCCGGAGCCGATTGGGATCAAAAACAGGTAATACATACTCGAACCGGCGGCGGCCGTAAACGCCGCCACCACCACCGCGGGGCGCTCCGCGAAGCACGTCACCGCGAATGACGCCGACGCCAACGTACTCCCCGCAATACGCGCCGCCGCACCACTAAACGTTGGGGTCCCCAGCATTGTCTCCAGCGGAGGCAAGCCCAGGCCCATGAGCTCCCACGTGTTCAACCCAATCGCGACACCAGCCACGATGCCGCCGGTAAAGAGCAGTGTCTGGAAGAATCGCGCCGAGGCCGTCACCGGCGAGCCCGTCACCCCGTCAAGCAGCGACTGCACCAAGGTCAGACCCGCCAACAGGACCACGATGCCCACCGCGATCACCTGGCTCGGTACGATCGTCTTGCCGATCATCGGCGCGACCTCGTAGAACAGCGCCGCCGGGATCGTCGTCAAGAAGCCGCCGATGGCGCAGTGGAAGAAGTAAGGCAGGGAGTTGCGGGACAAAATCTTGTTAAATCCCATGATGAGAAACGCCGTGAGCCCGCCAATCGCGGACATGAACAGGTCCCCGCCCAGCAAAATCGCGACCGCCGCCCCCATCACCAGCCAGCCCGCCAGGTAGCGCGTATTGCGCCACGGGATGGGGGAGTTATCAATATCGTCCAGGATTTTCTCCGCAAGCTCCGGTGGGGTGGCACCCGAACGAATCGAGCGAATCAGCCGGTCCGCCTCCTGCAGCTTGTGGTAGTTCTCACTCATCATCGTGACCACGCGGAACACGTTGACCGGGGTACGCTTATGCACCCCAATAATCGTGTTAATCATGATCGTGTTCACCGTGATGTCCACATGGCAGTAGTGCAGACCATACGACGAGGTCACCGTGTGAATCTGCGCAATCGCATCCGAAGACGTCGTGCCATTCGCGATCAGGATCTCCCCAATGCGCGCAGCAATATTCATAACCCCGGCTACCTGCGCGGTATCCGTCAGATCAATCGGGGCAAGCACGGACGGCGGCGGCGACGTTCGCGCCGCGTCAATCGTCGCCACGTGCTGGCGTGACCCGCGGACAAACTCCCACAGCGAATTCAAGTTCACGTATTCGACCCTAGCAAGCCACCCCGACACGCCTAGAATGGCCACATGACCTGGCAACTCTACGAGCAACTTATCGACGCCACCCCGACCACCATCACCGTCACCGACTTCGGCATCGCACCACACTGGGCCTGGCTCCGCACCTCCGACGGCCACGTCGGCATCGCCGCCGTCTACCCCGGCGACGGCCGCCCCGTTCTCTCCGAGTCCCCAATCGGACGCCCTCTTATCGACGCCGCCTCCATGGTCACATCGTGGAACTTCGCCGAAGCCGGCGTCGGCCTCGCCGCCATCAATGCTTGGGTGAACCGCGACGCATCCCACTTCGCCGAAGCTTCGGACGCATTCGTCGCCTACGCCTCCCACTACGCCGGCAAGCGCGTTGGCGTCGTCGGGCACTTCCCAGGCCTGGAGCGCACCCTCCGCGACGTCGCCGACCTCTACGTCTTCGAGCGAGTCCAACGCCCCGGCGACTACCCCGACTCCGCCTTCGAATACCTCGCCCCAGACCTGGACGCAGTCTTCATCACCGCCTCCGCCCTCGTGAACAAAACGATGCCCCGCCTCTTGGAGCTCGCATCCGGGCTGGACACCATCATCGTCGGCCCATCGACCCCGATGAGCTCCATCCTCTTCGACGCCGGAGCCACCACCCTATCCGGGTTCATCCCCACCGACCCTGCCGGGCTCGTCGGTACTCTGAAGGGCATCGGTGGAGGTAGGAAGTGGGATTTCGGTAAACGAGTGAACGTTAGTGTAGACTCTTCAGCGCTGCTAGAGTGGCGCAATCGGTAGCGCAACGCACTTGTAATGCGTAGGTTGCGAGTTCAAGTCTCGTCTCTAGCTCTGCACAACACCTCCTACCTGGGATAACGGGTAGGGGGTGTTTGCGTTGGTGTGCCTGACTATTTTGGTGCCCGACGCCCCGCAATCGCCCCGGTGCACCAATTTCCCCATTTTCGCCAAGGCTAAGCGACGTTTCCCCAGTTCAGCGTTTGGTGGCGGTGAGATCTGGTGCCCAGGCAATGCACAGTCATTCCCGACGACCTGCATTGGTCGACGCTAAGAGGTCGACCGGAACGAAATCCAACCGGCCCCAACCCCGCCTCTCCCGGCGGACTATCCCTGTTTTACTCACCCACATGCAGGGGGCGTACAGGAAACGTTCAGAGAAACGGCGTTAGATAGAGGCAGTTATGTTCATGGGCGTGGAAGCCATTCATGGCGGCCGACGCAGTTCCCGAGAGAAATCTAAGGGAAACGCGAAATGCCCTGGTGTATGAAGGAGTGAACTGTACATGTCTGAGGCTACGAAGCCTGTAAAGGTGCTCGTTGTTGATGATGAGCCGAATATCGTTGAGTTGTTGACGGTTTCTTTGAAGTTCCAGGGCTTTGAGGTTGAGAGTGCGGGGTCTGGCCAAGAGGCCCTGGAGAAGGTGAAGGACTTCCGTCCGGACGCGTTCATCCTTGACGTGATGATGCCGGGGATGGATGGCTTTGAACTGTTGGGCAAGCTGCGCAGTGAGGACATTGATGGCCCGGTGCTGTTCTTGACGGCGAAGGATGCGGTGGAGGATCGGATCCACGGCCTGACTATTGGCGCTGATGATTATGTGACGAAGCCGTTCTCCTTGGAAGAAGTCATTACTCGTCTGCGTGTGATTCTGCGGCGCGGCAAGGTGACGGAGGACGCGGATGAGGATACGACGCTGCGGTACGCCGATCTGACGTTGAATGATGAGACGCACGAGGTGACGAAGGCGGGCGAGATCATTGAGCTGTCGCCGACGGAGTTCAACCTGCTGCGCTACCTGATGCTGAATGCTGAGGTGGTGCTGTCGAAGGCGAAGATTCTGGATAACGTGTGGCACTACGACTTTGGTGGCGACGGCAACGTGGTTGAGTCGTACATTTCGTATCTGCGACGCAAGGTGGATAACGGTGATGTGCCGTTGATTCATACGGTGCGTGGCGTCGGCTATGTGCTGCGTACACCTCGTAAGTAAGGCGTAGGTGACCGATGAGTAGGCGTCGGCTTCATGCGCTTGCGTACTCGAGGACGAAGCCGCTGCAGAAGCAGCTGGTGGCGTTGGTGTTGGCGATTGCCACGCTGGCGCTGTTGGTGAGTTTCTCGGCGGTGTACATCTTCATGCGCAGCATTTTGTATCAGCGTGTCGACGACCAGCTCAGCGAGGGGTTGGACACGTGGGTTGGTCAGGTGACGTGGGTGCCGTCGTCGGGTGCGCCGAGCGATTTTTATCAGGAGACGTGGTATCCGCAGTTTGGGACGTCGTGGAGCCCGGTGTATGTGGATACACCGCCGGACCTTTCGAGGGTCAAGCAGCAAGATAAGGCGGTGACGGTGCCGTCGACAGGCGTGGCGCCGGGCGTGAAGTGGCGCGCGATGTCACGCGAGATGCCGGACGGCACTGTGAAGTATGTCGCGAAAGAGCTCGACGCAGAGCACCGCGTGCTGCGTTGGCTTGCGATTGTGGAAACGACATTTGGGCTCCTTGCCGTGGTGGGGATTGCGTGCGCGGGGCGCACCTATATTCGTAAGGCGTTGGCCCCGTTGCGTGAGGTAGAGAACACTGCGCTTGCAATTGCCGACGGCGACACGAAGCGCCGGGTGCCGGTGTGGTCGCGGGAGACTGAAGTCGGCAAGTTGTCGTACGCGATGAACACGATGGTGCAGCAGCTGCAGGAGTCCGTGGAGGATGCGCAGCTGAAGGAGGAGCAGATGCGTCGCTTTGTGGGTGACGCGTCTCATGAGCTGCGTACTCCGCTGACGAGTGTGCGCGGGTATGCGGAGCTCTACCGGAAGGGTATGGCGCCGGACGCGGACATGGTCATCGGCAAGATTGAGGAGGAGTCTGCCCGCATGCAGTTGCTGGTGGAGGATCTCCTCGCGTTGACTCGTGCGGAGGGCACTCGCCTGGATAAGCGCCAGGTGGATGTGTTGGAGATGGTGACTTCGGCGGTGAGCTCTGCGCAGGCGGCGTTCCCGGAGCGTTCGCTCACGATTGAGAACAACGCCACCTCGGTGCCGACGGTCAACGGTGACCCGTCGCGGCTGCACCAGGTGTTGCTGAACCTGATTGTCAACGCGTTCAAGCACGCGGGCAAGGACGCGTCGGTCACGGTGGCGTTGCGGGAGAACCTGGACCGCATCATCATTGAAGTGATCGACGACGGCTGCGGCATGGAGGAGAAGGACGCGGAGCACATCTTCGAGCGGTTCTACCGCGCGGACAACTCCAGGAACCGCGCTTCTGGTGGCGGTTCGGGGTTGGGGTTGGCGATCGCGAAGTCCCTCATCGAGCAGCACGACGGCACCATTACCGTAAAAAGCGCGCCGGGTGAGGGCTCCACGTTCACCATTTCCCTTCCGATGGAGAAGAGCCCGAAGGTTTAAGCCTCGAGTGCTGCGCGCAGCTTCTCCGCGGCTTCGTCCATCTTGGCCGGGTCGGTTTCGTCCATCTTCATCACGGTGGACAGGTCGTAGCCGGACATGTCGTTGGCGGGGAAGACGTGGATGTGTGCGTGCGGCACTTCGAAGCCGGCGATGAGGTAGCCGGCGCGCTCGCTGCCAAATGCTTCGATGATGGCGTTGCCTACTCGCTGGGCAACGTCATTCATTTTTGCCCACAGCACTGGCTCGATGTCGGTCCACTTATCGATCTCTTTGACGGGAACGACCAGCGTGTGGCCGTACGCGATCGGCTCGATGGTGAGGAACGCGGCGACGTCCTCGTCCTTGTACACGAAGCGGCCTGGAATTTCACCTTGAATAATCTTTGTAAACACAGTGCTCATAGCGCCTAGGTTACCGGTAAGTTAGTGGGCATGCGCATCCTTGTTATCGGTTCGGGCGGCCGCGAACACGCCCTGTTGAAAGGTCTTGCAGGACACGAGCTCACTGTCGCGCCGGGAAACGCCGGCATGGCATCACTTGCTGAGGTCAGGAGTGTCGACGTCGCTTCGCCTGAGTCGGTCGTCGAGCTGGCGAAAGACGTTGACGCTGAGCTTGTCGTGATTGGCCCTGAGGTGCCGTTGGTGGCGGGTGCGGTGGACGCGCTGCAGGCCGCGGGCATTCCAGCGTTTGGCCCGACGAAGGCCGCGGCGCAGCTGGAGGGGTCGAAGGCATTCGCGAAGGACGTCATGGCCGCTGCTGGTGTGGCGACGGCCCGCGCGCAGCGCGTGGAGCGCATCGAGGAGATCGACGATGCTCTTGAGGCGTTCGGCCCTCACTACGTGGTCAAGGATGATGGGCTGGCTGGCGGCAAGGGGGTCGTCGTTACGCTCGATGCTGCCGAGGCCCGCGCGCACGCTCGCGAGGTGATTGAGGCCGGCAACCCGGTGCTGTTCGAGTCCTTCCTGGAGGGCCCGGAGGTGTCACTGTTCTGCCTCGTAGACGGCGAGACCGTCGTGCCGCTGCTGCCGGCGCAGGATCACAAGCGCGCCTACGACAATGACGAGGGCCCGAACACTGGTGGGATGGGCGCGTACACGCCGCTTCCTTGGCTGCCGGAGGGTGGCGTGGACCGCATCGTGGACGAGATTGCGCGGCCGGTGGCGCGCGAGATGGTCGCCCGCGGCATCCCGTACCAGGGCCTGCTGTACGTCGGCGCCGCGTGGGGTCCGGAGGGACCGTCGGTGGTGGAGTTCAACGCGCGCTTCGGCGACCCGGAGACTCAGCCGGTGCTTAGCCTGCTGCGTACCCCGCTTGTCGACGTCCTCTACGCTGTGGCCACGGGCAGCCTCGATACGCTGCCGGCGCTGGAGTGGGAGGACGGCTACGCTGCGACGGTAGTGCTGGCGGCCAAGGATTACCCGGAGCACCCCAAGACCGGGGACGTCATTACTGGCGCCGACCTGGACAACCCCGACGTGGTGTTGCACGCAGGTACCGCGACCAAGGATGGGGAGTACGTCTCTGCCGGCGGGCGCGTGCTCAACGTGCTGGGTAAGGGCGTAACGCTGCAGGATGCGGTGGACGCTGCCTACCAGGCGATTAAGCAGATTTCGCTCGAGGGTTCCTTCTACCGCAAGGACATTGGACGGCGCGCGATTGAGGGAGAAATCCGTATCTAGCGCGCGTGTCGGGACGTTGTGCGATAATCAGCGTCGTGGCTGAGAAACTGTTGAAACCGAACAATAGCAACGTCCTGTCGAACCGCTACGCGTCGCCGGAAATGGCGACGCTGTGGAGCGCAGAACACAAGATCATTCTGGAGCGTCAGCTCTGGATCGCCGTGATGAAGGCGCAGCGTGAGCTGGGGGTTGAGATTCCCGAGGAGGCGATCGCTGCGTACGAAGCGGTCGTCGACAAGGTGGACCTGGGCTCTATCGCTGAGCGTGAGAAGGTCACGCGACATGACGTGAAGGCGCGCATTGAGGAGTTCAACGCGCTGGCCGGGTACGAGCACATCCATAAGGGGATGACCAGCCGTGACCTGACGGAGAACGTCGAGCAGCTGCAGATTTACCGCTCGCTGGAGCTGATTCGTGACAAGTCGGTCGCGGTGCTCAAGGCGATCGGGAATCGGGCGGATCAGTACTCCACGCTGGTGATGGCGGGGCGTTCGCACAACGTTGCGGCGCAGGCCACGACGCTGGGCAAGCGCTTCGCGTCTGCGGCGGATGAGATGCTGGTGGCGGTTGAGCGCATCGAGACACTGCTGGAGGCATATCCGCTGCGTGGCATCAAGGGCCCGATGGGTACTGCGCAGGACATGCTGGACCTGATGGGCGGCGACGAAGCGAAGCTGCGCCAGCTGGAGCAGTCGGTGGCACGCCACCTGGGCTTCGAGCGCACCTTCGATTCGGTCGGCCAGGTCTACCCGCGTTCCTTGGATTTTGACGCGATCTCGGCGATTGTGCAGCTGGGAGCGGGTCCGTCGTCGCTCGCGACCACGATCCGCCTGATGGCCGGCAACGAAACGGTGACGGAGGGCTTCAAGGAGGGCCAGGTTGGTTCTTCGGCGATGCCGCACAAGATGAACGCGCGTTCCTGTGAGCGCGTCGGTGGCTTCCAGGTGATCCTGCGCGGCTACCTCACCATGGTCGCTGACCTTGCTGGGCAGCAGTGGAACGAGGGCGACGTGTTCTGCTCGGTGGTGCGCCGCGTGGCCCTGCCTGACGCCTTCTTCGCTATCGACGGGCAGTTTGAGACATTTCTCACTGTGCTGGATGAGTTCGGTGCGTTCCCGGCGATGCTCAACCGTGAGCTGGACCGTTACCTGCCGTTCTTGGCCACGACGAGGATTTTGATGGCGGCGGTACGCGCGGGTGTGGGCCGTGAGACGGCGCACGAGATTATCAAGGAGCACGCGGTTGCGATGGCGCTTGATATGCGCGAAAATGGCGCTGAACAAAACCTCATTGAGCGCCTCGCCGCTGATGAGCGCCTCCCGCTCGACAAAGAGCAGCTGCAGGATGCGTTGGCTGACCGCCACGCGTTCATTGGCTCGGCGGAGTCGCAAGTCAGCAACGTGTGCGCTCGTATCCAACAGCTTATCGACGCCCACCCGGACGCCGCTGCGTACAAACCAGGGGAGATTCTGTAACCTTTATGTCCATGCGTCCAGAGCTTTCTGACTATACCCACCTGGCTGGCGGCAAAGTCCGCGAGATTTACGAGGTGGATGACGAAACGTTATTGATGGTGGCGTCCGACCGCATTTCGGCGTTCGACTTCTCGCTGGAGCCGGCGATCCCGGATAAGGGCCGGATTCTGACTGCCACGTCCATGTTCTTCTTCGACCTGCTTTTGGGTGTGCGAAATCACCTGGCGGGCCCGGTTGATGATCCCCGGATTCCGGAGGAGGTCCTCGGCCGCTCGTACGTGGTGAAGAAGCTGAAGATGATTCCGTTCGAGTGCGTCGCTCGCGGTTACCTGACTGGTTCGGGCAAGAAAGAGTACGACCGCACCGGTATGGTCTGCGGCGTGAAGCTGCCCGAGGGCCTGGTTGAGGCCTCGAAGTTGCCGGAGCCGATTTTCACCCCGGCGACGAAGGCCGCGCAGGGCGACCACGATGAGAACGTGACGTTCGAGTATGTGGAGGAGAAGGTGGGCGCGAAGCTCGCTGCCCAGCTGCGCGACCTCACCTTGGAGGTGTACACCAAGGCTGCGGAGTACGCGGAGACCAAGGGCATCATCCTGGCGGACACGAAGCTGGAGTTCGGCGTCGACGAGGAAGGCAACCTGGTCCTTGCGGACGAGGTACTCACGCCTGATTCGTCCCGCTACTGGCCAGCCGATACGTACGAGGAAGGCAAGGTGCAGCCGAGCTTCGATAAGCAGTACGTGCGCAACTGGCTCACCGGCCCGAAGTCCGGCTGGGACCCTGCGGAGAACACGCAGCCACCGGAGCTGCCTGGTTCCGTGGTGGAGGCGACCCGCGACCGCTACATCGAGGCGTACGAGCGCCTCAGCGGCGAGAAGTTTGGGGACTGGCCGGGGGCGCGTGCCTAAGGCGTGAGGTTGCGCGTAGACTCGTCGCCTATGACGAATTTCAGCGCGCAACCGCCAGTGGCAGCAAAACACCCTACGACTCGCGTGTTTCATGGACGCGAGTTCGTCGATAATTATGAGTGGCTCCGGGACAAGCAGTCCCCGGAGACCATTGCCTATTTGGAGGCGGAGAACGCGTATACCGCGGAGGTGACCGCCCCGTTTGCCCCGCTCGCGGAGCAGGTCTATCAGGAGATGAAGTCTCGCATCAAGGAGACTGATATGTCCGTGCCGCAGCGCAACGGAGACTGGTGGTACTACGGCCGCACCATCGAGGGTAAGAGCTACGGCGTGTCCTGCCGCGTGCGGGTCGGCGACGACCCGTGGACGCCGCCGACGCTGCCGGAGGACGGCTCGCCGCTGCCGGGGGAGCAGGTGCTGCTTGACCTCAACGAGATGGCCGAAGGCCATGAGTTCTTCTCGCTCGGCGCGTCAGCGGTATCTACGTCGGGGCGCTTGCTCGCCTTTTCGACGGACACCTCCGGCGACGAACGCTTCGACCTGCGCATCAAGGACCTGGAGACCGGCGAGCTGCTGCCGGATACCATCGAAGGCGCCTTTTACGGCGCGACGTGGGCGGGGGAGCAGTACCTGTTTTACCTGCGCGTTGATGACGCGTGGCGCCCGCACCAGGTGTGGCGCCACGAGGTGGGCACGGCGGCGTCGGAGGACGTGCTGGTCTACCAGGAGGACGACGAGCGCTTCAACCTTGGCGTGGGCGGGGACCGCGCCGAGCAGTTCCTGTACATCGTGGCCAGCTCGAAGCTGACCAGCGAGTGGCGCGCGGTACCCCTGGAGATGCCGACCGCCGAGTTCGAGGTCCTGTGGCCGCGCGAGGAAGGCGTGGAGTACGACCTGGATTACGCGGAGCTCGCCGGGCGCGGGTACTGGGTGGTCACGCACAACGCCACCGGCCCCAACTTCGCTGTAGGGACCTGCCCGGTGGATGCGCGGGTGCCGTTGACTGAGCTGGAGACGTTCGTGGAGCACAGCGCGGACGTGCGCGTAGAGGGCGTCGATACGTACCGGGACTTCCTGTTTTGTGCCTACCGCTCGGGCGGCATCAGTCGGCTTGCGGTGGCACCCGTGGAGGGCGGCAGTTTCGGCGCGCTGCGCGAGCTCGAGTTTGACGAGGAGCTCTACACCGCGGGCCTCGGCGGTAACCCTGAGTGGGACGCGCCGGTGGTGCGGCTGACCTACACCTCGTTTACGCAGCCGGCCCAGCTGTTTGACTACCGGGTGGCCACCCGCGGCCTGACGTTGCTGAAGCAGCAGGAGGTGCTTGGGGGTTACGACGCCGCCGATTACGTTGCCAGCCGTATGTGGGCTACGGCCGACGACGGAACCCAGGTGCCGATCTCCGTCGTGCACCGCGCAGACCTTGACATGGCTCATCCGCACCCGACGCTGCTCTACGCCTACGGCTCCTACGAGTCTTCCGTGGACCCAGGTTTTTCAGTGGCGCGACTGTCGCTGCTGGACCGCGGGATGGTGTGGGCGTGCGCCCACGTGCGCGGCGGCGGCGAGATGGGCCGCGGCTGGTACGACAACGGCAAGATGCTCACGAAGAAGAACACGTTCACCGACTTCATCGCGTGCGCCGACGAGCTGGTGCGCGCGGGCGTGAGCTCCTACGACACGCTCGTTGCTGAGGGCGGATCGGCGGGCGGGATGCTGATGGGCGCGATTGCGAACATGGCCCCGGAGAAGTTCGCGGGTATTCAGGCGATCGTCCCGTTCGTGGACCCGCTGACCTCGATCCTCATGCCGGAGCTGCCGCTGACCGTGGTGGAGTGGGAGGAGTGGGGCGACCCGTACCACGACCCGGAGGTCTACGACTATATGGCCTCCTACGCCCCGTACGAGAACATCACAGCCCAGCGCTACCCGGACATCCTTGCAGTGACCAGCCTGAACGATACGCGCGTGCTGTACGTGGAGCCCGCGAAGTGGGTGGCGAAGCTGCGTGAAATAGCTACGGGCGGGGAGATTCTGCTTAAGACGGAGATGTCCGCCGGTCACGGCGGTGTGTCCGGCCGCTACGAGAAGTGGAAGCAGACCGCGTTCGAGTACGCCTGGACGCTCGTGCACTCGGGGGCGTGCACCGTCTAGCAGCCGCAAAATAAAGGACTCCCGCGGGAGGGATCCGTTCGTTATACTGTCTTCGTCGTAATGACCTCCGAGACACGAAGGATTCTCATGGCAAAAGTCGTGGTAAATGTCATGCCTAAGGCTGAAATTTTGGATCCGCAGGGCCAAGCTGTCCTGCGCGCGCTGGGCAGAATCGGGGTGAACGGTGTCGAGGACGTGCGTCAGGGCAAGCGCTTTGAAATCGAAGTCGACGACACCGTGTCCGACGATGAGCTCAAGCGCGTCGCCGAAACCCTCCTGGCAAATATGGTGATTGAAGACTTCGAGGTTGTTCGATGACGGCAACCATCGGTGTAATCACGTTCCCAGGCACGCTCGACGACGTCGATGCGTTGCGTGCAGTTCGCCTGGCTGGCGCACAGCCGAAGTCGCTGTGGCACGCTGATGAAGATTTGACGGGTGTTGACGCCGTCGTGGTCCCCGGTGGGTTTTCCTACGGGGACTATTTGCGTTCCGGAGCCATCGCCGCGCAAGCCCCGATGATGGGCGCTGTGGTGGAGGCTGCGAAGAAGGGCATGCCGGTGCTGGGCATCTGCAACGGTTTCCAGATCCTCACCGAGGCTGGCCTGCTGCCGGGCGCGCTGACCCGCAATCAGCACCTGAACTTCCACTGCGTGGACACCTACCTTGAGGTGGCCAACGCGGAGACCGCGTGGACGAACCGCTTCAACGAGGGGGACAAGATCCTCGTGCCGGCGAAGCACGGCGAGGGCCGCTTCCAGGCGTCCGCCGAGACCATCGAGCAGCTGGAGAAGGAAGGCCGCGTGGTGTTCCGCTACACGGATAACTTCAACGGCTCTATCAACGCGATTGCTGGTGTGACGAGCGAAAACGGCCGCATCGTGGGGTTGATGCCGCACCCGGAGCACGCGATTGAGGCGCTTACGGGGCCGTCGACGGACGGGCTCGGGTTGTTCTTGTCCGCTATTTCTTCGATCGGAGCGTAGGGAAACAATGACTGTACATAATGACACGGTGGAGCACGCCGCGCAGACTCCTGAGCTGGAGCAGCCCTACGCGGAACTCGGCCTGAAGACCGACGAGTACGAAAAGATCAAGCGCATTCTGGGCCGCCGCCCGACGGATGCGGAGCTGACGGTGTACTCCGTCATGTGGTCCGAGCACTGCTCCTACAAGTCCTCCAAGGTGCACCTGCGCTACTTCGGGGAGACGATGACGGAGGAGATGGCGTCGAAAATTCTGGCCGGTATCGGCGAGAACGCGGGCGTCGTCGACATCGGTGACGGCGACGCGGTGACCTTCCGCGTGGAGAGCCACAACCACCCGTCCTTCGTGGAGCCCTACCAGGGTGCCGCGACGGGTGTGGGCGGCATTGTGCGCGACATCATGGCGATGGGCGCGCGCCCAATCGCGGTGATGGACCAGCTGCGCTTCGGCCCTGCTGACGCGCCGGACACCAAGCGAGTCCTGCCTGGCGTGGTGCACGGCGTTGGCGGCTACGGCAACTCGCTGGGCCTGCCGAACATTGGCGGCGAGACCGTCTTCGACGAAGCATATGCGGGTAACCCGCTGGTCAACGCGCTGTGCGTGGGAACGCTCAAGGTCGAGGACCTGAAGCTGGCGTTCGCATCCGGCACTGGCAACAAGGTGGTCCTCTTCGGCTCCCGCACGGGCCTTGACGGCATCGGCGGCGTGTCGGTGCTGGGCTCTGCGACCTTCGAGGAAGGCGAGGAGCGCAAGCTCCCAGCCGTCCAGGTTGGCGACCCGTTCGCGGAGAAGGTCCTCATCGAGTGCTGCCTGGAGTTGTACAAGGCCGGCGTTGTCGTCGGTATTCAGGACCTCGGTGGTGGCGGCTTGGCGTGTGCTACCTCCGAGCTGGCTGCGGCGGGCGACGGCGGCATGACCGTCAACCTGGACAACGTGCCACTGCGCGCGGCGAATATGAGCGCCGCCGAGATCCTGGCGTCCGAGTCCCAGGAGCGCATGTGCGCCGTGGTCACCCCTGAGAACGTGGATCGCTTCATGGAGATCTGCGCGAAGTGGGAGGTCGGTGCGGCCGTGATTGGTGAGGTCACCGATGAGAAGGACCGCTACCTCGTCTACCACAGGGGCGAGCTGGTACTGGACGCGCCACCGTCATCGATCGACGAAGGCCCGGTCTACGACCGCCCGTACGCGCGCCCCGAATGGCTTGATGGCGTGCAGGCGAAGGCGGACGTCGATACTTCGGAGGACCTGGAGGCTACCTGGCTGAAGATGGTTGCCTCCCCGGCGCTGTGCTCCCGCGACTTCATCACGCAGCAGTACGACCGCTACGTGCGCGGCAACACCGTGCAGGCCCAGTACTCGGATGCAGGCGTGCTGCGCATCAACGAGGAGACCTCGCGCGGTGTGGCGATTTCCGCTGACGCGTCCGGCCGCTACGCCTACCTGGACCCGAACATGGGTGTGCGCCTCGCGCTTGCGGAGGCCTACCGCAATGTTGTGGTCACCGGCGCGAAGCCGGTCGCGGTGACGAACTGCCTCAACTTCGGTTCCCCTGAGAACCCCGACGTGATGTGGCAGTTCCGCGAAGCCGTCCACGGCCTCGCCGACGGCGCTGCTGAGCTGGAGATTCCGGTCTCCGGTGGCAACGTCTCCTTTTACAACCAGACCGGCGAGACCCCAATCCTGCCGACCCCAGTCGTGGGCGTGCTCGGCGTGATCGAGGACGTCAACGCCGCCATCCCGCACCGCCTGCCGAAGGGCGAGGGCGAGCAGGCCTTGCTCGTGCTGGGTGACACGAAGGCAGAGTTCGGCGGCTCGGTGTGGCAAGACATCTCCGGCCAGGGCCTGAGCGGCCTGCCACCGCAGGTAGACCTCGCGAACGAGGAGCGCCTCGGCGAGCTGCTGCACGCGAACAAGGACATCCTCGCCGCGCACGACCTCTCAGAAGGTGGCCTGTCCCAGGCTGTCTTCGAGATGCTGCTGGGCTCCGGCAAGGGCGCCAAGCTGGACCTTTCGGCGGTCCACGAGGACGCGTTCACCGCGCTGTTCTCCGAGTCCGCCTCCCGCGTGCTCGTCGCGGTGGATCCGTCGCTTGTCGACGCCACCATCGAGCGCGCAAACGCCACCGGCGTCCCAGCGCACGTGTTGGGCACCACCACCGACGACGGCCAGATCACCTTCGGTGAGCACTCCGTCGCCGTGGCCGCGCTGGCCGACGCGTGGGCGAATACGTTGCCGGCACTGTTCGGCAACGCGACGGCCCCGAACGCCGCGCTGTAACTAACGCGATTTAGAGGTTATGCCGCCAGGTCATCACGGTGCCTGGCGGCGTTTCCATGCGCAGGCCCGTTGCCTCAACACCGGGCTGGCCTGCGTCGTCGACGGAGAAGCTGACGAAGGTCTGGTTGTAGGTCTGATTGGGAACGAGCGCCTGCGGGTCCCGTGGCAAGACCGGGAGGTCTACGGTGTCGCAGAGCTGGGTGGCAAAGTTGCGCACGCGGTTCGCCGCCACGTTGCCTTCGCCGACGATGGTGATGTCGGGGCTGGCTACGTTTTCGTCGGGGCTGTCGCCTGCGGTGTTGCCGGTGTAGATGTAGCTGATGTCGAAGCAGCGCAGCTGGGTCACGTCGGCGAGCGCGGTGTCGGCGTTGGTGTAGTCGCCGACGCGGCTGCGTGCCTCCTGCCCTGAGATGACGCGGGGGTTCTCTACGCGTGCCCGGAAGTGGTACGCCCCGCCGCTATCGCCGAGGAGCGTGACGGCGGCGGACTGGCGGAACTGCAGCGCGGTCGCCGTCTTCGGCTGGGGCGCCGCGCAGCCAACCAGTGAACCGGCCACACAGGCGCTCGCGGCCAGCAGCGCAGCGGTTCGCTTCAGCACTGACATAGCCGCCACTAGTCGACGCGCTGCTGCGCATCATCTGGGCGCACCAGCGGCTCCGGCTCGTACTGCGCCCGCAGGTCCTTGAGCGTCTGCGTGTGCTCCCAGAGGCGCTTGTCCTCGTCCGTGACTGGGGTGAACTTGCGCGCGGCCAGCGGGTTGCCGTCGATGTCGATACCGATGTAGGTCACCGTGGCGTGAATCGCGTTCTGGAGCGACTCGCGGCCGCCGCGCGGGTCCCCCGATCGAACAAAGATGGAGGTATGCATCGAGCGCGCATCCGTCCTGGTCAGGCGCGCTTCCACCTCGATGAGGTCGCCGATGTGGATCGGCTTGTAGAAGCGGATGCCGCCCGCGTACACCGCTGCGGTGCGTTCCCCGGACCACTCCATCGTGCAGGCCATGCCGGCCTCATCGATCCACTCCATGGCGGTGCCGCCGTGCACATCGCCGCCCCAGTTGATGTCGGTCGGCTTCGCCAGGAAGCGGTGGATGGTGCGTGGTGCGGTGGAGTCGTCCGTGTAGGTCTGTTCCAGCATGGACGCCTCGATGGCTTTGCGCAGGTCGATGCGGGAGATCGCGGCGGCTTCCACGCGGCGTTCCTCATCGGTCTCAGGCGTAAATGTCGGCACCGGGGTTGGGCGCCCAGCTGCATCCTTTGCCACGAAAATCACCAGGCAGTCGCACGCGCGGGTGAAAACACCTTCCCGGGGGTCTGCCGAGAGCACCTCGTTGACGATGTGCATGGAAGTGCGGCCAGTCATCGCGATCCGGGAACGGACCTCCACAATGTGACCCGACGGAATCGGTCGGGTGAAGTGGATGTGGCCGACGTAGGCAGTCACGCAGTAGGTCGAAGACCACTGCGCGGCACACGCGTATGCCGCCTTGTCGATCCACTGCAACACACGGCCACCGGAGACGCCCTGGGCGCCCGCGTGGAGAACATCTGTAGGAGCCGCCATGAAACGCAGCGTGATGGAAGGAGACTTCATGGCACCACAGCATAATATGAAATCCATGGCACAGAGGAAGGCACCGAAGAAGACAGAGGTGGACCCGGCAGCGACACGAGCGGCCGTCCTGGCAATCAAGGACTGGCTGTTGGACGAAGAGGGCGTCGACAAGCCCGGCAGGGCCCTGCTTGCCGACGCCGTGCGACGCACCGCCCGTACCCTCGCCCACGAGATGCCCGGACACACAGTAGAGCTGCGAGTACCCCCGTTTGTTGCAGTGCAGTGCGTCGAAGGCCCCCGCCACACCCGCGGCACCCCGCCCAACGTCGTGGAAATGGACCCGACCACCTGGCTGCGAATCGCCACAGGTTGTGCCACTTTCGAGGAAGAAGTTCGCGCCGGGCGTATCGACGCCTCCGGCTCCCGAGCCCACGAAGTCCAAAAAGGGCTGCCAGTTCTACCCCTTCACCCCTAGGTGTTCGTTAGAGTAGAGCACGTGCGAACCGAAGAGGAATACATCGGGGATGACACGCCGCGCGAAGAATGCGGTGTGTTCGGCGTCTGGGCGCCCGGTGAAGACGTATCAAAACTGACATATTTCGGACTATTTGCCCTCCAGCACCGCGGCCAAGAAGGCGCAGGTATCGCTGTGGGCGACCACGACCAAGTGGTGGTGTTCAAAGACATCGGGCTGGTCAGCCAAATCTTTGACGAGCCGACGCTCGGCGCGTTGCAAGGCGACGTCGCCATCGGCCACACCCGGTACTCCACGGCGGGCAATAACTCGTGGGACAACGTGCAGCCGATGTACCGCGTCAGCCCCAACGGCACCGACGTCGCGCTGGCACACAACGGCAACCTGACCAACTACGTGGAGCTGCAGCGCGAAGCCGTGGAGCGCAAGCTCATCCCCGCCGACGGGGTAGAGGGCCAGGGCTCCTCCTCCGACACGGCGGTCGTCTCCGCCCTGCTTGCCGACGCCATCCGCGACGACGTCACCCTCCTGGAATCCGCGCGCCAACTCCTGCCGCGCGTCAAGGGTGCGTTCTGCTTCATGGTGACCGACGGTAAAACCCTCTACGCGGCCCGCGACCCACACGGCGTGCGCCCACTGTGCCTCGGCCGCCTGGAACGCGGCTGGGTCGTCGCATCCGAAACGTGTGCGCTGGACATCGTGGGCGCCTCCTTCGTCCGCGACATCGAACCAGGCGAGCTCATCGCCATCGACGAGACCGGCGTCCACTCCGAGCGCTTCGCCGACGCACCGCACGCGCACTGCGTGTTCGAGTACGTCTACGTCGCCCGGCCCGACTCAGTTGTCGACGGCCAATCCGTCAACAGCGCCCGCATCGACATCGGGCGCCGCCTGGCCCGCGTCGCACCCGTCGACGCTGACCTGGTCATGCCGGTCCCAGAGTCCGGCACCCCGGCAGCAATCGGCTACGCCGAGGAGTCCGGCATCCCGTTTAAGCAGGGCATGATGAAGAACGCCTACGTGGGCCGCACCTTCATCCAGCCCTCGGACACGCTGCGCCAGTTGGGCCTGCGACTGAAGCTCAACCCGGTGCGCGAAGTCATCGAGGGTAAGAAGCTCGTCGTCGTGGATGACTCCATCGTGCGCGGCAACACCCAGCGCAAACTGATCCGTATGCTGCGCGAGGCCGGCGCCGCCGAAGTGCACGTGCGCATCGCTTCGCCACCGGTGAAGTGGCCGTGCTTCTACGGCATCGACTTCGCCAGCCCCGGCGAACTCATCGCCAACCACGGGCGCGGTGGCAACGAAGAAGTTGTTGCCGAGTCCATCAGGACCATGGTGGGTGCGGACTCCCTGGCGTTCGTCACCACCGAGGACATGATCGCCTCCACCAACCAGCCAGCCTCCAACCTCTGCGCGGCCTGCTTCACCGGCGAGTACCCACTCGGGCTCCCGGAGGGCAACCACAACGCAGATCTTGTTCGTCGTCTTCAGAAAGGTGAAAACGCATCATGACCCACCACAACACCCCAGCTGACTCGGGCGTGTCCTACGAGGCCGCAGGTGTCTCCATCGAAGCCGGCGACAAGGCCGTAGAGTTGCTCGCGCCCCTTGCCAAGCGTGCCTCCCGCCCAGAGGTCCAGGGTGGCATCGGCGGCTTCGCCGGCCTGTTCGCCTTGGGCAAGTACAAGGAGCCGCTGCTCGCGGCCGGATCCGACGGCGTCGGTACCAAGCTGGCCGTCGCTCAGGCGATGGACAAGCACGACACCATCGGCATCGACCTGGTCGCCATGTGCGTCGACGACCTCGTCGTCTGCGGTGCCGAACCACTCTTCCTGCAGGACTACATCGCGATCGGCAAGGTCGTCCCCGAGAAGGTCGCTGACATCGTTTCCGGCATCGCCGAGGGCTGCGTCCAGGCAGGCTGTGCGCTGCTCGGCGGCGAGACCGCGGAGCACCCAGGCGTCATGGACGTCAACGACTACGACGTCTCCGCCACCGCCATCGGCGTCGTCGAAGCTTCCGAGCTCCTCGGCCCGGACAAGGTCCGCGAGGGCGACACCATCATCGCGATGGCGTCCTCCGGCCTGCACTCCAACGGCTACTCACTCGCGCGCTACGTGCTGCTCGAGCGCGCCGGCCTGCCTCTCGACGGCCACGTCGACGCCCTCGGCCGCACCCTCGGCGAGGAGCTCCTCGAACCAACCAAGATTTACGCCCTCGACTGCCTGGCGCTTGCCAAGGAGTGCGACGTGCGCACCTTCTGCCACGTCACCGGCGGCGGCTTGGCGGGCAACATGGAGCGCATCATCCCTGAGGGCCTCGTTGCCGACATGGACCGCTCCACCTGGACCCCCGGTCCGATCTTCCAGACCATCCAATCCGTCGGCGACGTCCCCGTCGAGGAGATGGAGAAGACCTTCAACATGGGTATCGGCATGGTGGCCGTCGTGGCACCAGAAGCGCGTGACCAGGCGTTGGCGCTGCTGAAGGACCGCGGCATCGACAGCTGGGTCCTCGGCGAGGTCCGCGCTGCAGATGCCGACGAGGATGCCCGCGCGGTACTTCGGGGCCAGCATTCTTAGGAATCACGCACCACATTCCGCAATTTCAATCACCGGGCTTCACAAAAGCCCAGGTCGCTGATTGGCTGTGCAGGAATGTGGTGTCGCCTTAGTGGCCTCAGTGCCAAAGGACACACCCAGTTTTATCTAGCCCTTTTGTGACCTGTGGATATGTAAGTGGCCTGTTTTGGAATTGCGTCCTTTGGCACTCGTGCTCCCGTGCGTGCACCAAATTCTCTCCCGCCCGACCCGCGACTAGGGAAAACGCCAGGCCTCTACCTAAAACCAAGGAATTTGGTGTCTCCTTGGTGCCAGCAGCCTCTGAACGAGTGTTAAGGCACCAAAAGAACACCCGCGGCCCGGATGGGCAGCAGGTGTTCTTTGTAAGCGTTGGACGTTTAGCGGCCTGAGGTGCCGTACGCATCCCAGTCGGCGTAATCGGCGTACTGGTCATCTACCTCGTAGTCGTCGTCCTCTTCCCAGCTCTTCTTCGGAGCTTTGCCTGCGAGCTCGCGTTGGAGCGACTCGAGGTCCATTTCGGGAGAGTTGTACTTCAGTTGGCGAGCAACCTTGGTCTGCTTTGCTTTGGCGCGTCCGCGACCCATTGCGTGACCCCCTTGAGGTGGTTCTTCTGGGCGGCTCCCGGGCAGGGAGCGGCCTCATGCTTTTCGATTCGTTAATTGTCCTGTAGGACATAATAGCGCGAACGTTCCAAAAATTCCCCTCCATGGGGTGACCTGTGTGTTTGCCCAGCGGGCCCCGGTGAGAGCCCGCACCGGGCCCCAATTTGAGACCTAGTTGCCGCGCAGCCGTTGTTGTGCCTTGCGCCCGGCTTTCTCGCCCTCGTCGGTGGGGAGGGAATCGGGGTCGATGCGGGCGGAAACGCCATCGATGTCAAGGTTGACGTCAGTGCCGGCGTTGAGTGCGGACCGTTTCAGGCGGGCCAGTGCGATGGGGCCGTAGTCGGCGTCGTGGACAACGGTGCCGAGTGTGCCAACCGCGCGCCCGCCCGCCCGGATGGTTGCACCGATCTCTGGCTCGGTGGGTGCGGAGCCGTCGAGCTGCAGCATGACCATCAGGCGGGGGGAGCGGCCAATGTTTTCCACGCGCGCGACGGTCTCTTGCCCGCGGTAGCAGCCCTTCTCCAGGTGGACGGCGGCGATGCGGTCACCGCGGTTGATCAGGCGCGGGGCTTCGTGCGGGATGGTTTTTTCGTCGCAGTCGGCGCCGAGTTCGGGCTCGCCGGCCCGCACCCGCTCGGCGGTGAACGCCATCAGCCCGCCGAGCACGCCGCCGCGTTCCACCAGCGCATCGACGACCTCTTCGAGCCGGTCGCGTTCGACCGCGATGTCGAAGCGCGCGTGCGCGGTCCACGGGGACACCCGCCGGGAAAACGCCGTGCCGTCCATCGACGCGAGGGCTTCCGTGGCGTCGGCTGGGCCGATGAGCGTGAGGATCGCCAGGTCGGTGTCGGTGATGGTGACGTCGGACCAGAACACCATTTTGCGCAGGAACGCGGTGAAGGTTTCGTATTGCGCGGCTGGCAGGTCGAGGTAGAACGTGGCGCCGTCGTAGAAGACGTCGGCGTGGTGGAGGATCCTGCCCTGTGCGTCGAGGTCGAGGGCGGAGGCTGCGAAGCCGGAGGGGGCGTCGTCAAGCTTTTGTGAGAGGAGGTTGTTTAAGAACTCTGGTGCGTCGGGCCCCGCGACCGCGATGATGCGGCGCTGCGAGCGGTCGATGATGACGGGCTGGGTGTCCATGGCGCGTTGTTCGCCGAGCGGCTCCCCGTAGTGCCAGGCGACCCCCTTCGCGTCGAGCGGCGTCGTGCCCGCAAACTCTGCGGCGCCAGGGCGTTGCAAAAGTGGAGAAGAGTTCAACACATCCACCATCGTAGCGGGATACTATGAACGCATGGGTTCGTCGCACTTGTTACCAGCTCCAGTGATCTATCTTGTGGAACCGTTCGGCGGTTCTATTCGACGCCAAAACGCCAGCATGCCGCACGTGTTTTGGGACGACGCCGCCGTCACGCGTGGCGACGGCATCTTCGAAACCATCCTGATCCGGAAGGGGGTGCCCGCCAACCTTGAGGCCCACATTGAGCGTTTCCGGCGAAGCGCCCGCACACTCGACCTGCCGGACCCGGGGGTGGACCACTGGGTGAAGGCGACGAATGAGGCGGTGGCCGACTACGTGCGCGAGCGCGGCAGCGAGCCGGAGGAAGTGGACGCGCGCTGCGTGTGGACGATGACGCGCGGCCGCGAAACCACCGGCGTCCCCACGGCGTGGTTGACGGTGCGCCCCATCGACGAGACTGCCCTGAAGCAGCGCAAGAGCGGGGTGTCGGTGATGACGACCTCGCGTGGCTACTCCCTGGACACCGGTGAACACGCAGTGCCGTGGATGCAGGTAGGCGCGAAGACCTTGAACTATGCGGCGAACATGGCTGCGCTGCGCTGGGCGAAGAGCCACGGGCACGACGACGTCATCTACATCGACCCCACCACCGAGCGCGTGCTGGAGGGCGCAAACTCGACGGTGATCGTGGTGAAGAAGGGCGGGCGGATCCGCACGCCGAAGCCGGGGCCGGGCATCCTGCCGGGCACGACGCAGGCCGCGCTGTTCGAGTACGCATCCGAGCGCGGCTGGAAGTGCAAGCAGAAAGACATCTACCTCAATGAGCTGTTCAAGGCTGAGTCGGTGTGGCTGGTGAGCTCCACTCGGATGGCGACGAGGGTGAAGCGCCTGAATGACAAAAAGCTCCCGGCCCCCGAGAACGCTCGGGAGATCCAGGAGCTAGTGCAGCAGGCGCTCGACGCGAGCATCGGCCTGTAACAGCCTGTAAACCCTAGTGCTTAGCCAGCCACGCGCTTGAGCTCTGCGGACATGTAGGGGACCATCTCGCCGTCGACGGCGCGCTCGTCAACCCAACCGAGGTTGTTGTTCGGCATCAGGCCGTAGACGCGCTTGCCCGGGCCGTGGTTCTCAGGGCCGGTTTCCGTCACGATGGTCGACGCGCTGGTCAGCTGCCATGCGCGCTCGTTGAGCAGCGTGCCGTACATGATCTCGGTGAGCCCGCGGGAATTAGTCAGGGTGACCTCGATTTCGTCTTTCAGGGAAATACGCCAGAAGCCGACCTCGCGCTGGTCCGCGCCGGTGGGCTTGCCGTCCTCGTCCAGGCGCCAGATGCGGGACTCGAAGCGGAGGTAATTCTCGCCGTCGTGGGAGATGACCAGCTGCTGGCCAAACGCGTACTCGTCGCCGTTATCGTTGGCCTGGCCCTCGCCGTGCCACACGCCGACCAGCGGCAGAAGTGCTAAGAGGCCGTCGTGGAGGCTAGGGCCCTCGCGAAGGTTGGCCGTGTCCGCTGGCAGCGGCATCTCATCAAACCCAAGCGCTGGGATATTGCGGTGCGCAGTCGCCTTCGACTGCTCCGCGGCGAGGTTGACTGCTTCGTTTCCGTTTAGCTTTTCACTCATGCGTACCAGGCTACAACGTCCTACACCAGCGGCGCGAGGTCGCCGGCCTCCACGACGGTGTTGATGCGGTCGCGGGAAAATTCGATGGAGCCGCCGGAGAGTTGCACGTTGTCGGCCTGGCCGCCTAGCGGCAGGTCGCGGGTGTCCCTGTCCAGGGTGTATGCGTCGATGACGCGGTCGGTGAGGTCGGAGGGGACGTCGATAAGCTGGCTGGGCCGCATGCGGAAGGTGGGGCCGTCGAGGCGCAGGGTGACCACGACTGTGGTGGGGATGTTCGTGCCGGGGACGGTGCCGGTCATGCGGGCTTCGCTTGCGGTGCCGCCGGAGGGCGAGATGTCGTAAGGGTGCGCGATGTCGAGGTCGGTCATGCCGAGGAGCTGGCCGAATGCGACGCCGTCGAGGCGTACTGTGCGGCGCACGACGTCGGCTTGCGCGCCGGTGAGGTCCGCGCGGCGCAAGCGTTGCCCGGCGTTTGCGGGCAGCTCCAGGTTGATCAGCTCCACCCCGGCGTTGCCCACGCCGACGCCCGCCACCGGCACGTCCACGGAGTGCAGGCTCACCCTTGACACAGCTCCGGTCACAGCAGCCAGCGCCACCGGGAACCCGGAGATGTAGGCCTCAGGGGCGACTTCGAGCCCGTTGAGCTGCGCGGCCTGCCTCGAGAGCGTGCGCTCCACACCGGAGGCGAACAGGGTGTCGGCGGCGCCACCGACGCACAGCACCGCAACGAGCCCGAGGGCGATCGACCGTTTCTTCACGTCTCTAGTTGTACACACACGCTAGCCTTGGGGCATGACGAACACTCGCTTTCACCCCCAACCGCTCACGCTGCCGGAACATCCGGAGACGGCCAAACAGGTCGAGGCGATGCTGCAGCGCGTCGCGGACTACGACGGCATCGCAGCCTTTTCCGAGCAGTTCCTCAACGGGCTTCACGACGCCCGCCTGGGCCACAACCACCTGGTAGTCAACCAAGGTGACGACGTTGTAGGAGTCGTGGGGTTCGCCCCGGACGGTTCGGCGGAGCTCGCGGTGGATCCGCAGTCGCGAGGTCAGGGGATGGGCCGCAGCCTTGTCGACGCCGCCTTCGCCCACAACCCCGCCGCCGGCCTATGGGCCCACGGCAACCTGCCCGACGCCCACGAGGTCGCACTGCTGCTCGGGCTGCGCCCGGTGCGCGAGCTGCTCGTGATGCGTCTGGACGAGGTGCGCGCTGAACCTGTACAGCTGCCCGAGGGATACGAGGCGTTCAACCTCACCGAGGCGAGCGCAAAGTGGGGCCGTGGGGCCGTCGAAAAGGCGTGGCTGGAGGCCAACAACCAGGCGTTTTCCTGGCACCCGGAGCAAGGCGGCTGGGATACCGAGCGCCTGCACCGCGCGATGGAAGCGGAGTGGTTCGACCCAGCCGGGGTGTGGCTGCTCTACCGCGGCGAGGAGCTTGCGGGCTTCCACTGGACGAAGCGCCACCCGGACGGCACCGGAGAGGTCTACGTTGTCGGCTTGGCGGACGCCTTCCGCGGCCACGGCCTTGGCGGCGTATTGATGGAACTGGGGCTGGTTCACCTCGCGGAGCAGGGAAGCCCGGCCGTGATCCTCTACGTTGAGGCGGACAATGCCCCGGCCGTGAAGCGCTACGAGGAGCTTGGATTCCAGGTCGCGGAGCGCCACGTCGTATATAAAGCAGCGGGGGCAGCGGCGGGTGATTAAACCCAACCGTCACGCAACATTCATGTGAAGTTCACGAATAGGGGCCTTTAGTGTTCACCATCACGCTTTAGCGTTACTCCTCGAACATTAAAGGTCACTATTTCTTGGAAAGGTATTCCACGTGAATTTCAAAAATCAGCGTTCTGCAGCAGTATTCGGTGCATTGGCGGTAGCGTCGGCCGCGTTGGTTGCGTGTGGCAACGGTGCAGACAATGCGGCGGACACCTCCGCAACGGATACCCCCGGTTCCGATGCTGCAGTCGCAGGGGAGTACGAACTTTCCGGCGAAACTGGGCAGCTGCTGGCGGAGGGCGCGTCTTCGCAGCAGAACGCGATGGACTACTTCCGTACCGTGTACGAGGCAGACGTTCCGGGGGCAACGCTTGCGTACAACCCGACTGGTTCCGGCGCTGGCGTGAAGCAGTTCCTGGATAACCAGGTGGTCTTCGCAGGCTCCGACTCGCCACTGAAGGAAGAGGAAGTCGCAAAGGCGGCGGAGCGCTGCGGTGGCAACGAGGCGTGGCACCTGCCGTTCGTGATTGGCCCTGTCGCGGTTGCATACAACCTGGAGGGCGTCGACGAGCTGACGCTGAGCGTCGACAACATCGTGGAGATCTTCCAGGGCGTCATCAAGAACTGGAATGACCCGAAGATTGCGGAGTCCAACCCGGGCGTGGAGCTGCCGGACCAGAAGATCAACGTCGTTTACCGCGCGGATGAGTCGGGTACCTCGGACAACTTCCAGAAGTTCCTGATTGCCGCGTCTGACGGCAAGTGGGAGTCGAAGGGCAAGGCGTTCCCGACGGAGGTCGGCTCCGGCGCGAACGGCTCCACCGGTGTCGCTGACCAGGTGGCAAACACCCCGGGTGCGATCACCTACGTTGAGGCGGGCTTCGCAGACAAGATTGCGAAGGTTGACTTCGGCAACGGCCCGGTTGAGCTGAACTCCACCACCGTGGGCAACGCGCTGGCACACATGAAGTTCTCCACGGAGGGCCACAACATGGTGGTGGACTCGGAGGCACTGTTCGCGTCGAAGGATGCGGATTCCTACCCGCTGATCCTGACCACCTACGAAATTGTGTGCTCGGCTGGCTACGATGCCGCAACCGCTGGCATGGTGCGTGACTTCCTGAACGTGGCGCTGGACTCGCAGGACAGCGAGCTGGAGTCCGAGGGCTTCATCCCGGTGTCGGGCGCGCACGCTGAGCGTCTCCGCGAGGCCATTAACGCGATTCAGTAACAATGGCTACAGCTCAAGTTGAGGCGCGCTCCCGGCGCCGAGCCGGGGACCGCGTCTTCGAGGGCGTATCGACGTCCTCTTCGGTTTTAATCACGCTCATCATTTCTGCGATTGGCGCATTCCTCCTGCTGGAGGCGTTGCCGCCCCTGCTGCGGAACGAAGGCGGCTTCCTCGGGTTCCTGACGTATTCGGGTCCGTGGGAGACGGCGAACTTAGACGCAATGCGTTTCGGTATCCCGAACTTGTTCTTCTCCACGGTGATGATTTCGCTCATCGCGTTGCTCATCGCGATGCCGGTCGCTCTGGGTGTGGCGTTGTTCCTCTCGAGCTTCGCGCCGAAGCGCATGGTGCGCCCGCTCGCGGTGCTGGTGGACTTGCTGGCGGCGGTGCCGTCGATCGTCTACGGCATCTGGGGCGCGAAGGTGCTGGGACCTGCACTGGGCAAGTTTTATGAGTGGGTGCATTCCTGGGGAGGCGACTTCTTCCTCTTCGCGCACTACCAAAACTCGCCGTCGTTCGCGACGGGCCGCAACATCCTGACCGGTGGCATCGTGCTGGCCATCATGATCTTGCCGATCATCGCAGCCACCGCGCGCGAGATCTTCACGCAGACGCCGCGCGGTCTCATCGAGTCTGCGATGGCGTTGGGTGCGACGCGCTGGGACGTGGTGCGGATGACGGTGCTGCCGTTCGGCAAGTCCGGCTTCGTGGCCGGTTCCATGCTGGGGCTGGGCCGCGCGCTGGGCGAGACGATGGCGCTGTACATGGTGGTCTCCCCGGCACCGCTGTTCCGCGGCTCGCTCTTCGACGGCGGCACCACCTTCGCAACCGCGATCGCGAATGCGTCCGCGGAGTTCAATAACCCGATTAGCGCTGGCGCCTACATTGCGGCGGGCTTGGTCCTGTTTGTGATTACGTTTGCGGTCAACGCTGCAGCGCGCGCGATTGTGAGGAGAAGTAAATGACAACAAAGCCTATGTCGCCATTTACCCCCGTGGCGAAGTCGCGCACGATCAAAAGCGCTGTGATGGGCACCCTCGTGGCTGCCACGATGGTGCTGGCGATGCTGCCGCTGCTGTGGCTGCTGGTCACGGTGGTCGGCCGCGGGTGGGACGCCATCAGCGACGTGTCCTGGTGGACCACCGACATGGTCGGTATCCGCGCCACCAAGGAGGGCGGCGGTGCGCTGCACGCGATTGTAGGAACGCTGGCGCAGACATTGGTGGCGTCGATAATTGCGATCCCGATTGGCGTGGCCACAGCGATCTACCTGGTGGAGTATGACAAGGGCGGGAAGCTGGGCAAGCTGACCACGTTCATGGTGGACATCCTGTCAGGTGTGCCGTCGATTGTTGCCGCGCTGTTCATCTACGCGCTGTGGATCACGGTGCTGGGGCAGGCGCGCTCCGGTTTCGCGGTCGCGCTGTCGCTGATCCTGCTGATGCTGCCCGTGGTGGTGCGCAATACGGAGGAGATGCTGCGCGTGGTACCGATGGATCTGCGCGAGGCGTCCTACGCCCTGGGCGTGCCGAAGTGGAAGACCATCGTGCGCGTCGTGGTGCCGACAGCCTTCTCCGGCATCACCACCGGCATCATGCTGGCGATTGCCCGCGTGATGGGCGAGTCCGCGCCGGTGCTGATCCTGGTTGGGTCCACGCCGATCGTGAACTGGGCCGGCATGTTTGGTCAGCCGCAGTCCTCGCTGCCGCTGTTCATGCTGGACATGTGGAAGGCAGGCGGCACGGGTGCGGCCGCCGACAGGCTGTGGGGCTCGGCCCTCACACTGCTCATCATTGTTGTTGTGCTCAACGCCCTCGCGCGGTTGATTGCCGCGAAGTTTTCAGTGAAGAAATAAGGATTACGTGCAATATGTCGAAGCTTCAGATGCGTGACGTCAACATTTACTACGGTGATTTTCACGCGGTGCAGGACGTCACCATGGAGATTCCCGCGCAGGCAGTCACTGCGTTCATCGGCCCTTCGGGCTGTGGCAAGTCAACCGTGCTGCGCACGCTCAACCGCATGCACGAGGTGATCCCGGGCGCCTCCGTGCAGGGCGAGATTATTCTGGACGGCCACAATATTTACGGCAAGGACGTGGACCCGGTGTCGGTGCGAAGCACCGTCGGCATGGTGTTCCAGAAGGCCAACCCGTTCCCGACGATGTCCATCGAGGACAACGTCGTGGCGGGCCTGCGCTTGGCAGGGGTGAAGAACAAGAAGGAGCTCAAGGACGTCGCGGAGCGCTCCCTGCGCGCGGCGAACCTGTGGGACGAGGTCAAGGACCGCCTGGACAAGCCGGGTGGCGGCCTTTCCGGTGGTCAGCAGCAGCGCCTCTGCATCGCGAGGGCCATCGCGGTGCGCCCCGAGGTCTTGCTTATGGACGAGCCCTGCTCCGCCCTCGACCCGATCTCGACCCTGGCCGTGGAGGAACTCATCCACGAGCTGAAGGAGAACTACACCATCGTGATCGTGACACACAACATGCAGCAGGCCGCGCGTGTGTCCGACAAGACGGCGTTCTTCTCCCTGGAAGCAACCGGTAAGCCTGGCCAGCTCATCGAGTTCGACGACACCACCACGATCTTCGAGAACCCGTCACGGCAGGAAACCGAAGACTACATCGCAGGCCGCTTCGGCTAGCCGCTACTTCTTGGCTCTGAACCGCCGCTCGATTGCCGCCAGCTTCGAGTGGCGGTCAAACGCGTCCTCGTCGCGCTGCTTCATGTACTCCTTCGGGTTTAGGCCCGTGACCAGGAAGACGACGCGGCCGGCGACGTTCACGCAGCGGTCCGCGTAGCGCTCGTAGTAGCGGGAGACGAGCGCCACGTCGACGGCCTCCCGCGCAGAGTGTTCCCAGGAGTCAGACGTTGTGATGGCGTTGAGGTAGTCGTGGAGGTCGTCGACACCTTCGTCGATTGCGTTGAGCTCAACGGCGACGTCCGCGTCAGGGTCGAGCAGCAGGTCGTGTGTGATGTTGACCATTTCGTCCACGCGGGCGGCCATCTCAGCGATCGGGGCGTGCTCCGTGTTCGGCAACACGGGGAAGGGGTGGCGCAGCCGCGCCAGCTTCGCAATGTGCTTCGCCATCGCGCCCATCCGCGAGAAGTTCTCCACGATATAGATAGAGGACAGCACCTGGCGCAGGTCTCCCGCCACCGGGTTCTCCAGCGCGAGCAGGCTCATGCTGCGCTCCTCGCAGCGCAGCTTCAGCTCCTTGAGCGGGTCGGACGCGTTGAGGGCATGCTCGGCGTCCTCGAGTGACTGCTCCAACAGCGCGGTGGACGCCAGCTGCATGACCTCGCGCACGGTGTCGCACATCTGCAGCAGGTCGCGGTTGAAGGCTTCGAGGTGTTCACGGTAGGCGGTACGCATGTCCGCCATAGTAATAGGTATGGCCTCATCAACGAGGTAAAAGCCTAGCCGCCGTTGTTCTCGATCTCGGCGCCCTCCGGCACGGTGGCGTCCTCCGGATCGTCGAGCCAGCCCTCAGGCAGCGCAACCTTGGAGGAGGAACCCTGGCGGCCGCGGGCGTCATCGGCGTGCTCGGCGAGTTCTTCGGAGTCCGCGATGGTCGCCAGCAGCGCCCCGAGCTCATCGAGCGTTTCCACCCGGGCCAGGTCCTTGCGGAATTCGCCGCCAACCGGGAATCCGCGCAGGTACCAGCCGGTGTGCTTGCGGATGTCGCGGCAGGCCTGCTGCTCACCGACGTGCTCCGCGAGCAGTTCCGCGTGGCGGGCGATGATGCCGCTGACGCGCCCGAGCGTCGGCTCCGGCGGGATCGGCTCCCCGCGCAGCTGTGCACCGATCTGGGCGAATAGCCACGGCCTGCCCAAGCACCCGCGGCCTACCTCCACGCCGTGGCAGCCGGTTTGCTCCATCATGTCGGTCGCATCCTTGGCAGCGAAGATGTCCCCGTTGCCGATCACCGGCAGCCCCGTGCCGCGCATGTGCTCAACCAGCCGGGCGACCTCATCCCAGTGCGCCGCCCCGGAGTAGCGCTCCGCGGCAGTGCGCGCGTGCAGCGCCACGGCTGCCGCACCTTCCTCGGCGGCGATGCGCCCGGCGTCCATGTGCGTGTGGTGGTCGTCGTCAATCCCGATGCGGAACTTCACCGTAATCGGCACCCCCGAACCTTCCGCCGCGCGGACAGCCGCAGCCACTATGTTGCCGTACAGCCTCCGCTTATACGGGATGGCAGAGCCGCCGCCGCGCCGGGTCACCTTCGGTACCGGGCAGCCGAAGTTCATGTCCACATGGTCGGCGATGTTTTCCTCGACGATCATGCGCACCGCCTCGTACGTGTAGGCGGGGTCCACGGTGTAGAGCTGCATGGAGCGCGGCTGTTCCACATCGGCGAAGCGGATCATCCTGAGCGTTTTCTCGTTGCGCTCGACCATCGCGCGGGCGGTGATCATCTCGCAGACGTACAGCCCGGAGGTGGTGCCGGTGAGCTCCTGCTCAATTTCGCGGCACAGCACGCGGAACGGCATGTTGGTCACGCCGGCCATCGGCGCGAGGAGGACGGGGGAGTTCAGCTCCAGGCCGCCGATGCTCAGATGTGGGTTCATAGTGCCCCCATTGTTCCCGTCACTGCCTGCGCAGTCCAATTCGGATGTCCTTTTTGTTTGTCGACGCCCGCTTCGCCCGGTAGGGGGTATCCAGTGAGGGTGACCTTTCTGGATGTTTGCGTAGTTTTCTGCCGTAAGACCTAAGTCACAATTATGGTGGTGTGATATCTGAATCATCAACACGAAGTGAGGTTTTTAATGAGCGAGCGTATCGCGAGTGACAAGCTGCGCGCCAAGGTCATGACTGCAGAGGAAGCTGCCCAGTTCGTGAACCATGGAGATAAGGTCGGTATCTCGGGATTCACCGGCGCTGGTTACCCGAAGGCAATGCCTGCTGCGATCGCAGCCAAGGCAACCGACGAGCATAACGCTGGCCGGGAGTACGCAATCGACCTGTTCACCGGCGCTTCGACGGCACCGGAGTGCGACGGTGTCCTGGCGGAAGCAAATGCGCTGCGCTACCGAATGCCGTACCAGTCTGACCCGCAGATGCGTAACAAGATCAACGCCGGCGAGATGAAGTTCCAGGACATCCACCTGTCCCACTCCGGCATGATGGTTGAGCAGGGTTTCTTCGGCGACGTGGACGTCGCGATCGTCGAGGCCGTCCGCATTACCGAGGAGGGCAACATCGTGCCTTCCTCGTCGGTCGGCAACTCCGTTGAGTACCTCAACGCTGCGAAGAAGATCATCATCGAGGTCAACGAGTGGCAGTCGCTGGACCTTGAAGGTATGCACGACATTTGGCTCGTGCCACCACTGCCGAACCGCATCCCGATCCCGATTACCAAGGCTGGCGACCGCATCGGTACCACCTACATCGAGATCGATCCGGAGAAGGTCGTCGCCGTCGTCAAGACCAACGCTGAGGACCGCAACGCGCCGTTCAAGGCTCCGGACGAGACCTCTGAGCGCATCGCCGCGAACTTCCTCGACTTCCTCGAGCACGAGGTGCGCCACGGCCGCCTCACCTACGACGGCTACGTTATGCAGTCCGGCGTGGGCAACGTGCCGAACGCTGTGATGGCGGGCCTGATGGACTCGAAGTTTGAGAACATCCAGGCGTACACCGAGGTTATCCAGGATGGCATGGTCGACCTTATCGACGCCGGCAAGATGTCCGTCGCATCCGCAACGTCCTTCTCGCTGTCCCCTGAGTACGCAGACAAGATGAACGCGGAAGCCAAGCGCTACCGCGAGTCCATCATCCTGCGCCCGCAGCAGATCTCGAACCACCCGGAGGTCATCCGCCGCACCGGCCTGATTGCCTCCAACGGCATGATTGAGGCGGACATTTACGGCAACGCGAACTCCACCCACATCAACGGCTCCCGCATCATGAACGCTCTGGGCGGCTCTGGCGACTTCACCCGCAACGCCTACATCTCCTCGTTCATCTCCCCGGCAACCGCGAAGGACGGAGCGATTTCCTCCATCGTCCCGATGGTCTCCCACGTGGACCACACCGAGCACGACGCGATGGTCTTCATCACCGAGTTCGGTGTAGCTGACCTGCGCGGCCTCGCTCCACGTGACCGTGTGGCCAAGATGATCGCGATCGCTCACCCCGACTACCGCCCACTGCTCGAGGAGTACGTGGAGCTGGCGTCGAAGAGCAAGTTCCAGCAGACGCCACACGATCTGCGTCATGCGTTCGACTTCCATACCCGCATCATGGAAACCGGCACGATGAAGAAGTAGCGCCAGCTACGACACCGCATCCGGGCCCGTCGGCGAGGCAGCAACCTCGATGCCGACGGGCCCGTCGACGTGTACGACCGCAATCACCGTGCGCTGCGGCAGCGCGCCGGGTAGCGGTTCGTGCAGCAGGACATCGAGGAGGTGCTCCGCGGCGTCGATCGAGAGGTGCTCGGTTGGTTCGTCGAGCAGCAGGATGGGGGCGTCGCTGACCAGGGCGCGGGCCAGCAGCAGTCGGCGGCGCTGCCCGGAGGACAGCGAGTCTGCGCCGTTAGCCAGCATGAAATCCAGGCCGAACTCGAAGCCGGTCGCCTCCAGTGCCTCCGCCATGCGGGCGTCGCTGGCGTCGCCGTTGGCAACCAGCAGGTTCTCCCGCACCGTCGTGGCGAACACCCATGCGTCCTCCGCGAACAGGCGCGCACCCTCCGCGATGGCCGCCGTCCCGCCGGCGACGGGCAGCAGGCCGGCGAGCGTTTCCAGCATCGTGGTCTTGCCGCAGCCGGAAGGCCCGCGCACCAGCATCCGCTGGCCGGGGGCAAGCTCGAAGTCCCATGCTTGGTCGCCGTAGACGGTGCGCAGCGCCTCCGCCCGCACGGCCACGCCGGTCTCCGGGTGGGGGAGGGGTCCGCCGCTGAGCTTCGTTGTCTCTTCGGCGCGGTCCGCGACCTCGCGCAGGCGGTGGGCACTGCGCTTCGCCTGGTCCGCGTGCACCGCAGCCCCCGCGAGTGGGCCGTGCGCCTCAAAGGCCGCCAGCGGCAGCATTACCAGCATGCCCAGCCACACCGGGTTGCCCGTATACGTCTCGACGGCCAACCACGTGATGAGCAGTGCGCAGATGCCCGTGGCCCACGCCTGGATTGCAGACGCGGTGGCCTCCGGGCGCGTGGATTGAGCCCACGCCTTGCTCGCATCCGCCGAGGCCTGCGCGGCTTGCTCTATCAGCGCGTCGCCCTTGCCAGCGACGGCGTACTCCACCCTGTCGTGCAGCACCGAGTCGAGCTGCAGCGTGAAAGCGTTTTCTGCCTCGACAAGGAAGGTGTTGCGCGAAGCGCGCGTCGCTAAGTAGGGGATGAGCAGGCCCGTGAGCGCGAACCCACCCGCCATGATCACCGCCGCAAGGGGGTGCAGCACCGCCGCGCCCACGATGGCTACCACCGTGAGCACCACGGCGACGCCACGCGGGACGAGCGTGCGCACGATGTAATCCGTCACGCGCTCCGTATCCGCCACCAGCAGCGCCTGGCCCTCGCCGCGGCCCACACGGCCGGCGGCCGCCTGGGCGTCGTACATGGTGGCGCGCAGCGTCGTCAGCGCGCGCAGGCCCAGCTTGTGCGCCACCAACCGGTCAAGGTAGCGGAACACCGCTCGCGAAATACCCAACGTGCGCACAGCCGTCACCGCCACCGAGAGGTCCAACACCGGCGGCATCTCCCACGCGCGCGTAATCAGCCAGCCGGACAGTACCGTCAGGCTCAGCGCCGCCAGAAGCGTGATCGCACCGGCGATGATCGGGCTGATCAGGTCGCGGGGACGCACCTGCGCGATGCGCAGCAAAAACTTCAAGTCACTCATACCTGCACCACCTGGTCCGCGGCGTCGAGTACCCGCTGGTCATGGGACGCAACCAGCACCGCAGCGCCCCGCTGCGCCAGCCCGCGCATCCTTCGTATCACTTCGTCAACTAACTCGGGGGAGAGGTGCGCGGTCGGCTCGTCCAACACGAACACGTCCGCATCCGCGGCGAACGTGCGCGCAATGCCGACGCGCTGTCGCTGGCCTGCGGAAATGCCGTCCCCATATGGGCCGACAGCATGTGCCTCGGACACGCCCACCAGGCTGACGTCCCCGCGCGCGCCGAACAGAGCCACGTTCGAGCCCACGGTCCCAGGCTCCATCGCCGGGGTCGCAGGCAGATACGCCACCTTCTTCTCGACGCCCACTTCGCCCCCAACCATTGCATCCGGCAACTGGCCCAGCACCGCCAACAGCGTGGTTGACTTACCAGAACCATTTGCGCCGGTCAGCACCGTGACCTGGCCGCGCGGGGCATCAAACGTCAGACCGTCCGGGCGTACGCCGTCGCGCCCACGCACGCTCAGGTTGCGTACCTGCACACCGGGTTCCTCGGCGATGTAGGAGCCGGTGGTGGCGGAGGGGGCGTCGAGAAGCTCGAGGACGCGCTCGGCAGCGCTCAGGCCGTCGGCTGCGGCGTGGTAGCTTGCGCCGACCCTACGGATCGGTGCGAAAACCTCCGGGACGATGATGAGCACCGTCAGCCCGGCCAGCAGCGTGATCGAACCGGTCACCAGCCGCAGGCCGATGCTCACCGCGACCAACGCCACCGACAGCGTCGCGATGAACTCCAATGCGAACGAGGACAGGAATGCCAGTCGTAGCACTCCCATCGTGGAGTCCGCGTGTTTTTGGCCCGTTTGGCGGATCTGCTGCGCAGGACGCTTCGTGGCGTGCAGAGCGCGCAGTGTCGGGGCACCTGCCAACAGGTCCGACAGTTGAGCTCCCAGCCCAGCTGTGACCTCGAGTCGGCGCTTGGTGTGATCCGCCGTCAACTTGCCGATCAGCACCATAAACATCGGAATCAACGGCAGCGTAATCAGGCAAAACACGCCAGAGATCCAGTCGAAGTAGAAGATGACGGCGACCACGATTGGGGTGCCGATGGCCGTCGAAAAGAGGGCAGGGAGGAACTCCGTGAGATATGGGCGGAAGTCCGTAATGCCGCGCGTGAGCACATGGCTCCACGTTGCCGAATCCTGCTCCACCGCGCGCGGGTCCTGCTTCGCCAACGCCCGCAGCGCCTTCGTCCGCAAGTCCTCTACAACGCCGCCGACCGCATCGGCGGACCAGCGCTGCGCTACCCACGACAACACGCCGTGGGCCACAACAACGCCAGCAAGCGCCAACAGCAACGAGGCACGCGGAACCGCGCGCTCCGTCACCGCCGACGCTGCGACAATCCCAATCAAAATACCCCGGGCCACCAGCAGCAACGTGTCTGTAGCTTGCGCAACGCCCGTGCGCACAATGAGTTGGCGCACGGGCGGAACGAGGCGAAGTAGCCGGGGGTCAATCGGCGAGGCCATAGCCTAGACCGACACCCTCTTCCGGAACGCCCAGTAGGTCCAAATCTGACCTGCCAGGACGATCGGGGTGAGGCACACAGCCGCCCACGTCATCACCTTCAAGGTGTACGGCGAGGAGGACGCGTTGCGGATATCCCAGCCAGCGAACAGGTCGCTTGTCGACGGCATCACGTCCGGGAATAGCGAACCGAAGAGAACGATCGCGCAGCAGATAATGGCAAACGCCGTCATCCAGAACGCCAATCCATCACGGTTGCCAGCGATGCCAACCACCGAAACGATCAGGCCGACCGCCGCGAGTGCCAGCGGGATCCAGGTCCAGCCAGCGCCCAGCGTGAGCTGGATCCACAGCAGGTACGCTGCGCCAACCACAATCGCCGGGCCAGCGATGAACTTCTTTGCAAACGCGTGCATCTCAGCACGCAGCGGATCGTGGGACTTAAACCCAAGGAACGTCGCACCGTGCAGCATGAACAGCAGCACGAACGCCACGCCGCCCAGCAGGCCGAGCGGGTTGAGCAGGCCAAGGAAGCCGTCATAGAAGGAGTCCAGGCGGCCCTGCTCGTTGAGCGGAACGCCCATCACGATGTTCGTGAAACCAACGCCCCACAGCAGCGTAGGCAGGTAGGAGCCAAACGCCGTGCCGGCGTCGCAAAGCCTGCGCCACTTCAGCGTGTCCACCTTGACTCGCCACTCCAAGCTCACGCCGCGGACAATCAGGCCCATAAGGATGAGCACCAGCGGCAGGTAAAAGCCGGAAAACAGCGTGGCGTACCACTCCGGGAACGCCGCGAAAATCGCCGCGCCGCCCGTAATGAGCCACACCTCGTTGCCGTCCCAGATCGGGCCAATCGTCCTGATCGCAGCCGTACGACGACGGTCGTTCTCGATCTCATCGCCCTTCATGAACGGCAACAACATGCCAACACCGAAGTCAAAGCCCTCCAACACGAAGTAGCCGGTGAAGAACACTCCGATGATCACAAACCAAAGCACTTGCAAGTCCATGATTTATAGCTCCTTGTTGTCCGCAGTGGTTGTGGTTGCGCCGGACTCCTGCGAAGACTTGAAGCTCAACGGCTCCAACTCGGTCTCGGCGTTCGGACCGTAGAGCACATCCTTCAGGCGCTTGGAGTCGCCCTCGTGCAGTCCAGGCTGGTCCATGCCCTTACGGACCTGACGCTGAATGAGCCACACCCACAGCACCGCACCGATGCCGTAGAGCACCGTGAACAGCACCATAGAGAGCAGTACCTGCCACGGCTGGTGGTCAGAAACACCGAAGTCCAGCAGCATGTGAATGTTCTGCTCCATACCCGGATGGTCCCCACCCTGGAACGCAGGGTTCGGATGGACGATCCACGGCTGACGGCCCATCTCAGTGAAGATCCAGCCCGAAATGTTCGACAGCCATGGAGCCGGCAGCGCCACCAGGCACAAGGTGCCCAGCCACTTCGCAGTAGGCACGCGCTTGCCGCGGGTTACCCACAGGCCTACCAGCGCCATCACGACGGAAACGACGATGAAGAAGATCATCATGCGGAAGGACCAGTACGTCACGAACAGGTTCGGGGTGTAGTTGCCCGGGCCGTACAGCGACTCGTAGTACTGCTGCAGATCCAGCACGCCCTGCAGCTCAACGCCGGAAAACTTGCCTTGTGCCAGGAACGGAAGCACAAATGGCAGGCCGATCAGCTGGGTTGCGGACTCGCAGTCGTTGTACGTCGAGATAGAAAGCACCGAGAAGTGCGGATCCAGCTCGGTGTGGCACAGTGCCTCTGCCGACGCCATCTTCATCGGCTGCTGCGTAAACATCAGCTTGGCCAGCTCATCACCAGTCAGCGTGATGAGCACCGTCGCAGCGAGGATGACCCACGCACCGAAGCGGGTGCAGGAACGCCACACCGTCGCGGCATCCCCATCCGGATCGCCCTTGCGGGCCTCGCGAATCATCCACCAGCCAGCGACGCCACACACCAACGTGCCCGCGAGCATCCAAGCGCCGAACACCGCGTGCGGGAATGCCCACAGCACCGTTGGGTTCGTCAGCAACGCCTTGAAGGAAACCAGCTCAGCGCGGTTCGTTTCCGGGTTGAACACAGCGCCCACCGGGTGCTGCATGAACGAGTTTGCGGTAATAATCCAGAACGCCGAGATGTTCACGGCGATCGAAACAATCCAGATTGACGCAAGGTGTGCCCACTTCGGCAACCTGCCCCAACCGAAAATCCAGACGCCGAGGAAGACGGATTCAAAGAAGAATGCCGTCAGGCCCTCGAAGGCGAGCGGTGCACCAAACACGTCTCCCACGAACGAGGAGTATTCAGACCAGTTCAAGCCGAACTGGAACTCCTGGACGATGCCGGTGACAACGCCCATTGCGAAGTTAATGAGGAAGATGTTTCCGAAGAAACGGGTCGCGCGGTACCAGCGCTCGTCGCCAGTCTTGTGCCAGATGCTTTGCATGATCGCAACCATCGGCGCGAGTCCCATGGTCAGTGGGACGAAAAGGTAGTGATAGACCGTCGTAATGCCGAACTGCCACCTTGACAGATCGACTAAATCTAGCGGCATTGTGACTCCTTCAACGTAAACAACCAATAAAGGTTATGGTCATATATTTACCGTAGCAGGCGCCGAAAACCCCTAACTTCCAGGGAGTATGACCATATATGGGGGTAGCGTCCTGAAGGGTCATTTCGGGGTGGGTTTACGATTTCGGCCCACCCTTGAGTTGTGCTAAGTTGTTGCGCACGGGCCTTTAGCTCAGTTGGTAGAGCTACGGACTTTTAATCCGCAGGTCGCGGGTTCGATCCCCGCAGGGCCCACATTCAGCGCCACGCGACTTCGGTCGGTGGCGCTTTTTGTTGGATGCAGAGTGGCTTGAGTCGGCGCGCCCCTTGAAAACTTGCTATGTACTGGTGATTTGTGATGTTATTCTGCATCGGCTTATGATGGTCGAGCTGTTAACGCAGCGGGCCCCCATCGTCTAGAGGCCTAGGACTCCGCCCTTTCACGGCGGCAACACGGGTTCGAATCCCGTTGGGGGTACTTCAGCCGCAAGGTTGAAACACAAAAACATATGGCCCTGTGGCGCAGTTGGTTAGCGCGCCGCCCTGTCACGGCGGAGGTCGCGGGTTCAAGTCCCGTCAGGGTCGCCATGTTTGAAGAGTCGGAACGGAAACGTTCCGGCTCTTTTTATTTTGTCCAACCTGCCTACATGAAGAGGTGAAGTGGCGTCGAAAAATATGGTTTGTGCTGGCGATTTGCTTGTGTTCGAGAGCTCTGTGTAAAGTATCAACTCGTGCAAGCGACCGTGTAGCGGCCGTGAGTACGAAACTGAATAAGGCCCTGTGGCGCAGTTGGTTAGCGCGCCGCCCTGTCACGGCGGAGGTCGCGGGTTCAAGTCCCGTCAGGGTCGCGAACAGCACTTGTGTTGTTCTGGCCAGATAGCTCAGTCGGTAGAGCACACGCCTGAAAAGTGTGGGGTCGCCAGTTCGATCCTGGCTCTGGCCACACTCCAACCCCTTCACTGCGGTGGAGGGGTTTTGTGTTTCTGTCCCCGAGGATTGGAGCGTTGATTTGTCGCAGCACGACGCAGTACAGCCCGAGCTGAAGAGGAATGACCAGGAGTCCCGCTACGAGATATTTGTCGACGGGCAATTGGCCGGGTTTGCCACGTACGCTGACGTCGACGGTGCGCGGGAGCTGCCACATACGGTGGTGGACCCGAAGTTCCGCGGCCAGGGCCTCTCGAAGCCGCTGATGCAGTTCGCGCTTGACGACGCCCGCTCCGAGGGTCTCAACGTTATTCCGACGTGCCCCGCTGTGGCGCGCTACATTGCGCAGAACCCGGAGTACGCGGACCTCGTCAAGTAGCGCGGATTAGATGACGTAGCTGCCCGGGTCGAAGTACTTGTCGGGGTCGACGAGGTGCTTTGTTTCGCACTCTTGGCGCTCCCTGACCTTGGCAGGAATGCCGACGGCGATGGAGTTCGCCGGGATCGATTTTGTGACGACGGCATTCGCCCCAACCGCTGTGTTGTCTCCGATTGTGATGGGGCCGAGGACCTTCGCCCCGGCACCGATGGTGACGTTGTTGCCGATGGTGGGGTGGCGCTTCGTCTGTGTAAGCACCTGTCCGCCGAGCGTTACGCCGTGGTAGAGCATGACGCCGTCGCCGATTTCGGTAGTCTCACCGATGACGATGCCCATGCCGTGGTCGATGAAGAAGCGTCGGCCGATGGTGGCGCCGGGGTGAATCTCAATACCGGTGAAGAAGCGGTTGGCCTGGGCGAGCACACGCGCGGGCCCTTTCAGGTTGCGTTGCCACATCCAGTGGCACACGCGGTGAGTCCAAATGGCGTGGAGCCCTGAGTAGACGATGGCGTTCTCGAGGTCGCCTCGCGCCGCCGGGTCGTGGTCCCTCGCGTTGGCAAGGTCCTCGCGGATCATTTGAATCACGCGGATGGCCGTTTTGATCATGTGGCGATCCTATCAACGACCACCCGCGGGGTGGCGTCGTGCCCGTTGGGTCTAGTCGCGGATGTCTTCGTAGAGCACGGTGGAGACGTAGCGCTCGCCGAAGTCCGGAATGATCACGACGATCGTCTTGCCTTCGTTCTCGTCGCGAGCGGCGAGTTCGAGCGCCGCCTTGAGGTTTGCGCCCGCCGAGATGCCGCCGAGGACACCGTCCTTCATCGCAAGTTCGCGTGAGGTGGCGACGGCGTCTTCGTTTGAGACTGTAATAATCTCGTCGATGACGTTGCGGTCGAACGTGCCAGGGATGAAGTTCGCACCGAGGCCCTGAATCTTGTGCGGGCCTGCCTCGCCGGTGGACAGCAGTGGGGAAGCAGCTGGCTCAACTGCGACGGCCTTGATGGATTCCTTCTGCTCTTTGAGGTACTTCGCAGAGCCAGAGATCGTGCCACCTGTGCCGACGCCGGCAACCACAATGTCGACCTCCCCATCAGTGTCGTTCCAAATCTCGGGGCCGGTGGTCTCGTAGTGGACCTGCGGGTTGGCTTCATTTTCGAACTGGCTGGCCAGGATTGCGTTGTCCGTCGTCTCGACGATCTCGTTCGCCTTATCGACGGCCCCCTTCATGCCTGCCGCGCCTGGCGTCAATACGATCTCTGCCCCGTACGCGCGAAGGACCACGCGACGCTCCTGCGACATTGTTTCCGGCATGGTCAGGATGACTTTGTAGCCCTTCGCGGCGCCGGTGAGTGCAAGTGCGATGCCGGTGTTGCCCGATGTCGCTTCCACGATGGTGCCGCCTGGCTTCAGTTCGCCGGAGGCTTCCGCCGCGCGGACGATTGCGTCACCAATACGGTCCTTGACGGAATTTGCCGGGTTGTAAAACTCAAGTTTTGCTAGGACGCGTGCCTTGAGCCCGTCAGTGATGCCGTTGAGCTCTACGAGCGGCGTATTGCCGATGAGGTCCAATACTGACTTTGCGATCTTTGCCATGAAAATAACTCCTTTACCTGTATGTTTCGCTTACGTTGCGTTCTTGTTGCGCGATTATACACTCGCGACATGAACCAGCTAGTCTTTGTCAAATAGACCGATTTGTTCACCTACTTCCGGGGTTGTGTTTCTGTGAATGTGTGGCAAGTGCAAAGTTTGGCTACCCCCGAAAACGCGTTATGATGAAAGGGCTTTGAGTCAAGTTCGACAAGCAGTGTCCCTAAACAGGGGACACTCGAACGGGTGGAAAGCGAGAGATCATTGACCGACGCACAGTGCCTTAAGGAAGACGACGACGCCATCCGGGCAGCGTTGACCACGCTGAAAACCGCAACCGGTATCCCCGTAGCCATGTATGGCACCCTCCTGGCGGATAACCGTTTGCAGATCACGCAATGGATCGGACTACGGACTCCAGCCCTGCAGGAGCTTGTCATTGAGTCAGGTGCCGGTGTAGGTGGAAGGGTCGTCGCTACGCGCCGCGCGGTGGGTATTTCCGACTACACACGCGCGAATGTCATCTCCCACGAGTACGACAAGCAGATTCAAGACGAAGGCCTGCACTCCATCGTTGCAGTCCCGGTAATTACCCAGCGCGAGATCCGTGGCGTCCTCTACGTGGGTGTGCACTCGCCGGTGCGTTTGGGCGACAAGGTGATTGAAGAGGTTGCTATGACGGCTCGCTGTCTCGAGCAGGACCTCGCGGTCAATACCGTCCTGAGGCAGGGCGACGGCGCGCGCGCCGGACAGAAGACGGGTCGCGTTATGAACAGTGCTGAGTGGGAGCAGGTTCGCTCCACGCACTCGAAGCTGCGCATGCTAGCAAATCGTGTGGGCGATGAAAATCTTCGCAAGGAAATCGAGCAGCTGTGTGACCAGATGGTTTCCCCGGTGCGCGTGAAGCAGACGACGAAGCTTTCCGCTCGTGAACTCGACGTTCTTTCCTGTGTTGCGCTCGGCCATACCAATGTTGAGGCCGCGGCCGAGATGGGGATCGGTGCCGAGACGGTGAAGTCCTACCTCCGCAGCGTGATGCGCAAGCTTGGGGCACACACCCGCTACGAGGCCGTTAACGCAGCTCGTCGCATCGGGGCGTTGCCGTAACCGTTGTTGGGTACGCTGGGTTCCGTGAAAGAACGATTTTTAGTCTCTGGCGGTACCCGGCTTGAAGGCGTCGTAAAGGTAGACGGCGCCAAGAACAGCGTGTTGAAGCTCATGGCGGCAGCGCTGCTCGCCGAAGGTACAACAACGCTATTTAACTGCCCCGAAATTCTCGACGTCCCCCTCATGCGGGACGTCCTCGTCGGACTCGGCTGCTCCGTAGATATCGACGGCACCGTGGTCACCATCCACACTCCTGCTGAGGTTTCTCCCCACGCCGACTTCGAAGCCGTCCGGCAATTCCGCGCCTCCGTTGCGGTGCTTGGCCCGCTCGTCGCCCGCTGCGGCGAGGCGTATGTTGCCCTTCCTGGTGGCGACGCGATTGGGTCCCGACCTCTAGATATGCACCAGTCTGGCCTGGAGAAGCTCGGGGCGACGACACACATCGAGCACGGAGCCGTTGTTGCCCGCGCCCAGCAGCTGCACGGCGCGGACATCGCACTCGACTTCCCCTCGGTTGGTGCGACCGAGAACATCATTACCGCGGCAGTACTTGCTGAGGGGCGTACTACTCTCTCCAACGCGGCACGTGAACCGGAGATCGTCGACCTTTGCGACATGCTCCGGGCCATGGGGGCGAAGATCGAGGGTGCGGGAACGTCGACAATTGTTATCGATGGCGTCCAAAAGCTGGAGCCGACGCAACACACCGTGGTTGGCGACCGGATTGTTGCCGGAACCTGGGCTTACGCAGCTGCAATTACTCAGGGCGATATCACGGTATCCGGCATTGCACCAGGTCACCTGCACCTTCCTTTGCAGAAGATCAAGCTGGCTGGCGCGCAGGTGGAGACTTACGACAACGGTTTCCGCGTACGCATGAACCAACGCCCCAAGGCCGTCGACTACCAGACGCTGCCGTTCCCCGGCTTCCCGACAGACCTGCAACCGATGGCGATTGCACTTTCCGCGGTAGCCGACGGCGTTTCAGTCATTACGGAGAACGTCTTCGAAGCGCGCTTCCGGTTTGTCGACGAAATGATGCGCCTCGGCGCTGACGCCAACATCGATGGCCACCATGTGGCTCTTCGTGGCGTTTCGACGCTCTCCTCCACGGATGTATGGAGCTCTGACATTCGTGCGGGCGCGGGACTCGTCCTCGCTGGCCTTGTCGCGGAAGGGCAGACCACGGTGCACGATGTCTACCACATTGACCGTGGTTACCCGCGATTTGTGGAGCAGCTCAATGAACTCGGTGCGAAGGTGCAACGAGCAAACGATTAGAACGCTTAAAAACCGGTCCCTCCCAGGCGATTTGTGTTGTTTGTTGGTTCGTGGTTAAGTTATCCCTCGTTGCCGACGAGCGGCCTGGCCGCTTGGAGGG
>NZ_JASOZC010000012.1:0-69136 GCF_030228725.1 Corynebacterium sp. UMB10321 | reverse complement strand
GACGAAGACGGTTATTTGGGTGATGACACGTACCTGTGGAGGGTCCCATGCCCGTGGGAGAGTGACTTCTTACTGTCACCCTTCACGGAAAGAAGTAACGTGAACATCAATTATGGCCGTCCTTATTCAGTCTGAGTTTCATTCCGAAAGCTCGTCGGATGGTAACGCCACTGATTAGTGGAACAAACCAAGGCGCTCGGGCCCACCACGCGCCGTGGAAAGATATTAAGGTGGATTGAAAATAACGTGAGCAGTAGTGTGGTTTGCTGAAGAGGTATTGCGAAAGTGGTGAACACTCGTTAGCCTGAAAAGTGACAGCATGGTTCGTTGCCGGACTGTTGCTGCTCTATAAAAGGGCCCCAACCAGTTGCAGCTAGTTGAGGCTCTCGGGCCTAACGACCCATGTGAAGTATCACCGTAATGAACTTCACGATAGCGGTCACAAGATTAAGGATTCCGCTCACCAGGTTGAGAATTGCCGTTCTCTTGGTGGCGGGTCTTTTCCTTTGCGACAGGGCGTATCAAATGAGTGCTTCCCCTCCTTCTACCTCCCTAACGTCGTAGGGTTGTCCCTCGCTAAACAAGGCACACGGGGCAGCCCACGTCACGCGCGGGCCTACCGCGCACCGACAGAGGGAGTCACGCTCACATCACCGTGTAGGGACATCAGCGTGAACCAGAATTAGCGGTAGCAGTTGTGAGTGGGTGTGCGGGGGACTCTGAAATCGTTCCCACGATCACGCGGTGAGGCCGGGGAACAATCTTCGTGGACAGGAGTCGCGACCTGGGGAAACAATGTGGTTGGTCGACCGGAACTGGCGCGAAACGCTAAATGGTTCCCGAACGCGGGAACTTTTTCAGCGGGCGAGCGACGTGAACTGGGGAAACACGTCCCGAACGCAGGCGGGCGGCCCCGAGACGCGAAAAAGTTCCCGGACGCAGGACGCGGGAACTTTATCGCGGATAGGGGGAAGGGGATGGGGTAGGACAGAGCGCGTTGAGTATCAGCGAGCCGGAGTTTAGGCGGCCGCGAGGAGGCTGTCTGTGCGCAGGCGGTTGAGCATCTCGGCTTCGACGAGGACGGGGATGAAGTCTTCGACGGTTGCGGTGCTGCAGTGCTCGGCGAGGACGGTGTCGAAAGTGTTGTTGATTTCGGCTTCGCTGAATTGTGGGGTCCAGGTCTCGAGGAGGTCGTGGCGGATGTTGCGAAGTACGCGCTTCTGGATGGTGTTGAACTGAATCTGCATGGTTACGCTCCTTGTTAAACTCTTGTTTACCTGGAGTTCACTTTAACCTACGCGCAAGAATACTGCAAATGCTCCAATAATGGGCGCGCCCCAACTATCTAATACGCCTGGTCAATACCGCAATCAGGGGCGAGACGCACCACAAACCGAACAGTCCGAGGCTAAGCGGCGGCAGACCGACGGGCGCGGCCCCCGTGTTTACCGAGCGGCCATCTGGGTACACCACCACGCCGACGCCCATCGAGGCGGCAAGCCCCACATCCGCGTTAAGGGCGGACCAGCGTGGGGACGGCGGGTCGACTTCCACGTCGCCAACGCGTAGCGCGCCGGACTCGACGACATTCATGATTTTGGGGGCGGGGTCGACGATGGTGGCGCCGTCGGCGCGTCGGGTGAGCGTGGGGCGGTCGACGAAGAAGACGTCGCGGCCCTGGTGGTCGACGTGCGGGATCGGGAGGGAAGACGCTGGAACTGGGGTGAGGGCGGAGAGGGCGAAGGGGGCGTCGAGAAGCTGGAGGAGGGCGAAACTGCCGGCGAGCTGGGCGCGAAGCCCCGGCAGGTTGCCGGCGGCGGTGACGTAGGCGGGGATGGCGAGGATGAGGAGTTTGTGGGCGTCGCGAAGGAGGCCGCCGCCGGGAACGTGCTGGATGATGGGGGTGAGCCAGCCTGCCCACGACGCGAGCGCCAGTGCAAACCCGAGGCCCGCCAGCACGAGGAGGCGGCGCGGGACGTGGCGCCACGCCAGGCACAGTACGGCAAAAAGCAATACGCCGAAGATGGCGAAGCCGGAGGCGCGGGAGGCGGGTACGGCGTGGGCGTTCCAGATCCCGCCCAGGCCGAGCAGTGCACCGAGGGTGCCGACGCTCCCCTCCGCACGGGGGGCGAACATGGCCGCGGCCTGCGCCGAGGACGTGCCCTGCCCGCCGCCAAAAGCGGCAACCGCTCCGGCGACGGCCCAGGGCGCGCAGGTCAGGGCGCTGAACAGCCAGCGCCTGGAGTGGAGGGCGGCCGCGATAGCGCCGGTGGGAGTCAACGAACACACCCACTGGGCGGCGATGCTGCCGCGCCCGCCGAGGGCCACGAGCGGCAGCAGCCAGGCGGCCACCGCCACCGACCACTGCCCCTGTAGCAGGCGCTCGACGACGAACGGGTTCCACACCGCGACCGTGATCGCAGCGAACCGGCCCCAGCCGCTACTGCCGATCCGCCAGCCTGCCCACGCGGCAGCGGCGGCTGCGCCGACCACGAGCGTGCGCACCGCCAGGACCGGGAAGGGGAGGACGGCGAGCAGTGCGTCCTGGGGGACGTTGCGGGCGGGCAGGTCCCCAAAGCCGAGGGCGGCGCGGGTCAGCGCCATGTCCGGCAGGACGAGCATGTCCCGGTAGGCGAGCGCCTCGCCCGGCGCGAGGAACGGCCAGGTCACGCCGAGGACCAGGACTGCCGCGTAGGCAACCAGCAGCCAGGAGAGCAGACGCCCCTTAATCACGGCGGCGCCGCACCAGCAGGACGAAGGCGTAGAAGAGCGCGAGCGCGCTGACCAGGCGGGTTACGAACGCCATGACCTGGAGGGATTTGAGGATGTGGACGTCGTGAAGTGCGGCGGAGGCCGCGGTGGCCTTGTTCTCTTCGCTGAGTGTGTAGAGGCCCTTGAGGGGGCCGCGCGTGATGGTCCACGACTCGTCGAGGAGGCGGCCGGTGCGGCGCTCGACGTCGATGGTTCGCTCAGCGTGGTACTCGGGCACGTCGATGGTGGCGGTGTACTTGTAAGTTTCCAGGCCGTCGACCCAGCCCGCGCCGAGGTAGTCCAGGGGGACGACGAGGTCCGCAAGCGGGTCGTAGAACGGGTAGGAGCGGCGCTCCGGGTTGTACGGCAGAACGTAGCCGAGTCCCTGGCGCCCGCTGGTGGGGTAGGCGGAGGCTGGGTTGACCTCAAAGGAGTCCTCGGCGATGACGGCGCCGTCGTTGCGGACGGTGGCGGACATCGTCAGCGCCTGCTTCTTCGGGTTCGCCTCCGAGGGGCCCTCCGTGATCAACAGGGTGCGGGTGAGGGCGGAGGGGCCGTCGAAAAGGAGGGTGCTTTCGGTGGGGGCGAGCACCCGCTGGTGGTTGATGATGAGCGGGGACAGGAAGTTCAGCGCCACGCACACCGCGATGATGGCGGCGCAGATGCCCAGGCGCCGTTTGCTTACAATGTCCACATCAGAAACATTAACGTACTCCCGGAACTGGCGGGCTTGCGCGGTATCGCGGCGCTCGGCATTGTGGTGACGCACGTGGCGTTCCAGACGGCCACTGACTCGCCGGTGCTCGCGCGCTTCGACTACTTCGTGGCCGTCTTCTTCGCGCTGTCGGCGTTTTTGCTGGCGCGCGGCGAGCCCCGCCCGGCGCGCGAGTACTACTGGCGTCGCGTCGCCCGCATTGTGCCTGCGTACCTAGTGTCCGTGGCGATCATCGTGGTGACGTTGCGACCGCTCGCGGGGGTGCGTGCTGGCCCGCTTCTGGCCAACCTGACGCTTACGCAGCTCTATGTTCCCGGCGGGCTTATCGACGGCCTCACCCAGCACTGGTCCCTCTGTGTCGAGGTGGCGTTCTACCTGGTCCTGCCTGCGTACCTGGTGTGCGGGCGCCGGGGCCGCGCCGTGGTGCTGGCGGTGGCGGTGGCGGCCGCCCTGGTGTGGCCGCACCTGATCCCCAGCCCGGAGCAGACGCCGGGGGAGCTGAACCTGCAGATTTGGCCGATCTCCTTTGCGCCGTGGTTCGCGGTGGGCTTGCTGTGTGCCGAGGTGGAGCGCGCCGGGCACACGTGGCGGCTGCAGGTGCCGGGGCTGCGCTGGGTGTTTCCGGCGTTGTCGTTGCCTGTCGCGTGGGCGGGCGGGGTGCTTGGGCCTGCGGGTTTGGAGCACCCGAGTGCTGCTGAGTTCAACGTCCGCGTGCTGCTCGGCGCGCTGTTCGCGGCGCTTTGGATCGTGCCGTTCGCGCTCGCGCCGCGCCTGCACGGCACCGCGCTGTGCACGCGCTCGGCGCAGCTGCTGGGCCGGTGGTCCTACTCGCTGTTTTTGTGGCACATGGCGGTGCTCTACTTCGTGTTCCCAATCTTGGGGGTAGGGCTTTTCGACGCCCACTTCGTCCCCGTCCTCACCCTGACGGTGCTGTTGAGCCTGGTGGTGAGCTATCTGTCCTACTCGTGGGTGGAGGTGCCGGGGGCGAAGGGGGTGCACCAACTCCGCGCGGGAGTTGTTAGGTAAGGCTTGCCTGGCATATTGTTATTCCGCTCTATTGGAACAATCGTAATACGGCAAGGAAACCACTGTGAACATCCTGCGTAAAGCAATGACCGGCGCCGTCGCACTGTGCGCGGCCGCCTCACTCGCCGCGTGCTCGGGCGACAGCGCCGACACCACCCCATCCGCCGAGCCGACCCCGGCGGACAAGGCGCTGACCGTCACCGACGTCACCGGCCGCGAAGTCACCTTCGACCACGCGCCGGAGCGCATCGTCCTCGGCGAGGGCCGTGGCGTCTTCGCCACCGCGCTGCTCGGCGGGGACCCCTTCGACCACGTCGTGGCCTACGGCAACGACCTGACCAAGGCCGCCCCGGCGTTCAAGGACAAGGTCTTCGAAATCAGCGAGGGCGCCATGAAGGCGCAGGAGATCGGCAACATCGGCAAGGGCGACGTCTCCCTGGAGACCCTCATGGCGCAGGAGCCGGACGTCGTCGTGATGACGCTCGACCAGAAGAAAGTCGCCGAGGAATCCGGACTTTTGGAAAAGATGGACCAGACCGGCATGAAGTACGTCTTCACCGACTTCCGCCAGTCCCCACTCGAGCACACCGTCAGCTCCGTGCAGTTGCTCGGCGACCTGATGGGTAAATCGGAACGCGCCAAGGAGTACGGCGAGTTCTATGAATCGAAGGTCGAAGAGATCAAGGGTCGGGTCGAAGAGGCCGTCGCAAAGGACGGAGAGAAAGACGGCCTGATCTGGTCCGCCGCGGGCTTCGTTGACTGCTGCAGCACCCCCGGCAAGGCGAACCTCGGCCAGCTGCTCACCGCCGCGGGCGGCAACAACCTGGGCGAACAGCTCATCACCGCCGACTCTAAGCAGTTCAGCGCCGAGAAGATGATCGAGCTGCAGCCCGAAAACCTCATCGTCACCGGCGGCGAGTGGGCACGCAAGCCTGACCAGCCGGACACCTTCAGCCACGTCGAGCTCGGCTACCAGTCCAGCCCGCAGCGCGCCGCCGAAACCCTGAACAACCCGCTGGGCACTCCGGGCCTGGACCTGCTGCAGGCTCCGAAGCAGGGTAAGTACTTCGCCGTCTACCACCAGTTCTACGACAACCCGTACAACGTGTTCGCGCTGGAGGCGTTCGCGAAGTGGCTGCACCCAGAATCCTTCGCTGACATGGACCCGGCAAAGGACTTCGAACAGTTCCACGCCGACTGGCTGCCATTCGACTACTCCGGCGCGTTCTTCGCCCAGGCACAGCAGTAGGGGAACCATGAACCAGCAAGATCAGGCGATCCGCGCCTACCACCAGCGAGGACGACGCAAACTCATCGCGATTAGCGCGCTGCTGCTCGTCGCGTTCATCAGCTTCGTCGTTGCCACGGTGGTCGGCCCGATCAACCTCAGCGCCTCCCAGCTTCTCGACGCCCTCCTCCACCCCAACACCGCACCCGAGCAAGCCTCCGTGGTCCTGTGGGACCTGCGCCTGCCGGCCTCGGTGATGGCGCTGCTCATCGGCGCGTCCCTGGGACTTGCGGGCGGGATGATGCAAACCATCCTGGACAACCCGCTCGCGGAGCCGTTCACGCTGGGCATCTCGGCGGCGGCCGCGTTCGGCGCCGCGATGTCGATCGTGCTGGGCATCAACCTGATCGCGCACCCCCAGTTCAACCTGGCGCTCGCCGCTGCGCTGGCCGCCCTGGTGGCGGTGGCCGTCGTCGCCGCAGCAGCCGTGTGGCGCGGCGCCGCCGCCGAAACCATGATCCTGCTCGGCATCGCCCTGTCCTTCTTCTTCCAGGCGCTGCTGTCGCTCATGCAGTACGGCGCAACGCTTGAGGCGCTGCAACAGATCGTCTTCTGGACGCTCGGCTCCATGCAGCGCGCCACCTGGCTCGCCGACGGCATCATCGGCGTCCTCCTTGCCGCCGCAATCCCGTTCGTGGTGTTCAACGCCTGGCGGCTCACCGCCCTCCGACTTGGCGACGCCCGCGCCGCCTCCCTCGGCATCAACGTCTCCCGCCTGCGCGTCACCACCCTGATCGTGGCATCCCTGCTGGCAGCAGCTTCGGTGGCCTTCGCCGGTGTCATCGGCTTCATCGGACTGGTCGGCCCCCACATCGCCCGCATGTTGGTCGGGGAGGACCAGAAGTTCTACCTCCCCGCCTCCGCCGCGGCCGGCGCGCTGCTGCTCACCGCCGCGCACGCCGTCTCCATCACCGTCAAACCAGGCCTGGTGATCCCGATCGGCATCATCACGGCCATCGTCGGCGTCCCATTCTTCGTCTTCCTGATCTTCTCCCGCTACCGCAAGGCAGGCCACTAACCATGATCGTCGCCACAGACCTCAACGTTGCCTACGGACGCACCCCTATCCTCCACGACATGACCTTTCGCCTGGGCACCCCCGGCGCCGTCACCGGCCTCCTCGGCCCCAACGCCGCCGGTAAGTCCACCCTGGTCAAAACTATCGCCGGGCTCAAAACCCCCACGTCCGGCACCGTCACCACCACCTGCGAGCCCCACGACGTCGGCTACGTCCCCCAAGACCTGCTGACCAGCGCGTCGCTGACCGCGTTCGAATCCATCGTCGTCGCCGCAAAAGCCGGAGGCGCCGTCACCAACCCACTCGAGGCCACCGCCGCGATGATGGACCGCCTCGGCATCCTCCATATCTCCGACCGGATGGTCTGCCACATGTCAGGCGGCCAGCGCCAACTCGTCGGCGTCGCCCAGATGCTGGTACGCGAACCCCAACTCCTCCTTCTCGACGAACCCACCTCCGCCCTCGACCTCCACCACCAAGTCAGCCTGCTCACCATCATCCGCAACATCGTCGCCGACACCGAACGCCAAGCCGTCGTCGCAATCCACGACCTCAACCTCGCCGCCCGCTACTGCGACGAACTCCTCGTCATGAAAGCCGGCCGCGTGGTCACGCACGGCGAACCCCTCGACGTACTCACCCCCGAACTCCTCGAAGAGGTCTACGGCATCGAAGCCCGGGTCCTGTACGACCCAGTCTCCGGCGCGCCCGTCATCTGCCCTGCGTAGGGGGTGGTAGGGGGTTGATCCGTTTTGGTATGGAACTGTTCTGGGTAGGCATTCAACAAGAGTCAGCGTAGGTGGGGTGCATATGTAACTTCGATGCCAGCCCCAGAGACAGATTGTGTTGCATATCACAGTATTGAAAAAGAGTAACATGCGTGATAATATCGACACCAATGTGTTTATCTCATACGAACGCAGCCTTCATCCCTACCTCAAGAAGCTGTCATGTATCTCAACTCCCATATCAGAAAGATCTTCAACCGGGCTACAGTCCTGGCATCATCGGCTTGTCTGGCCATGGCTGTGGCGCCAGTGGCAGTCCATGCTCAGGAATCATTCATCGGAGAAGAAGCTGAAACCACGGTCGGAGTAATTAACCCGAATGATCAGTCGACTAGATCAGTTTCCTCGGAGATGACACTGGATGAGTATTGGACACTGGATCGCATGTCGAGAGCCACTCCTGTTGATGCAACCCTCGACTTGCCATTTGCGGCGGACCGAGCAACGTCAAACAGCAAAGAGGTTGTCGTTTCCCCTGAAGTGCCAGAACGTGAACAAGAAGCATCAGAACCTATTGAACCGTTCTCCTCATCTCAAACGGCCAGTGAGGCGCACTCTCGAATCGGCAATTCCGGTGCTGCGAATGGAAAAGTATTTTTCTCAAAGAAAGTCAATGGCCAATATGAAGATCACGTCTGCTCCGCATCTGCCGTAAACTCAGACAACAAAAGTACCGTAATTACTGCCGGTCACTGCGTTCATAGCGGGAGCGGAGGTGAGTTTCATAAAAACTGGGTATTCGTTCCAGAATATACGATCGGTGTTGCACCCCATGGGAGATTCAAGGCCAATTTTATGACCACAACTACTGACTGGGCCAACTATGGAGCTACACCTCGTGGGTTTGCTTCTGACTTCGGGTTTGTCACTGTCAACTCAGAAAGAGGGAAACGTCTCGTCGATGCGGTTGGAGGCCATGGACTGCGCTCCGGAAATGCAGGTTCGTTCAAAGCTGACATAATTGGATATCCCCGCAAACGTTTCCTGGGTTCCGCTATGTTTCGGTGTACGGTACCGGTGAAAAACGAAAATTGGTCGTCCTTCAATTTCTACATGTCATATGGGTGCAACTTTGGCGGTGGTGCATCCGGTGGCGCATGGCTAGAAGACTTCAACGGAACTCTGGGGCATATCCGCTCCGTGAGTTCGTTTGGTCCTGAAAACGGTGCGTCGTATCTCGGTTCGCCGATCATAACCTCCAAGATTTGGGACATGTTTGATTCAACGGCGAGTCGGCCAGTGAAGTAAGGAGTGAGAATGTCTGGCATACTATCTAAATTCGGCATAAACGCAGGTTTGAATGCGCAAACTGTACATTTGGTCGGCGTTATTTTAACTGTGTTTGCGATAGTGGGAAGTACCATAGGAATAGTCTCAGCCACACCTGTCGGCGACGAACTCAGCAGTGCAATGGGGATCGTCCACAAAACTCGACAAAAACCTTTCGACCGAGAGGCGCGCAACGATCTCAAAAATGAGCGTCAAGTCAAATGGGCAGGCTATCAAGTAATTAGTCCGACAGAAATTCGAGTGTTCTTCCCCGCCGGAACCGAAACTTGCTACGGATACCGCGCGGAGACATCGGAGACCGCGACATCAGTAAAAGTTAGAGTGTACGAAGGGAATATTCCAGGATCGCCTGATAAGTGCATCCTGATCGGTTCCACGGCCTCCATGAAGGTGACGTTGCAGTCGCCACTTGGGGCTCGCTTGCTCCAGAACTGGTAGATCACCCGCCTGTTGTGTGAGAGTTTTCCGACGTTTCTTTGGCCCGTGCCCTAATGGGAACGGGCCAATTTACGGGGTGGAGCCCAATAAATCTCAGATTCACCCCTCGTACTCCGCTATCGTCATCTAGCCTGCCTAGTCCGCGGTGGGCCCATCGCACGCTTGTAATCCCACGCTTTCAGCATCGTTGGGGCGTGATGGACTGAAGACGCGGTAAAGCTATCGCCTGCAACCCGAAGAATTCAGGCTGATTCACCCTTCTGCCAAGCAACGATTGCTTCAGAAAAAGAGAGATCTGGATTCTTCTCCCGATAGCTCTTTAACTCTGCTGCCGAAGGGATTGGCAGATCAGAAGCAATAACATCATCGAGTGCTGAGCGCCGATTATGCGACCGCAACCCCCACACGCCAATCGCCGCGACTACCGTCGCAAGCAGAAACTGGCCGGAAAGAAGCCCCAGTACCGCCGCGAATAGAGCCAAATATGATCCAATGATCGTCAGTTTCTCAGACATAACGACACCTTTCGCAATATCTCGGGCGTGCTATCTACTCAAAGCACTGGTCTTTGATTCCTGCAATTTTTGTCAGCTCTGCTGTGAGCACCGACTGCGATCATTCTAGTGATTGCTGCCGCACATCGCACTCCTTTAATCCCACGCTTTTAGCGAGTTTTCGGCTGAGAGGCAGGCCGGGTGCGCACCAAATTCCTGCATGAGGTTCGCGCGACCTGGGGGTTTGTAAATCCGCTCGCCGAAAACCCGGAATCTGGTGCGAAGAAGCAGCGGTCGTGGGAACTTTCTTCGTAGACAGACGACGCAACCTAGGGAAACACAAGTGTTAGTCGACCGGAACCGGCCGAAAACCCAAAATGGTTCCCGGGCGCGGGAACTTTTTCAGCAGGCGGCGGGGCCAACACTCAGTCCGGCCACCTAGTCCGGCCAGGCGAGGCAGGCCACCGCGACGCACCCGGCCACGAGCATGAGGGCGGCGTCGCCGGCGTACCCGGCGGAAGGCCAGGGCGCGCGTGCCAGCCACAATCCCATGGCGGTGATGGCGCCGGCGGCAATGTATTGGCTGGCCAGGAGGGTAAAGCGGCGGACCGCCCAGACACCGATGGCGCTGACGATTCCGATTGGCGGGTTGATGCACAGCGCGGCTGCCAGCGGCAACGCCGCCACCATCTTGCCGGGGACAGGGCGGGCCGGAGTGCCAACGCCACGGCGCCGCCACGCGAACCACCCCAACACCAGCACGGTGACCAGGCTGAGCGCCGCCCCGCCGAACAGGCTGAGGCGGTAGGGGCGCTCCCCTGCGAAGGAGAACGCGAGGGTGCCTCCGCGTCCGGCGGGGATGTGGAAGGCGAGGTGGCCGGCGTCGATGCGTTGGGCGGCGAGGGGTTCGCCGTCGAGGCTGGCCTGCAGGCCCGGGTTGTACGCGCGAGTGGTGATGAGCAGGCGGTCCTGGTCAGCGCGCGCAATAGCGTCACCAGCCACCGGCTCCCACGCGGCAGATAGAGCAGCAGGCGCAGGCCCGCGCCGCAGCGTGATCGTTTCGGCGTCCGTGACCAATTCGTGGCGCCCGGCGGGAAGGAAGACGGTGTTGGTGGCGGAGGAGCCGTCGATAAGGGCGGGGGTGGAGAGGTGCCATTCGGCGTCTTCGTCGGTGGTGAATGCGCGCTGCAGTGTGTTGGTTTCGGGCATGAGGCGTTGGAAGAAGTAGGTGTCGGCGGTGCCGGGGACGTCGACGATGCGGTGGATGCCGGCGTCGATTTCTGTGATGCCGACGGGTTCGGTGAGGGTGAGCGTGGTTTCGCCGCGCACGGTGATGGTGCGGGGCTGGTCGGCGACGAGACTGAGGGTGCGCTCGCCGGATGAGTCGGTGACCTGCACTTTCGTGTTGGCGGTGGCAGTGATGGAGGCGGTGTTGGCGGTGGGGGTGAAGCGTAGCCACGGGTGGGGGTCTTGGGCGGCGGGCCACCAGGCGGTGTCGTCGAGGCCGTCGAAGGCGGCGGTCAGCGACCGGGAGGCACGGGCGCCGCCGAAGGCGGTGGCGTCAGCGGCGGAAGAAGAAGCGGAGGCATTACCTTCCATCGCGACGCCCACCGGCGTGCCCGCCGATGGGTAGTCCGGCACCAGGTTGCGCACGTCCTTGCCCTCCGAAGCGGTGGCCAGGTACGCGGACTGTGCGCGCTGCACGGCGCCGTAGTTGCGCACCGCCAACGCCGGCGTATCCGTCACGATGTCCGCATCGCCACTGGTCAGGGTTGCGGGAAAGTAGCCGAACTCGCGCCATAAGAGGGGGAGCGCCTCGCCGCCGGCGTCGACGCGCACGGGGGTGGCGCTGGTCAGCATCATGTCGCGCGTGGACTCCAGCGCATAAATATCGACGTCCCCGAAGCGCACGGTCGGCTCGCCAAGATTAGGCACGCTTGTCGACGCCACCTCCTCCTCCAAATCGTGCCGGACCACGACGACGCCCACCCCGATGGCGCGCAGCGCCTCCGAGTCCACGGCGCGGACCTGGCCGTCCAAGCCGCGGATTGCCTCCGGGTCGACGAGGGGGATGGCGTCGCGCACCGCGAAGCGCGCCTGACTGAGCGCCTGGATCGGTTCGTCGCGCGTCCAGCCCCAGGTCTGCCGGGCGAAGGGCGCGGCGGGGACGACGAGCGTGCGGGTGCCGGTGGCGTGTTCGTCGAGCCAGCGGGCCGCCGCGACCCAGTCCGCGGACGGTTCCTGCCACGTGCCCTGCGGCAGCAGGCGTAGCGACCACGCCGGGGATACCGCCACCGCCACCAGCGTGACGGCGCCGACCAGCTGCGGGGTGCGCGCCCGGGACACCACCCATCCGGCTCCCAGCGCCAGCGGGAGGCGGACCAGTGGGTCGAATTTGTGCAGATTGCGGAAGGCGTCGAGGGGGGCGTCGAAAAGTGAAGGGTGGGCGTGCGCGAACCACAGAATGCCCACGCCCACCGCGAAGACCGCGACGAGCGGGCCGCGGGCGGGCATGTCGCGGCGGGCGAGCCCCGTGATGCCGAGCGCCGCCACACCCGCCGTGAGCAGCACGAATACGGGCTCGGTGACCAGGAGGTGCCCGGTGGCGCGCTCGGCGTCGACGAAGGGGGTCCAGCTGGTGGTGCCGCGCAGGACTTCGATCGGGTTGAGCCACGCGGTGGTCACTGAGGCGGACTCAATAAAGTCGGTGAACGGTGGGGAGTAGCGGCCGAGCACCACGAGCGGGCCGAGCCACCACGCGTTGACCAGCACCGCGCCCACCGGCCACAGTGCGGCGGCGCGCCACTGGCGCTGCGCGCACAGCACGAGCAGGGCGGGTAGGCAGGCGGCGATGGTGGCCGTCGCGTTGACCGCACCCATGCACGCCACCGGCAGCAGCGCGGCGGCGAGCCGCGGGCGGCGGCCAACCCTCAGGAGTGGCAGCAGCGTCCACGGCACCAACGCCACTGGCCAGGCCTCCGAAGAGATGGCGGTCAGCGTGGTCAGGATTCGCGGGCTGAACGCGTACAGCGCCCCGGCCACCGCCGGGCCCGCCACCCCGCGCATGCCCAGCCGCCTGGCCAGCGCGTACGTCCCGGAGAACGCCAGGCCCACCAGCAGCGTCCACCAGCAGCGCTGCAACACCCACGCGGGCAGCGGCAGCAGGAAGAACACGCCCTGGGGGAAGAGGTAGCCGTACGCCTGGTTCTGCAGCTGCCCGAGCGTGAAGCGGTCCGTGTAGGCGTGCATCGCCTGCGCGAGGAACCCGGCAGGGTTGGTGGTGAGGTCGAACTTGGTGTCCGCGGCGATCTGCCCCGGCGCCTGCGCCCACACAATCAGCGCGATGATTGCCCACGCGACCAAGTGGGGAGTGAGGCTGCGGAGTTTAGCGCGCGCCATATTCCGGGCCGCCAAGCACGGCCTCGTCTGCCGGGACGGCGTTGGACACCGGCACGGAATTCTGCCCGGAGAACGCCGCTACCCCAATCACGCCCACCACGCCGAGCACAACACCGACGACGGCGCTAGCCACAACGGAAGGCAAGGTAGTACGGTTTGACATGTGCAAAAGCGTACCAGACGTGTATGGGGGTCCGCCGCGGTGACGGCGGGGCTCGTCGTCGTGCTCGCCGGGTGCGCGCCCGAGCCGGCCCCACAACCCGTGACGACGCCCGCTCCGCTCCACAACCACATCCCACTTTTGCCCACCGACACGGTGCCGATCACCGAGATCGTCCCCAAAACGCCAGCCCAGCAGCGCGTCCCGGAGGACCTGCGTGCGCGGGTGGCCTCCCTCATGGTTGTCGGGGTGAAGAACTACGACCAGGCCCGCGCGGCCCTCGATCAGGGCGTCGGCGGGCTTATCATCCCCAGCTGGGCCGACCCCAAGCTTCTCGACGACCCCGGCCACGACATCAATGCGCTGCGCGAGCAGTACCCGCGCGGGTTCACCGTCGCCATCGACTTCGAGGGCGGCCGCGTCCAGCGCCACACCGACGTCCTCGGGGACTTCCCCGCGCCGGGCCGCCTCGCCGCCGGCACACCCGCGGTGATCCAGGGCACCGGCTACGACATCGGACGGTCGCTTCGCGCCCACGGCATCAACGTGGACTACGCCCCGGTCGTCGACATCGACGCCGCCGACCTCGCTGTCGTCGGGGACCGCGCCTTCCACCGCGACCCCGCCGAGGTCGTCCGTATCGCCGCACTCTTCTCCCAAGGCCTTCTCGACTCCGGCGTCACCCCCACCTTCAAACACTTCCCCGGGCACGGTCGCGCCTCCGGAGATACCCACAAGAAGCTCGCCACCACGCCACCGATCGGGGACCTGCACGCCTTCGACTTGGTCCCCTACGGCGAGCTCCTGCAACGCTTCCCGCGCGCCAGCGTGATGGTCGGCCACATGATTGTGCCCGGTCTCGGCGCCGAAGGCGTGCCCAGCAGCCTCAACCCGGAGGCCTACCGCATCCTGCGCGAAGGCGACTACCCCGGCGGCGTCCCCTTCGAAGGCGTCGCCGTCACCGACGACCTCTCCGGCATGCGCGGCATCCTCGAATACGCCCCCACGCCGGACGCGGTCCGCCTCGCCATCAGCGCAGGTGCCGACCAAGCCCTCTGGTCCTCGGGCCACGACATCGCGCGGATCATCGATGGTGTCGTAGCGGGCGTCGAAAAGGGCGAAATCCCCGAGTCCCGCATTGATGAGGCCGCCACCCGCGTCCAACAACAACTCATTGACGTTGGGTTATAGCCCATACTCGATTACCCTGGGGCGGGTGAATAGGGCAACAAAGATCTTCATCGGCTTCTCCGTGGGCGTGCTCGCGGTGCTGCTGGCCATCTACCTCGCCGACCTGGCGCTCAACCGCGGCCACGTGCCGCGCGGCACCACCGTCGGCGGCGTCGCCATCGGCGGACTCACCCCGCAGGAAGCAGAAGCCGAGCTCAAAGCCCAGCTTGGCGACGCCCCCTCACGCCCCATCACCGTCACCTCCGGGCCCGAGCGCGCCGAAGTGGTGCCGCAGCGCGCCGGGCTCGGCATCGACTACTTGGCGACCGTGGAGGCGGCCGGGCTGCAGTCCGCAAGCCCGATTGAGCGCCTCAGCGGCCTGATCCGCGAGCACGAAGTGGCCGTCGTCCCCAGCGTCGACGACGCGAAACTCGCCCCAGAAATCACCCGCCTGCAAAAAGAACTGCACCGCGACCCCGTCAACGCCGCCATCACCCTCGAAGGCGGCACCGCCCGCGAACGCACCCCCGAGGACGGCCAGGACGTGCCCGCCGACGCGCTGCGCACCCAGCTGACCGCCCACTGGCTCAACCCAGACGGCGTCACCGTTGAGCCGCAACCAATAGCGCCGCGCATCGGCGCTCCTGCTCTCAAGGAAGCGATGGACGGCCCGGTCCACCGTGCCCTCTCCGGGCCACTCACCGTCAACGGCCGCGAAGATGTCACAGCCGTGATCCCGAAGGAACGCATCGGCGAGATCCTCCACTTCGACGAGGTCCTGAAACCCGTCGTGGACCACAAGGCAGCCGGCGCCATCCTCGGCGAGCAGCTGCACGAGTCCGAAGTCGAGGCCAAGAACGCCCGGGTACTCACCAGCGGCGGCATCGAACCCTCCGTCGACGGCATCAACGTCGACTGGGACGCCACCTTCAAAGGCTTCGACGACCGCCTCCTCCACGACGCCGACCGCACCTGGGACGCCACCTACAAAGACGTCCCCGCCGCCTTCACCACCGCCGACGCCGAACAAGCCACCTTCAACGACACCGTCGGCTCCTTCACCACCGGCGGCTTCAGTGGCGCCTCCGGCGAAAACATCCGCATCGTGGCCAACACCGTCAACGGCGCCATCGTCAACCCTGGCGAAACGTTCTCCCTCAACGGCTACACCGGTCCCCGCGGCACCGCCCAGGGCTACGTTGAATCCGGCATCATCATCAACGGTCGCGGCGGCACCGCCGTCGGCGGAGGCATCTCCCAATTCGCCACCACCCTCTACAACGCCGCCTACTTCGCCGGCATGACCGACGTCGCCTCCACCCCACACTCCTACTACATCTCCCGCTACCCAGCCGGGCGCGAAGCCACCGTCTACGAAGGCGCCATCGACCTCGCCTTCCGCAACGACAGCAACCACCCCGTCAAAATCGTCACCAACTACGGCGGCGGCAACATCACCGTCAGCCTCATGGGCGTCAAGACCGTCAACGTGCAGTCCATCAACGGCGGACGCTGGGCCTACACCCAGCCACAACCCCGCACAGTCACCGGCCCCGACTGCGCCCCGTCCGGCGGCGCCCCCGGCTTCACCACCTCCGACACCCGCGTGATCACCGACCTCGCCGGCAACGAACTCAGCCGCGAAACCACCACCACGGTCTACGACCCGCAGCCCATCGTCCGCTGCGGGTAGGTGCCTGTTCCTCGTGCGCCAAATTCCCTCCCGCGAGGCGCGCTACCTGGGCGAAATGCTGGGACGCTCGCCGAAACGCCGGAATCTGGTGCGCGTCCCGTTGCGCCAGTGACAAAAGACGCATCTCTTATTGGCTATCCATTTTGTGACCTGCAGTTATGTCGACCCTACTTTTTCGGGTTGCGTCTTTTGTCACTCGCGTCTCCGCCCACCTCAAAAACGGCAAACGTAAACACCCCTGCAAAAGGGGTGTTAGTGGAGGCTTAGACGTCGAAAATGATAAAAGCCGCATGAGTCACTAAACCCCTGTTGAGCTGGGATTTAGCTGTTTTTGAGACTGCTCGCTACTTCGCTGGAGGTTCGGCGATCCGGCAGTCATCGCTGTAACGCCCACTGGGGGTGGCGTCCGTTTGAAGCCAAGGGGATCTGCGGGTGGGCTTGCGTTAGCGGGTATCTGGTTAGGGGGTGTCATCGCTTTCAGCTAGTGGTTGGAGGGCACGGAGTGTTTCAATACCGGCTTGATTGAGCGTTTCGAGAATTAACTCTGTGAGTGTTTCGTGCTCTTGAGCAGTAGATGGACTTGCTTCAGGTTCGTGTTGGACAGTCCTGAAGTGCTTGATCGGTGCGAACCCATTTCGCGGGCGCAGCAAACTTCCAGCCCAAGAGCCTTCGTTCTTACAGATGTAGAGTGGAGCGCACTCATTGACCACGCCATCGTAGACGAGGATACGATCCGGTTGGTATTCCGCACCGGTGAACAGGTAAGCATGGCCTTGAAAGGGTGATGCTCGTATCGGTTGATGTGCACGGTTAGGTACACCTCCCAGAAAGCGAGTAAGGTTAGACTTACCTAATAAGGATGGTGTTTACGTGAACGATAGTGTAACGGATCAGGTTGTTGACGGTGAGTATGGGTCCGCGAAGGAAAAATCTGTCGCTGGCCAGAACGCGATCCGTCAGCTATCGCAGCCGGTGAAAGGCAAACTGTTTATCGCGCAGGTTTTGGCTTTTCTCTCAGGCGTGTTGGCTATTGCCCCGTATGTGGCTCTGGTGGAGCTTGGCAGAGAACTTATGCAAGACCAGGTGGACCCGGCGCGGGTGAACTGGATCGTCATGCTCCTCGTCAGCGCATACATGGCCCGGTTGACCTTATATTTTGTTGCATTGGGCGTGACGCATTTTATTGACCTGTCGTTGCGTAATCAGATGCGTCGGCAAATTGCCGCCCGAATGTCGACTGCTCCGCTGTCGTGGTTTACCCGCGAGGGTGAGGGGAAGATCCGCAAGACCATTCAGGATGATACGGCCACGGTGCATACAGTGATCGCGCACGGGCCGATTGAGAAACTGAACGCGATCGTATCCCCGCTCGCCTTGTTGGTGTATGCGTTTGTGGTGGATTGGCGGCTCGCTCTGCTGTCGATTGCGACGATTCCGATTTATGTGGGCATGTATGGCATGTCGATGCGTGGGATGAATGAGAAGACCGCACAAATGGACACCAAGCTCGCTCAGGTTTCGGCAACGATGGCCGAGTTCGTTGCCGGTATCTCAGTGGTGAAAGCATTCGGCAAGGTCGGCCAAGCACATAAAGCCTATTTAGATGCGGCTAACGAGTTTTCTAAGTTCTACCGGGCGTGGTGTATGCCGCTGGTGTCGATGTCGGTCGCCTCATTTTCGTGGGTGTCGATCCCGGTGTTGTTGATCGTGAACCTTGGCGGTGGCGCGTTGATGATGAACGCCGGTTGGGTGAGCATCTACGAGGTGATAACGACGACGTTGATCGCCTTGGTGCTGCCGGGAGCGTTGATGGCAGTCGCAACCATCGCCTGGTCGTACCAGCTCGCAGGGTCTGCGGCAGTGAGGCTGGTGAACGTCATGGAGCTACCAGCGTTGAGTCAGCCCGATGCGCCACAGACACCACACGGTCATGATATCGAGATTCGGGGTGTGTCGTATGCCTATGACGACACCCAGGCATTAGACGAGGTGAGCCTGAGCATTCCGGCAGGCACGGTGACCGCGCTGGTTGGCCCGTCGGGTGCGGGGAAGTCGACGTTGGCGAGTTTAATTGCCCGCTTCGATGACCCGGACGCTGGCACGATCACTATCGGCGGGGTTGATCTAAAGAGCATTTCCCAGGATTTGTTGTATTCGACGGTCGCGTTCGTCTTGCAAGATGCACAGCTTATTCGCGACACCATCCACAACAACATTGCCCTGGGCGCGCCAGACGCAACCTTGGATCAGGTGCGACAGGCGGCGAGAGCCGCGCAGATCGACGAGTTCATCATGAGCCTGCCAGATGGTTACGACACCGTGTTGGGGGAGGACACCCACGTTTCGGGCGGGCAGGCAGCCCGTATCGCGATCGCCCGGGCGCTCATGGTTGATGCCCCAGTGTTGGTGCTGGACGAGGCGACGGCGATGGCGGACCCGGAATCGGAATCGAAAATTCAACAAGCTCTCTCGACTCTTGCCAAAGGCAGAACCGTGATTGTGATCGCCCACCGGTTGGCCTCGATCAGGGGCGCGGATCAGATTGTCGTCATGGAACGCGGGCGCATTGCTGTGGTCGGTAAACACGACGAGCTGTTGGGTAATGCGCACTATCAGGCACTTCTTGCCCAAGGTGCATGTGAGGAGATGACACGATGAATCAACTATTGCTGCCACGCTTTAAGCGTTTGATGGAACCCGCCTCGTGGCGTGACCTCTCGGTCGGTCAAGCGTGGGGTGCGGTCTCAGGACTGTGTCACGGCTTTGCCCTGCTGATTCTGCTTCCCGCAGCAAGTGCCCTAGCGACCGGAATGCCGGTGTGGGGGTTATCGTTTTGGGGCTGGCTCATCGCCTTGGCGGTGATCTCGGTAGCGGGTGTAGGCACCGAGTTTTATGGCATGCGCACCGGCTATATTGGCGCGCTCGGGTTCATTCACGACGTCCACCACGCAATAGGTAACAAAGTAGCCCGCCTACCGTTGGGAGTGTTCGATTCGGGTAGCTCTGGCCGACTGTCGCGCATGGTCACCCAGGAAATGATGAACTTGGGCGAGTCGGCGGCGCACTTCATTTTCTCCCTCGTCCAAAAACTCTCAGCCGTGCTGGTGATCACTGTGGGAACCTGGTTCTGGGATTGGCGGCTGGGACTGACCTTGACGATCGCGTTCCCGATCATGCTCGCCTTCCTCCATATCTCCCGCGTGCTTCTTGATAAAGGTAAGCAGGTTTCCGAACCAGCTGAGTCAGAATTGGCGGCTCGCATGGTCGAATTCGCCACCTGCCAAGGCGCGCTGCGCTCCTGCCATGTCGCCGACGACTACCCGGCCCTTGATCGGGCATTCAAACAGGCTGACCGCAAAAGCCGCAAAGCATTGTGGATCGAAACATTAGCGAACCTGATTAATGGAATGTTCGTCCAAGCCCTCGTCGTGATAATGATCTGGCTGACCGCCCAACTCGCCCTCGGCGGGCAAATGAATGCGCTGAACGCCGTGGTCACAATCGGCATGTGCCTGCGGTTCACCACCATGCTCCAAGACATCGGTGGCTGCATGACCGGGCTGGAAGAACGCCGCCAGCAGATGAACCACGTCGACAAGGTCATGGATGCCCCCGAACTGTCCGAACCCGATGCCTCTACACCAGTGAGGGCACCTGGTGATGTTCGTTTCGAGGACGTCACCTTCAGCTACGATCCGGACACCCCGGTGCTGCACGATATGTCCTTCCATGTCCCGCAAGGCGGCATGTGTGCCCTGGTTGGTCCATCTGGGTGCGGGAAGACGACGATCGCCCGGATGGTTGCACGTTTCTGGGATGTGCAGTCCGGCAGCGTGCGCGTTGGCGGAGTGGACGTGCGCGAGCAGACCACCGAAGATTTGATGCGCCAGATATCTCTGGTCTTCCAAGACGTCTACTTATTCAACGACACTCTCGAAGCCAACATTCGCCTTGGCAATCCCGAAGCTACTGATGAAGAAATCAGGTGGGCCGCTGAGCTGTCGGGCGTGACGGAAATTGTCAACCGCCTCCCAGACGGCTGGAATTCATTGGCGGGTGCTGGCGGGCGTGCACTGTCAGGTGGGGAACGCCAACGAGTGTCCATCGCTCGCGCCTTGGTGAAGAAAGCCCCGATCGTGCTGTTCGATGAGGCCACCAGCGCGTTGGACGCGGAAAATGAAGCCAACATTGTTGCGGCGATGAACGAGCTGCGTAAGCACTCCACACTAATTGTCATCGCCCACAAACTTGAAACCATTCGCCAAGCTGACCAAATCATTGTGCTCTCCCACGATGGGCGTATCGCCCAGCGCGGGTGCCACGACGAGCTGGTCAACCAGCCGGGTCAATACCGCGATTTCTGGCAAGAACGCATCAACGCAGCTGGATGGCAACTCGTCTAAACACAGCACGTATAAGCACATGAAAGGAAAAACTATGTCTACGCCTACATCCTCGCGCCTCAACACGCGCGACTTCATCAACATTGGCGTCTTCACCGCCTTGATGTTCGTCATCGTGTTTGCATTCGGAATGCTCGGGTTCATCCCCGCCGCCATGTATGCCGGCTTCTTGCTTTCTATTCTCGTTAACGGCATCGTCTTTGCGCTGTTCACAGCACGCACTCCGAAGATGGGGGCATTGACAATCATGCTGATTATCATCGAAATCCTCTTCTTCGTGACCGGCCACTGGGTAGGGGGAATCGCGGTGGCCGCTGTATTCGGCCTGCTCGCCGACCTAGTCATTACCAAGGGGCCGAAGAGCGTGAAGGTTCGCGTTCCGCTGGCATACGCACTGTTTATTCTGCCGATCTATGTTTCCCCGTGGATGCCGCTATTTATGGACCAAGACGCATATATGTCGCAGATCGCCGAACAAATGGGCGCCGAGTATGCCGCGAAGATGGCGCAGGTTGTCACGATTCCGATTCTGTTGGGCTTCTTCGTTGTGATGCTCATCGTGGGCTGGCTTGCTGGTCTGTTGGGAACCAGGGTGGCGCGTAAGCACTTTGAACGGGCCGGTCTTGTCTAAACTTCCCGACCCGCGCACGATTATCGTAGCGCTCGTCATCGTCTCCACCACGATCTACAGTGCCTACTCGCCGTGGTTCGTGTGTGCTCTGGGCGGATTCGCCGCCGTGATGCTGGCGAGCGCTGCGATCAACCCCAACACGCTCGTGCGCCCGAGCTGGGTGGCCGTCTACCTGGCCACGTTTGCGGTCCTCGGCGGGCTCGTCTTCGTGATACCACTGGTGTGGAAGTCAACGGTCAGCGCGTTCCTCGTGCTGTTTTTGCAGTGGATGTGGCGATTCAGTGTCAGCGCAGGAATGGGAGCCTACGCGATCGGCGTGATCCGACCCGCCACCTTGCAAAAAGCACTCGCCAGCTCACGAATCCCAACCTGTTTCACGATCCCAATCTCGGTTGCCTTACGTGTGCTGCCCGTGATCGGCCACGAGGTTAAAGCGATCTCAGATGCGATGAAACTACGCGGCATGTCCGCGCTTTCCCTGCGCGCGGCCCAGTACTTCACAATCCCGCTGCTATCGACCGTGGTACGCAGCGGGGACGAACTGGCATCGGCCGCCCTCGTGCGCGGACTGGGCGGAACCGCAAAGCCCACCTCAGTCACGGTCGTGAAATTCCGTGTGATCGACGCAGTCATTCTGCTCATCGTTATCGGTTTCGCGATATGGAGAATCGTCCTATGACAATAACCCAAGCCACCGGCGTCACCTTCACCTATCGAGGAGCAGACCACCCCTCAATCAATGACGCAACCATCACCATCACACCCGGAACCGTCACCTTGCTGTGTGGCGCATCGGGATCGGGGAAGACCACCGCGTTACGGCTGTTTAACGGGCTCATCCCACACTTTCACGACGGCGACCTTACCGGAAGCGTCACAGTCGACGACATTGACGTGGCACGAGTAGATCTATCAGAGCTTGCCCACCACTGTTCGACAGTGTTTCAAAACCCACGCACCCAGTTCTACACCACTCACGTGCGCCAAGAACTCGCCTTCGGCCCAGAAAATCTCGGCCGCGCCCCGCAGGAGATCTGTGCCCGCATTGACGAGGTTGCAGCCGAGTTAGGTATCGCCGACCTGTTGGAATCCCGCGTCACACAGCTGTCGGGCGGGCAGATGCAACGCGTGGCCTGCGCCGTCGCCATGTGCAACAACACGTCGCTGATCGTCTTTGACGAGCCGACCGCGAACCTATCAGCTGATCTTATCGGCCAACTCGCCACACTCATCGCCAGGCTCAAAGCTGATGGACACACGATCATCATTGCTGAACACCGGCTAAGTTTTCTTTCCGGGATCGCTGACCGTGTCTACTACTTCGATAAAGGCAACATCGTCCTCACCGCAACCGGCGAAGAGTTCTACGCTACCTCGGATGAGGAGCGCAAACAGCTTGGACTGCGATCCCTAGTAACTGTGCCTATGCCACAACTTCCGGAACCGGCAGGGGAGGGGCTGGAGATCAGCAACCTCACCTTTGCCTACCGCCACGGAAACACAGTCCTCAATATTAACCACGTGTTGTTTCCGGCAGGGAAAATCACAGCGCTCCTCGGCCCGTGCGGTTCAGGGAAATCAACCCTGGCACGCATTGTTTGCGGACTAGAAAAAGCCAAACACGCATCCATCACACTCAATGGACAAAAATTCCCCAGCCGTGACGCCTACCTTGTGATGCAAGACCCTACCCGACAGTTGTTCTCAGATACCGTCATCGACGAAGTCACGCTCGGCACGACCAAAGCCGAAAAGCAACACATCGATGCCCACGCGATCCTTGAAGAACTCGACCTTGCCGACCACGAGGCTGACCATCCCCAAGCACTCTCTGGCGGGCAGCGCCAACGCCTGGTTATTGCTACAGCGCTTGCTGCGAACAAGAAAGTTTACATCTTCGACGAACCCACGTCCGGTGTTGGCTACAAGCACCTTGTCGCGATTTCCCGAGTAATGCGTAAACTCGCTGACACTGGTGCCGTCGTCATTGTCATCACCCACGACGCTGAACTCGTTACCGAGGTCGCCGACCATAGCGTCCGCCTTGACCAGATCAACGCCTGCTAACGCAAACGCTCGCTCAGCCGAAAGAGAGGAAAGCGCTTCCGCAGGTCAGAGCTAATGCGCTATACACTCGCTAACGCAAGCGATTTTCTTGACCCCCTTGGGGCGTACGCGCTAACGCAAACGCCTACTTATCATTTTCGACGTCATAGTGGAGCCGGCGACGGGAATCGAACCCGCACTCTCAGCTTGGGAAGCTGATGTTCTACCACTAAACTACGCCGGCAGCGCATGTAATGCAGCAGTGGGTAATTTTAGCACCGCGCTGCTAATTCGCCAAACGCTAGCGGGCTGCGTCGGACCCGTCGGGGAGTGCGCTGAGTGAGCAGGCGCGCTGGTTGGGGGTGCGGTCGTCGGCGGTGCGCTCGAGGCCCCACCGGGTGAGGGCCGCGACGGTGAGGTCGGACTGCATGTTGGGGTGCAGGACTCGGCCGGAGTTCGGGCAGGATGCTTCGATGTTGATGTTGACGACGTCCGCTCCGTCGACAGCTTGCAGGATTGAGGTGCTGTTTGGGGTGGCGGTGACGTCGGATGGTGAATAGAGCGAGGTGTACACGATTCCGGCTTGGGTGTCGGGGAGTGCGTTGAGGGCCTGGATCTCGGGGGAGTCGTTGAGCTGTTGGAGTGCGCCTGGTCCGACGAGGAACGCCGCGAGGCGTGGGAGTGCGCGGGCGATGGGGGAGAGGAATCGGCCGGCGCCGTTGAGGTCGGTGCCGTGGAAGGTGGCGCCAACGGTGACTGCGCGCCGGACGTTGTCGCCACCGCCGAGCTCGGCGATGTACTTCTTCACCAGCAGGCCGCCTTGGGAGTGTGCGACGAGGTCGACCTGGTCGGCACCGGTTGCTTCCTTGACACGTTCGACGTTGCGCGCGAGTTCGCGCGCGGAGCTGTTGATGTCGGCGTTGCCGTAGGAACCGGGGAAGAGAGAGGGCAGTCCGCTGCCACGGCCGTAGTTGAAGCCCCATACGCAGTAGCCTGCGGCTTTGAGGGCGACGGCGTTTTGGGCCCACTTTTCGGTGTTTGCGGAGGTGCCGTGTACATAGAGCACGGGTGTTGTTTTGTCGGCGGCGGGGACGCAAGAGGCGTCGTTAAATATGTCGCTGGTGTTCGCTGTGGCGATTGGGGCGCCACTGACCGCGAGAGCGGCGGTCAGGAGAATGGTCGAGAGGATTCGGTGCATGCGTTTACTTTAGCCCCACCCCAAAGCAGGCTAGACTAGGCGCCGTGCTTCTTTCAGACCATGACATTCGTGACGCCGTTGATTCGGGACGCCTCGGTATTGCACCGTATGACGCTGCGTTGGTGCAGCCGTCGTCGGTGGATGTGCGTTTGGATCGGTTCTTCCGCGTGTTTAATAACTCGCGCTATACCCATATTGATCCGCGTGAGGAGATGCCGAATCTGACCACGCTGGTTGAGGTCCCCGAGGGTGAGGGGTTTGTGCTGCACCCGGGTGAGTTTGTGTTGGCGTCGACGTTGGAGAAGTTCACGTTGCCAGCCGATTTGGCTGGGCGTCTGGAAGGCAAGAGTTCCCTGGGCAGGCTTGGCCTGTTGACGCACTCGACGGCCGGGTTCATCGATCCGGGGTTTTCGGGCTACATCACGCTTGAGCTGTCGAATGTGGCTAATTTGCCGATCGTGCTGTGGCCGGAGATGAAGGTCGGCCAGTTGGCGTTGTTTGCGATGACGTCGCCGGCGGAGGTGCCGTACGGCAGTGGCGCGTTGGGCTCGAAGTATCAGGGGCAGCGGGGTCCGACGCCGTCGAAGGCGTACTTGAACTTCCGGTAGGAGGCCTCGCGTATGCGATTGTCGGTGGTCGGCGCGGGGTATTTGGGGGCGACACACGCTGCGTGCATGGCCGAGCTCGGCCACGAGGTCCTGGCGGTGGATTCGGACGCGCGCAAGGTTGCGGCCCTGCAGTCGGGGAGTGCGCCGTTGTTCGAGCCCGGCCTCGACGCCCTGCTCAAGCGCCACACGGTGTCGGGTCGCCTGCGTTTCACGAACGATCTGCGCGAGGTGGCGGGGTTCGCGCGGGTGCATTTTTTGGCCGTCGGCACGCCGCAGGTTTCCGGTGGGTTCGCCGCGGACACTTCATTTCTTGACGACGCCACCTCCCACCTCGCCGCAATCCTTGAGGGTGAGCACCTGGTGGTGGGCAAGTCGACGGTGCCGGTGGGCACGGCGCGCCGCCTGCAGGAGCGTTTCCCGGATGCGGTGGAGGTGGCGTGGAACCCGGAGTTTCTGCGTGAGGGCCACGCGGTGAAGGACACGCTGGCGCCGGACCGGATCGTGGTGGGACAGCGCCCGGGTGGGCGCGCGGAGCAGGTGCTGCGGGAGGTGTACGCCACTCCTATTGAGCAGGGCTCACCAGTCGTGGTGACGGATCTTCCCACCGCTGAACTGGTAAAGGTGGCGGCGAACGCGTTTTTGGCCACGAAGATTTCTTTCATAAATGCGGTCGCCGAGGTGTGTGACGCGGCGGGGGCTGACGTTACCCAGCTGGCGGACGCGATCGGGATGGACGGGCGCATCGGCCGCCAGTTCCTGAACGCCGGCCTGGGCTTCGGGGGCGGCTGTCTGCCGAAGGACGTCCGGGCGTTCATCGCGCGCGCCGACGAGCTCGGCGCGGGTGACTCGGTGCGTTTCCTCCGGGAGGTCGACACCATCAACCAGGGCCGCCGCGCCCGCATTGTTGACCTGGCGCGAGGGGAGCTCGGCGAGCTGGAGGGGCGCACTATCGCGGTGTTGGGGGCGGCGTTCAAACCGAACTCGGATGACATCCGGGACTCGCCCGCCCTCGACGTGGCGCAGCGCCTCCACGACGCCGGTGCTCGCGTGCGCGTCCACGACCCGAAGGCCCTCGCCAACGCCCGCGCCGCCTACCCCGACCTGGAGTTTCCCGGCACGCTCGCGCAGACCACCGCGGGCGCGGACCTCTGCATCCTGGCCACCGAGTGGGATGCGTTTCTGCAGCCGCTGGTGGGCGTCGACAAGCGAGTAATTATCGACGCCCGCAACGCCCTCGACGTGCCCACCTGGCACAAGGCGGGGTGGCGCGTCATCCGCTAGTGCTGGTGGTAGTCCGCCAGGAAGTTGCCCAGGCGCTCGATGGCGTTTTCCAGCTGTGACGCCCACGGCAGCGTGACCACGCGGAAGTGGTCCGGGGTGGGGTAGTTGAAGCCGGTGCCCTGCACCATGAGGATCTTCTCGCTCTTGAGCAGATCCAGCATGAAGCGCTCGTCGTCGTGGATGTGGTACATCTCCGTGTCGATCTTCGGGAAGGCGTACAGGGCGCCCTTCGGCTCCACGACGGAAATGCCCGGGATCTCGCGCAGCTTGCGCACGGCGACGTTGCGCTGCTTGTGCAGGCGGCCGCCGTCCGCGGTGAGCTCGTAGATCGACTGGCGTCCACCCAGGGCCACCTGGATCGCGTGCTGGCCAGGCACGTTCGCGCACAGTCGCGTGCCGGAGAGCAGGTCCAGCCCCTCGATGAGGCCCTTAGCACGGCGGCGCGGCCCCGTAATCACCATCCAGCCAGCGCGGTAGCCGCACACGCGGTACGCCTTCGACAGGCCGTTGAAGGTCAGGGTGATCACGTCCGGGGCAACCTCCGCCATGGAGATGTGCTGGGCGCCGTCGTAAAGAATGCGGTCATAGATCTCGTCGGCGAAGATCATCAGCTCGTGCTCGCGCGCAATGTTCGCGATGCCCTCTAGCGTCTCCCGCGAGTACACCGCACCCGTCGGGTTGTTCGGGTTAATCACCACGATGGCCTTCGTCTTGCTGGTCACCTTGGAGCGGATGTCCTCCAGCGAGGGGTTCCAGTCGTCCTCCTCGTCGCACTTGTAGTGCACCACCTTGCCGCCCGCAAGTGTCGACGCCGCCGTCCACAGCGGGTAATCCGGCGTCGGAATGAGGATCTCATCACCCTCGTTCAGGGAGGCCTGCGTGACCATGCTGATCAGCTCAGACACACCGTTGCCCAGGTACACATCATCGATGTCGAACGCCGGGAAATCCGGGATCATCTCGTAGCGCGTCACAATCGCACGACGCGCCGAAATAATGCCTTTCGACGTGGTGTAGCCCTGGGACGTCGGCAAATTGGCAATCATGTCGCGCATGATCACATCCGGCGCCTCAAACCCGAACACGGCCGGGTTGCCCGTGTTCAGCTTCAGGATGGTGTGGCCGTCGCGCTCCATCTCCTCCGCGGTCGCGCTCACCGGGCCGCGAATGTCATAAAACACGTTCTTCAGCTTCTCGGCCTGGTCAAAGTGCCGGTGCCGCTTAAAAGGCGTGTGCTGCGGACTCTTGTTTTCTGGTGCTTCTGATTGCTTCTTGTTGGCCATGTGCCAATACTAGCGCCCGAACCTAACCACGTTTGTTGAACCGCTGCATCGTCTGCTGCGCGATATTCAACGCATCGTTCTTCAGCTGGTCCATCTGCTGGCGCTGCTGCTGCTTCCGCATCGCGATCTCCGCCGCCTGCTGCGACTGCAACTCCAACTGCTGCATCTTGACCGCCTGGCGCTGCGCTCGCTGAATCTGCCGCACCGAGGGCGCGTACCAGCTGTCCGGCCCGACCTTCATCACGTACAGCAGGATGAACACGGTCGGGATGATGAGCAGTGACAGTGTAGCTAGGGCGTCCGCCCCCATCTCTGCAAAGACGCCGATGAATGCGAGGCTGGCGATCGTCGACAAGCCCATCAGACCACCGCGCACATTGCGACCCCTCCTGCGGGCCAGCTCAATGTCCTTGCTGGTGTACACCGGGGAGTTCTGGACCTGCGGCGCCGGCACCTGACACTGGCCCGGCTTCTGCGGCAAATCCTGGAACAACGCCATCAAATCCGGCGAGTACTCCGCCTTCGCGACAGCCGCACACCGCCTATCGAACTCATCCATGCTCAGACGCCCCTCGCCGAACGCCACCGACAACGCCGTCACCGCGTCATTGCGGTCGGTGTCACTGATGCGGTAGTTGAACTGGAAATTCGGATTCGGCTGAGGCATGGTCATAGCTCCTAAGCATACTTGGCTGGTGCGGACTGTCCTAGAGCTGCAAAGTGTAGTAACAGGAATGTAGTAATCCGCTTTTTTGGGGCAATTTCGGGGATTACTACATTCCTGTTACTACAGTTTGGGTTTTGTCAGCCCCTAGGACACCAAGTTGGTGATGAAGATCGCCAGCAGTGGCAGCGCGAAGAACACGCTGCCGACCCAGATAAAGATGTACACCTTGTTTTTATCGGCGAGTCCGGCGAGCCACTCGGCACCCTTCGGGGGAAGTGCGCGCAGGAACGGCACCGACATGATGATGATCGCTGCGAAGGTGTTGAAGAGGGTGTGTACCAGGGCGGTCTGCATGGCCACCTCGGCAACCTCGGGCGGCGCGGAAAACGCCGCGATCAACCCGGTGACCGTGGTACCGATGTTGGCGCCGACCACGAACGGGAACAGGTCGCGCATGTGGAACTTGCCCGACGCCGCCAGCGGCACCGTCAGCGACGTGGTGGTGGAGGAGGACTGCACCGCCGTAGTGATGACGGCGCCGGAAAGCACGCCCGACAAGGTACCCTTGCCGAGCGCCGCGTGCAGGAACTCCTGCGCCCGGCCGACCAGCAGGGTGCCGAGCATATTGCCGATGAACCCGATGACCACCATGATCAGGGCGATGCCGCCGATGGAGAGGATGATGCCTCCCCACACGTGGCTCAGCGGGCTGACGGCGGTTTCGGCGAGGGAGACGAGTGGTTCGGTGATGGCGTCGACAAAGTCGCCGATGCCGCTGAAGATTGTGTTGAGGATGCCGCCGGAGCCACCGCTGGTGTAGTGCGCGATCGCGCCCGAGGTTTTCTGCAGGAAGCCGGTGGCGAGCTCGAGCGGCATGAAGATGGCCAGGGCGATCAGGTTGAAGAAGTCGTGCACAGTGGCCATCGCGAAGGCGCGGCGGAACTGCTCCTTGTTGCCCGAAAGCCCGAGCGCGACGAGGGTGGCGGTCACGGTGGTGCCCAGGTTGGCGCCGAAGAGCATCGGGATGGCGATTTCGATGGGCAGGCCACCCGCAACCATGCCGACAGTAATCGACGTGGTGGTGGAGGAGGACTGCATGATTGCCGTGGCGAGGATACCGATGCCCAGGCCCACGAACGGGTTCTGTGCAAACGAGAAGAGTTCCTCGGCGCGGTCGCCCGCGGCCATCTGGAAGCCGGCGCCGATCATGCTCACCGCGTTGAGCAGCAGCCACACCGCGACGACGACGGACATCCAGTCCACGAAGGTCTTGAAGGGGCCACCGAACGGCAGGAAACCCAGTGGGTCTTTCTTACCTGCGTCTGCTCCGTCGGGGTGGTGCGTGAACGTCGTTGTCGCGGTGTCCATGCTCATATGATGAAGCGCTTCCTGTCGTTGAAAAAACTCTCGCCAAAAAGGGCCCAAGGTGTGGGCCAACGTATCACCATAATGTGCGCACGTGCACGGTCGGTAACACCAAAGTAAACTTTAGGCGAACTTATCGCAGCTGCCGCGCGTACCAGCCCGGGATCGAGTTTGACGACGTCGTGGGCTGGTCAAGGTCCATAGAAACAGGAGACAGTAGTTCGGGTCCGAAGTACAGCTCCGGGTAGGAGCCGGTCATCCAGTACTTCTTGTCTTTCCATACCCCGCCCGAGGTGACGGCGACGAAGCCACGGCCCGGGATCCAGATGGGGCCGCCGGAGTCACCGTGGCGAGGCCCGGCGATGGAGGTTGCCACCATGTTGCCGCGCACCCCAGTGACGTGCCCGCAGAACTCGCGGCGCGTGGTGGCGCCGTAGGAGCAGACGCGTTCGCCCGGGCGCACCGCGTTGGGGTGGACTTTCGCGTTGCCGGAGAACCGGTTGGCGCCGGCGGTAGCGCCGGAGAGGGTGACGTAGGCGAAGTCGTTGGGGCCGTCGGCGGAAACGAGCCAGCCGGGGAAGGAGATCACCGTGCCGATGCGCCGGCCGCTGCCGTCAAGCACCTGCTGGAACGGGAACTTCACGCAGTGACGCGCGATGGCGATCTGGTTGCGCGCATGGTCCACGTAGCCGACGGTGCAGATACCGTAGGCGAGCCCCATGTCGAGGCGGACGCGGTCGCCCTGGTTCACCACCGGCCGCGCGTCGGCAGCGGGGGCGAGCAGGGAAGCGGCGGTGGCGACGCCCACGCAGGCGGCGGCGATCTTCTTCAAAAACTGGCGCATAGCCAGCAGCTTACTGCTTGTGGTGTGCGTAGGAGACCATTTCGTCCCACTCGACGATCTTCTTGCGCTCGCGGCTGTGGGTGGCGCATTCCTCGCCGAGTTTGCGCTCTGCTTCATCCAGGCGGTACCAGCCGTCCCAGGTGGTGTAGTCGATGCTGCGCTCGTCGAGCAGGCCGAGGATCGCGTCCGGGTCCTCGTGGACCGGGGCGGTGAGCTTGCCGGCGTCTGCGTCGGCGATGAGCATGTCGGTCGTTTCCTTCGCGTCCGACTTCGTGTTGCCGATCAGGCCGACCGGGCCGCGCTTGATCCAGCCGGTGACGTAGAGGGAGTCCTCGAAGCCGTCCTCGCCGAGGACGTGGCCGCCGTCGTTCGGGATGACGTGGCGCTCAAGGTCGAACGAGACGCCCTCGACAGGCTCGGAGCGGTAGCCGATGGCGTGGTAGACCTGCTGGACTGGCCAGTCGGTGAACTTGCCGGTGCCGCGCAGCCCGCCTTCGCCGTCGAACTCGGTGCGCTCAGTGCGGATGCCGACGATGGCGTCGCCCTCGGTGAGTACCTCGACAGGGGACTCGAAGAAGTGGATGTGGATCTTGTGCGGGGCGTCGTCCGGCTCGCGCATCGCGTACTGCTCCAGGACCTGGCAGTTCAGGTCGATGGACTTGTCGGCGCGGCGCAGTTCCTCGGAGGGGCCGTCGTAATCAATGTCTTCTGGGTCGACGAGCACCTGGATGGTGTCGGATTCGTCGAGCTCGCGTAGCTCCTTCGGCGTGAACTTCGCCTGCGCCGGGCCGCGACGGCCGAACATGTGGATGACCTCGGCCTTGTTGTTCTTCAGGGACTCGTAGACGTTGTCTGGGATCTCGGTGACCAGCAGCTCGTCGCCGGTCTTTGCAAGGATACGGGAGATATCCAGCGCCACATTGCCGACGCCCACCACTGCGACCTCGCGTGCCTCCAGGTTCCAGGAGCGCTCGAAGCGCGGGTTGCCGTCGTAGAAGCCGACGAACTCGCCGGCGCCGATGGACTTGTCGCCGCCAGGGACGAGGAACTCACGGTCGCGGACAGCGCCCGCGGAGATGATGATGGCGTCGTAGTACTCGCGCAGCTCATCAATGGTGATGTCGCGGCCGACCGTGATGTTGCCCAGGAAACGCAGGTTCGGCTTATCCATCACGTTGTGCAGCGACTTCACGATGCCCTTAATACGCGGGTGGTCCGGGGCGACACCGTAGCGGATGAGGCCGAACGGCGCAGGCATCTGCTCAAACAGGTCAACGTGAATCTCGTGCTCCTGATTGCGGATGAGCAGATCGGATGCGTAAATACCTGCTGGTCCGGCACCTACGACAGCGACGCGCAGACTCATAGAAATATGTCCTTTCGGTTTTTGAGGCTAGTTATCTTAACAATATAGCGCTACATGCTTAGTTCTTGGAGCGCCTGCCCATTTGCGCCATGTGCTCGCGCACCGCGGTGAAGGCCTCCTTGGAGTCCAACGTCTGGCTCTGTTGGGTGGCCATTTGGACCTCGTCGGGGGTGACTTCGCCAGTTCGGAGCGAGACCATCTCTGCCCAGTAGCGGAACCAGACAGCGAGGACCGCGGCGACCGGCACCGCGAGGAACGCGCCGACGATGCCGAACAGCGTGCCGCCGAGCGCCACGGAGAGCAGCACGATCGCTGCGTGCAGGCCCATTGCCTGGGACTGCAGAATCGGCTGGAGGATGTTGCTCTCCAGCTGCTGCACCACGATGATGAGCACGAGCACCAGGATGGCGTTGGTCAGGCCGTTGGAGACCAGCGCGATGATCACCGCCAACGCGCCCGCCGTGACCGCACCGATGATGGGGACGAAGCCCGCGAAGAACGTGATCACTGCCAGGACCGGCCACAGTGGCACGCCGAGTAGGAGCAGGCCGAGGCCGATGAAGATGGCGTCGACAGCCGAGACGACCGCCTGCGTGCGGATGAAGCCGGACAGCGTGTTCCAGGAACGCATGCAGACCTCGGTGAGGTGCCAACCGGCGCGCACGCCGACGTAACCCTTGAGCCACGGCAGGAACTTTGAGCCGTCCTTCAGGAAGAAGAAGGTGAGGATCAGGGTCAGCGCCAAGGTGGTGCCGACGGACGCGATCGCCCCGAGGCCTGAGAACACACCAGACGCGATGTTGGAGGCCTGGCCTCGCAGGACGTTCGTGACCTGGTCGATGACCTCTTGAACCTTGGTTGGATCGATGAGCTCGTTATCGACGTTGTCGCGCAGCCAGTGCGTGATCTGGTCAATACCCTGCTGCGCCTGGTCGACGAGCTGGGTGCCCTGGGTGCGAACGGTCGGGGCCATCGCGGCGAAAATGCCGCCGATGATGGCGAACGCCCCCACGAGCACGCCGGCCGCAGCGAGCGCAGGCGGCGCTTTCTTCTTGCGCAGCCAGTCCACTGGCGGCCACAGCACCGTGCACACGATGAGCGCTAGGAAGATCGGCAGCAGTCCCATCCAGACGTACTTCAGCAGGTACAGCAGGATGGCGGTGGCGGCGACGATGATGATGAATCTCGCCGCCCAAGCTGCCGCGGTGCGCCCGTCGGAGGCGATGACCGTGCTGCGGTCAACATTTTCTGAGGAAAGCTCCTGCGCGGCGTCGGCCGCGGTGGGCTGTGTTTCCTCCTGTGGTTCAACTTCGTTGTTCATACCAAGACATTGTGCCAGACCTCTCCGACATAACTTATTTACACCCCCTGGACTGCAAGATTAGGAAAAGTTGAGTCGAGTGGGAATAACTTTCTGGATTGCATGTTGTAAGGATTGAGCGTGACAGGCTCAAGGTTGGCGGAACTTCTGCTACAGTGGTTCCCGTCAAGTTGAGCCGAGGCGATTCAACTTCGGATTAACTTCAGAAAATACTTCGATAAACACAGGAGGAAATGTAGAAATGGGACGCGCAGTAGGTATTGACCTTGGTACGACGAACTCGGTTGTCTCTGTCCTTGAAGGTGGAGAGCCGGTAGTTATCGCAAACGCTGAGGGTTCGCGCACCACCCCGTCCGTCGTCGCATTTGCGAAGAACGGCGAGGTGCTGGTTGGCCAGTCCGCAAAGAACCAGGCGGTGACCAACGTTGACCGCACGATCCGCTCCGTTAAGCGTCACATGGGCGAAGACTGGACGGTCGAGATTGATGACAAGAAGTACACCCCGCAGGAGATTTCCGCACGTACGCTGCAGAAGCTGAAGAGGGACGCAGAGGCATACCTCGGCGAGGAGGTTACCGACGCCGTCATTACCGTCCCTGCCTACTTCGAGGACGCACAGCGTCAGGCTACGAAGGAAGCCGGCCAGATCGCAGGTCTGAACGTCCTGCGTATCGTCAACGAGCCGACGGCAGCTGCACTGGCATACGGCCTGGAGAAGGCTGACAAGGAGCAGACCATCCTGGTCTTCGACCTTGGTGGCGGTACCTTCGACGTCTCCCTGCTGGAGATCGGCGACGGCGTCGTAGAGGTCCTGGCAACCGCGGGTGACAACGAGCTCGGTGGCGACGACTGGGACAACCGCGTGGTTGAGTGGCTCGTCGATAAGTTCAAGTCTGCACAGGGCGTCGACCTGTCCAAGGACAAGATGGCGATGCAGCGCCTGCGTGAGGCCGCTGAGAAGGCAAAGATCGAGCTGTCTTCCTCCCAGCAGGCATCCATCAACCTGCCATACATCACGGTTGATGCCGAGAAGAACCCACTGTTCCTCGACGAGACGCTGACGCGCACCGAGTTCCAGAAGATCACCTCTGACCTGCTGGACCGCACCAAGGCGCCGTTCAACCAGGTCATCAAGGACGCTGGACTCTCCGTCGGCGAGATTGACCACGTTGTGCTGGTCGGTGGTTCCACTCGTATGCCGGCCGTGACCGACATGGTCAAGGAGCTCACCGGCGGCAAGGAGCCGAACAAGTCCGTGAACCCGGACGAGGTCGTGGCACTCGGTGCGGCGCTGCAGGCAGGTGTCCTGCGTGGCGACGTCAAGGACGTCCTGCTTCTCGACGTCACCCCGCTCTCCCTCGGCATCGAGACCAAGGGCGGCGTGATGACCAAGCTCATCGAGCGCAACACCACCATCCCGACGAAGCGTTCCGAGACCTTCACCACGGCTGAAGACAACCAGCCAAGCGTGCAGATCCAGGTCTTCCAGGGCGAGCGCGAGATGGCTTCCGCGAACAAGCTGCTCGGCTCCTTCGAGCTGGCTGGCATCGCACCGGCACCGCGCGGTGTTCCGCAGATTGAGGTCACCTTCGACATCGACGCCAACGGCATCGTGTCCGTCTCCGCAAAGGACAAGGCGACCGGCAAGGAAAACACGATCAAGATCCAGGACGGCTCCGGCCTGTCCCAGGAGGAGATCGACCGCATGATCAAGGACGCCGAGGCACACGCCGACGAGGACAAGAAGCGTCGCGAGGAGCAGGAAACCCGCAACGGTGCAGAGTCCGCCGCCTACCAGACGCGCAAGTTCATGGAGGACAACGCCGACAAGCTGCCGGAGGACCTCAAGACCCGCGTCACCGAGGCAGCCGACGCCGTCGACGAAGCACTCAAGGGAGATGACCTTGAAGCGGTGAAGTCGGCCGTCGAGAAGCTGAACACTGAGTCGCAGGAGCTGGGCAAGGTGCTCTACGAGGCACAGACCAACGAGGGCGCGACCCAGGCCGAGGCAGCCGACGACAACGTCGTCGACGCCGAGGTTGTCGACGAAGACACCGACGAAACCAAGTAGACACCAGCAACACTGCAGAAGGAGGTCACCATGACGAACCCGAACACTCCGGAACCGGAGCAGGTTGAAGACCTGATCGAAGAAGCTGAGGCCGTAGCCGCAGAGGCTGCCGAAGCCGAGGCTGAGGTCGACGCCGACGCTGCACCGGAAACGGATGAGGGCGAGCAGGATGACGTCGAAAAGCAGCTTGCTGAACGGACCGAAGACCTGCAACGTGTGAGCGCCGAGTACGCAAACTACCGGCGCCGCACAGAGCGGGAACGCGCGGCCATCGCCGAGCACGCGAAAGCAGCCTTCGCTACCGAACTGCTCCCGCTACTCGACGACCTCGACCTCGCCGAACAACACGGAGACTTGAACGAAGGCCCACTGAAAGCCTTCGCCGACAAACTCCGCGGCGTGGCCACCGCGCAACGCGTCCAAGCCTTCGGCGCAGAAGGCGACGCCTTTGACCCCGAAACCCACGAGGCAGTCCAAGACCTGTCCTCCGGCGACGACAAAGTCATCGGCACCGTACTGCGCAAGGGCTACCGCGTAGGCGACCGACTCGTGCGAAACGCAATGGTCATCATCGCCGACCCTGCGAAAGAGCCTGCTGAAGACAACGAGTAACAACAAAACCCAGGGCCGGGGCGTGAGGTGCGCGAAAAGCGGCCTTCACGCCCCGGTTTTGTACTTGAAATAACAAAATTCATCCGAGAAAGGAGGGTGCGAGATGGCTATGCAACAAGAGTGGGCCAACAAGGACTACTACGGCGACCTCGGCGTCTCCAAAGACGCGTCCACAGCTGACATTAAGAAGGCATACCGCAAGCTCGCACGCGAAAACCACCCCGACTCCAACCCCGGCAACAAAGCCGCCGAGGAGAAGTTTAAGAAGGTGGCAGAAGCGTACGACGTCGTCGGCGACGAAGAAAAACGCAAAGAATACGACCAGTTCAAAGCGATGATGAGCTCCGGCGGCTTCGGCGGCCGATTCGGAGGGGCAGGAGGTCCCGGCTTTCCGGGAGGGTTTCGCCAAACGGGGCAGAGCGACTTCAACTTCTCCGACCTCTCCGACATCTTCGGAGGAGCCGGGGGTGCTGGACAAGCTGGAGAAGGCGGCCTTGGTGATCTCTTCGGTGGCCTCTTTAACCGCGGCGGCGCTGCTGGCAGGAACGCTCGGCCGTCGCGGGGGGCGGACGTCGAGACGGAAATAACGCTCGACTTCCGCGAAGCCGCCAAAGGCACCACCTTCCCCGTCGAACTCACCGGCGACGCCCCATGCACCACATGCCACGGCTCCGGATCCAAATCCGGCCACGTCGAACAGTGCGAACAGTGCCACGGCTCCGGCTACGTCCGCGAGAACTCCGGCGCCTTCGGCATGGCCCGCCCATGCACCAACTGCGGCGGCACCGGCGACGTCATCAAGGACCCGTGCACCACGTGCCACGGCACCGGCACCGTCCGGCGCTCCCGCACGATCACGGTGCGCATCCCCGCCGGCGTCGTCGACGGCCAAAAAGTGCGCCTCGCCGGACAGGGCGAAGCAGGACCCAACGGCAAACCAGCCGGCGACCTCTTCGTCACCGTCCACGTCCGCCCCGACAAAGTATTCACCCGCACCGGCGACGACCTCGAAGTCACCGTCCCCGTCTCCTTCAGCGAACTCGCCCTCGGCGGCACCATCACAGTGCCCACCCTGGACAAACACGTCCGCGTGAAGGTCCCCGCAGGCACCCCCAACGGGCGCACCCTGCGCGTCAAAGGACGCGGCGTGCCACGCAAATCCGGCAACGCCGGCGACCTCCTTGTCACCGTCGAAGTCGCAGTGCCCAAGGACCTGGACGCAGCCGCTACCAGCGCGCTGCGCGCCTACCAGCAAGCCGAACGCGACTCCGGGTTCGACCCGCGCGCCGGGTGGGCAGGAGGTGCATAACCATGGCTGAGGAGTACTACGTCATCTCCGTCGCCGCCGAACTCACCGGCATGCACGCCCAAACCCTACGAACCTACGACCGCATCGGCCTCGTCACACCGATGCGGACCAGCGGCGGCGGACGCCGCTACTCCCGACGCGACATCTCCATGCTGCGCCGGATCCAACAACTCTCCCAAGAAGACGGCGTCAACCTGGCCGGCATCAAAACCATCATCGAGCTCACCGAACACATCGATGAACTCCAAGAGGAACTGGCGGCCAAACGCGAAGAAAACGCGCAACTACGCCAACGCTTGGAACGCCAACGCTTGGAAACCCGCCCGCGTGGCGGCGAACTCGTCCACGTTCCGCGCTCCACCGCGCTGGTGACGTGGGAACCGTCCTCCGCCAGGTCACGGCGCCGGGCGCGGTAAAGCAGGATTCGGCCCCTAGGTGGCAGGACAGCCTCCGCCTTCTCGTGCAGTGCATGGGCGGGGGCTGTTTTCTGTTGCTTGCTGGGTTCGCTGTCCGTTTTGTGCGCGTATCCCAGGCTTCGCGACACCAAATTCCTTTGCTCAGAGGTCGCGACCTGGGGAAACGCCACGCGCCGTCCGGAAAAACAGTGAATTTGGTGTCTACAGAGAAAGGGAAGGCACCAAATCCCATTGCCAATAATCTGCGACCTGGGAAAACACAAAACCAGATCCAGAAAGCAGCGAATTTGGTGCGCTGGTGGAGCGCGTTTGGGCGGGCCATGGCGTCCGTTGTGCTCGCTTTTAATCGAACGCTTTGAGTGGATTAGGGGCGGGGAGCACAGGGCCGAGCAGGGCTGCAGACTTCCGAAAAGTTCCCACGATCGCGGCATGAATGGAGAACGATCTTCGTGGACGGGCGTCGTGGCCTGGGGAAACGGGTCGGTTGGTCGACCGGAATCGACCCAAAACGCAAAATCGTTCCCGGGCGCGGGAACTTTTTCAAAACGGCAGGAGGAGAAGCCTGCAAACCCCGAAAAACGAAGCGGCCCCGGGCAGAAACCCGGGGCCGCAAAGGCGTTGGAGCCTAACTGACCACTACTTAAAGGTGATCGACGCTGCGCCGCCGATGTGGCGGAGGTTGGAGCGTGCGAGGTCGACCATGCGGCCGACGCCACCGTCGAGGACGGTCTTGGTTGCAGCGGCGGTGAAGCCTTTCATCATGTCCCAGGTGATGTTTGGCGGCATGGACAGGGCGTCCGGGTCGGTGACGATGTCGACGAGGACGGGGCCGTCGTACGCGAGGGCCTCCTTGAGCTTCGGGCGCAGGTCCTTTGGGTCTTCGATGCGGAAGGACTTGATGCCGACGCCTTCGGCGATGTTGGCGTAGTTGACGCCGTCGTGGTCGGTTTCGTGCTCGGGGAAGCCTTGGACGAGCATTTCGAGTTTGACCATGCCGAGTGAGGAGTTATTGAACACGATGGTCTTCACTGGCAGGTTGTGCAGCTTGACGGTGAGCAGTTCGCCGAGCAGCATGCCGAGGCCGCCGTCACCGGACCAGGAGATGACCTGGCGGTCGGGGAATGCGGCTTGGACGCCGATGGCCTGCGGGAGGGCGTTGGCCATGGTGCCGTGCAGGAAGGACGCGGACTCGTCGCGCTTGCCGTTGGGGGTGAGGTAGCGGGAGGACCACACGTTGCACATGCCGGTGTCGACGGTGAAGTAGGCGTCTTCGTCGGCGAGTTCGTCGAGGACGGAGGCGGCGAGCTCTGGGTGGATTGGGGTGCGGGCTTCGCGGGCTTCCGTCGTGTACTTGCCGACGACCGACTCCAGCAGCTCAGCGTGACGCTTCAGCATTGCGTCCAGGAAGGAGCGGTCCTTCTTCTCCTCGATGTGTGGGAGGATGTTTTCGATGACGCTCTTGACGTCTCCGATGACCGGGTAGTGCACCTTGGTGCGGCGGCCGATGTGGGCGCCGTCGATGTCGATCTGGGCGACGTTCTTGCTGGGCAGCCAGTCGGTGTATGGGAAGTCGGTGCCGACCATGATGAAGAGGTCTGCCTTGTCGGAGGCTTCGTGGCAGGCGCCGTAGCCGAGGAGGCCGGACATGCCGACGTCGTATGGGTTGTCGTACTCGATGTACATCTTGCCGCGGAAGGAGTGGCCGACTGGTGCCTTGATCTTTTCGGCGAGTGCGAAGACTTCGTCGCGGGCGTCCTTGGCTCCGTAGCCGCAGAAGAGGGTGACGGTGTCTGCCTCGTTGATGGCTTCGACCAGGCGGGCGGCTTCGGCTGGGTCTGGGTAGACGCGCTTGTTGCCGCCGGTGGCGTAGTTGCCGGACAGAGTTGAGGCGTCGGCGGTGACTTCTTGTGCGAAGACGTCACCTGGGACGACGACGACCGATACGCCGTTGCCGGACATGGTGTTCTGGATGGCGTTGTGGACGACGCGCATGCCCTGGTCGGCGGAGTTTGCCATCTCGCAGTAGGAAGAGCACTCCTGGAAGAGCATTTCGGGGTGGGTTTCCTGGAAGAAGGATGACCCGATGTGGAAGGACGGGATGTGCGAGGCGATCGCGAGGACCTTTGCGCCGTTGCGGTGCGCCTCGAAGAGTCCTTGGACGAAGTGGGTGTTGCCTGGGCCGCAGGATGCGCCGCACACTGCGAGTTCGTCGGTTGCGAGTGCGTCGGAGCCGGCGGCGAATGCGGCGGCTTCCTCGTTGCGCACGTGGACCCATTCGATGCCTTGGGTGCGGACGGCGTCGGAAAGCGGGTTGAGGGAGTCACCGACGAGGCCGTAGATGCGCTTGACGCCGAGCTCCTTCAGCTTGGCAACGAATGCCGAGGCGAAGTTCTGAGCCATTCCTAAAATCTCCTTTTATTTGAAGAATAAATTAACCGCTTATCATGTTACCTTTGTGTCTCCTGGAACTCGAAAGATTGTGTGAGATCTGACACAAAGGCCTCGTCTGTGAAGTAGGCGCTATGTCCGCCCGTCACCCCAGGTAGGACGTGCGCGCCGTAGGCAGGATCAGTTGGCGACGCCCCCAGCACCGCCTGCGGACCGGACCTGGTCCACAGGATCGGATCGTCGGGAGAATCCACGGCGACTACGCGAGAATCCGGCCCTGCCAGTTGTAGGTCGCTCACGTGAGTACCGGCGACGCCGGCGCTGCCGACGAGCCAGAGCTGGTCGGCAAGTAGGCCGTGGTGGACCGCCGCCTCGGTGGCCACGCGTGTGCCATAACTGTGGGCGAGGACCACCCGGTGGGCGTTGGGGAAGCGGTCGGTGAGCGCGAGTTGGAAGGCGGAGAGGTCGTCGGCGCCGTGGCGCGCCGGGCCGGGGTCCAGGCCGTTGACCACGTTGGGTGGCGGGTCGTAGCCCTGCCAGAGGATCACTGTCGCGCCGGTGCGCTCGGCGAGGAACTGCGCACGCGCAAGCTCACCGCCCAAGCCCTCTGGCCGGCCGGTGGATACGCCCGCGACCATGGTGATCACGCGCGCCGGGTCCACCACGTCACCGACCGCCAGCGTCGCCGACACAGGCCCGGCTTCTAGTACGGTCGCGCCCGCGGCCGTGACCAGCTCGCGGCGCGCCGGATCGAGCGTTGTCAGGTTTGTCCGGTGTACCTGGCCAAGGTCCACGCCGTGGTAGGCGATGAGTGGCACGTGTCCGCGAGCCGCCTCCAGCTCCCGCTCGTGCGCCTTGCACAGGGCCTCGAGCTCGGCGGCGCACAGCGTGTCGAAGGTCCGCGAGACCCCGTTCAACACCTGCACGGCCAGCGCGTAGACGGGGCTGCCGCGCAGGGATCGGGCCATCGCGTCGAGGCGCGCCTGCCAGGTGGCGTAGCGGCGTAGCACCTTGGCGGCCTGGGTGAGGTCGTCGGCGGGGTGGGCGAAGGTGGCGTCGACACGCTGGAGGCGTTGCAGAGCCGCGGTAGGTGCGGAACCGCGAAAACCCGCCCCTACCAGGTCGGACCTCGCACCGTGGCACACCTGGGAGCGGGCGCGGAATTCGGCGACGGCGCCATCGATCACGCCCGCGGCGACCATCAGCTGCCCGGCATCCAGGGCTGGGCGGTAGGTGTCAGACATGGCGCAACGCCTCCGCGAGGCGGGTGTCGCAGTGGATGCAGTCGTCCGCAAATGAGGCGATGGATTCCAAGTGCGTGTTGAGGGCGGTGGTGGAGGCGTCGAAAAGCGATTGGGCGCGATCTTCCAGCGAGCGTAACGCGGCGGCGCTGGCGCTGTCGCGCAGCTCAGCGCGGGGGAGCGACGTGTGGGCGACGCGGTGGGAGCGGGCGAGGGACGGGACGATTGTTGATAAATGCATGCACCCATCCTCGAAAACCCGCCGAAGCAGGGCAAGGAAAAACCCCGAAACCCTGTGGATAAAATTTCAGATTCGCTAAAGTTATCCACATGCGTATCGCATTGGCACAATTTACCAGCGGACCTGATAAAATGCGCAACCTTTCGCGCATAGAACCCCAGGTTAGGGAGGCCGCGCGCCGGGGCGCGACGCTCATCGTGCTGCCGGAGGCGGCCTCGCACGCGTTCGGGGCTGGCCGCCTCGACTACCAGGCCGAGGACACCGACGGGCCGTTCACGCAGGGGCTGTTTTCGCTGGCCAAGGAGCTGGGCGTGACCATCGTCGCGGGCTCGTTCCGCCCGGCGGACACCGTCGGCAGCATCAACCGCGTCTACAACACCACCCTCATCCTCGACGGTCACAGCGACACCCCACGCATCCTCACCTATGACAAGGTGCACCTTTACGACGCCCACAGCTACCACGAATCCCGCACCGTCAAGGCCGGCGATACCCTGCTCACGTTCCGGCACGGCGACGCCACCATCGGTGTGGCCACCTGCTTCGACATCCGCTTCCCGGAGCAGTTCAAGGCGCTGGCGGCGATGGGCGCGCACGTCATCGTGGTGCCCACGAGCTGGGCGGACGGCCCAGGCAAGCTTGAGGAGTGGCGCTTATTGACGCGCGCCCGCGCCCTCGACTCCGGCGCGTTCATCGCGGCGGCCGGGCAGTCCCGCCCGAACCACGAGACCGAGGCCGGCGAGAAGTCCGGACCAACCGGCATCGGGTTCTCCACTGTTGTGGCGCCGGACGGGCACCGGATTGTGGAGGCCGGTTACGGCCCCGAACTCCTCGACGCCGACATCGACATCGCGCAGGTCGCGGCCGTGCAGGAGGACGTCCCGCTGATTAGGCTTTCGGAAACTGGACCGCTGCGTCAGTCGCGCATGTAAGGATCCCGCTAGCGCCAGCGGCCTCGAGGGCCTCGCGGTACTCCGCAACTTCGGAGCCCTTGCCACACAGCACGATCTGGTGATCCCACCACGTGCCCGGCGCCGACACGAACGCCGACCCCGGCACCCAAATGGCCTTCGCGGAACTCTCCCCAAACTCGCCCGGGGTCGGCGCGACGCGCGTAACCTGCAGCCAAACTTGAGAATCGGCAAGCGAGTTGATGGTGCGGGTGTCGTAAAAATCGTCCGCGTTGTCCCCGCACAGCACCAGGTGCACCTCGGGGCGGATGCGTTCCTCGATGAGCCCGAACACCACCGACTTCGCAGCCGCCCAACCGGTCCCCACCGCCACGAGCAGCATCTTCGGCCGGTTCGCCCGCACCGCAGGGCCTCGCGCGGCCCCTAGCGTCAGGTAGTCGCCGACCTGGACATCCGGCCCGTCGAGGTGGAACTCCAGCTGCCCGAACCGGTTCGGCGGCACCGCCGGAGCCAACGCCCACCACACGCCCTGGTTGCCCGCGCGCATCACCGGCAGCGCCTGCCCCGCCGCATAGCCCACCGCCGCGGACGCCTCCGCCCGCACGACCCACGCTGACCCGTCCTGTACAACCGAGGTCACCTGCGCCACCGACGCGGCGGCCACCCCGGCCTCGTCAGCCTCCCGCGACACCCGCTCCATCTCGCGGGCCGCCCGCACCAACACCTGCGTATCGACGCCCACAACCCCACCAACGATCTCCGCCACCGCCGGAAACTCCGACGCCGGAAACCCAGTGCGCCGAAGATCCAACGCCCACTCGCGCAGCGGGATAAGGGTTGCCTCAGGGATTGCTGCCCCCGCCGACTCGGACTCCTGGGTGGCGGCGAGGGTGAACGAAGTGGCGTCGACAAGTACTTGGGGCACCTCCGTAGCACCTTCCGGAAAGACCATCGCTGCCTGCGGATACTGCTCCACAATCCGCCCAAACAGGGTGGCGCGCACCTCGGAATCCTGCTCCGCGAGCACTTGCAATGCGGCCGCATTCGGGCCATCCGCGACGGGGGCAAACTTTCTCATAGGGCCAGGGTACTGTTTCTCAGCCTCGGTGAGGTGGACTAGTGTGAGCAGGGAAACAATTAGAGAGAAAGGTGCCGCAGTGGACTACACGCCGTACACACTTCTGACGGATATCGGATGGATCTCCATCCTGCTCATCATCGGAAACGTGCTCCGAAACCGACTGAAAGTGTTACAGGCGCTGCTCCTGCCGGCACCGATCACCGCCGGACTGCTCGGGCTCATCCTCGGGCAAGAAGTCCTCGGCGTGATTCACTGGTCCGACCAAGTCGGCACCTACACAACGCTGCTCATCGCCGTCGTGTTCGCCTCCATGGCCTACTCCATGAACCTCGGCGGCTCCGTTGCCTCAGGTGCCCGCAACATGTGGGGCTACTCGACGGCCATGTTCATGGGCCAGTGGGGCATCTTCATCCTGCTGGGGCTGTACTTCTTCGCGCCACTCTTTGGCACCGAACCATGGTTCGGCATGATGCTCCCGGTCGGCTTCGTCGGTGGCTTCGGCACCGCCGCCGCCGTCGGCTCCGCACTTGAGGACATCGGTATCGCCGAGGCGTCCTCCATCGGCTTCACCTCCGCAACCGTCGGCACCCTGGTGGCCATCGTAGGCGGGGTCATTGCTGCGAACTGGGGTATCCGGAAAGGCAAAGCAACCCAATTGCGCGGCACCCTGCCTGAAGACCTGCGCACCGGCTACATCGCCACCGAGTCCGAGCGTCCCTCCATCGGACGCGCAACCACCAACCCGTCCTCCATCGAACCGCTGGCACTCCACGCCGGATTCATCCTGATCACCGTGCTGATCGCCTACATGGTCAACACCTGGATCAAAGGCATGTGGAGCAACGTCTCCATCCCACTGTTCGCCATGGCATTCGTCATCGGACTCATCGGCCGTGGCCTCCTCGTCGCCTTCAAGCGACCCAACTACCTCGACCGCGAAACCATCTCCACCGTCTCCGGCGCCGCCACCGACTTCATGATCGCCTTCGGCATCGCCTCCATCGTCCCCGCAGCACTCGCCGGGTACTGGCAAGCCCTGCTCATCATGTTCGTGCTCGGCACCGTCTTCTGCGTCGTATGGATGGCCTGGGCCGGCCCGCTCTTCTTCGGCGAAAACTGGCTCGAGCGCGGCATCTTCGGCTGGGGCTGGGCAACCGCCGCCGTCGCGACCGGTATCGCCCTGCTCAAGATGGTCGACCCCAAACTGAAGTCCGGCACTCTCAACGAATACGGTGTGGCCTACGTCGGCTTCGCCCCATTCGAGATCGGTATGACTATCCTCGCCCCAATCGCCATCATCGCCGGGTTTACCACCGCGTTCGGCTGGGTGTCGTTCCTGATCGCCGTTGCGGTGGTGGTCGTGGCGTTCGCGCTGAAGTGGGTGCCCGCCAAGAAACACGGCTCAGGGGCCGTGGCTGCCCAGGAATAGGGCCGGCATTTTTCTAGATGGTAGTAACAGGAATGTAGTAATCCGCTTTTTGGGGCCATTTTCGGGGATTACTACAATCCTGTTACTACCATTTGCGTTTTGACGTGGGGTTTCAGAGCGTTTCCAAGGGCTCGCCGAGCCCCAAAATCTGCAGCGCCACCCCCGAAAACGCCCCACATCCAACCTTGAGTGGAACAGACTCAACTTCTCGTGCGTTAGGGAGAGTGAACAACAAAACAAAACGCAAAGAGAAAGGAAAACGGACATGTCTTCGTTTAACCCAACTACGAAAACGCAGGAGGCGTTGCAGCAGGCGCTGCAGCAGGCGTCGGCGAAGGGCAACCCGGATATTCGCCCGGCGCATTTACTTGAGGCGATCCTGAAGCAGGAGGATGGCATCGCGGCGCCGGTGCTGCAGGCGACGGGTGTGGACCCGCAGACGGTCGCGAAGGAGGCTGCTGAGCTGGTCGATTCCTACCCGAAGGCGGAGGGCCAGAATATGGCGAATCCGAACTTTAACCGTGACGGCCTGAATGCGTTGAACGCGGCGCAGGAGTTGGCGGGCGAACTCGGTGACGAGTTCGTCTCTACTGAGGTGCTGCTGGCGGGTATCGCGCGCGGGAATGATGACGCGGCGGAGCTGCTGAAGAAGCGCGGCGCCACGTTTGAGGCGATTAAGGCGGCGTTCCAGTCGGTTCGCGGCAATAAGAAGGTCACCACTGAGTCGCCGGAGGATCAGTTCCAGGCGCTGGAGAAGTATTCGACGGACCTGACGGCGCGTGCGCGCGAGGGCAAGATTGACCCGGTCATTGGTCGCGATTCGGAGATTCGACGCGTGGTGCAGGTGCTTTCCCGTCGTACGAAGAATAATCCGGTGTTGATTGGTGAGCCGGGCGTCGGTAAGACGGCGATCGTCGAGGGCCTTGCAAGGCGCATCGTGGCGGGCGACGTCCCAGAGTCGCTGAAGGGCAAGACGCTGATCTCCCTGGACCTCGGGTCGATGGTTGCGGGCGCGAAGTACCGTGGCGAATTCGAGGAGCGCCTGAAGGCGGTGTTGGACGAGATTAAGGAGTCCGACGGGCAGATCATCACGTTTATTGACGAGCTCCACACCATCGTCGGCGCTGGCGCCACGGGCGAGGGCGCGATGGATGCAGGCAACATGATTAAGCCGATGTTGGCGCGCGGCGAGCTGCGGCTGGTTGGTGCGACGACATTGGATGAGTACCGCCAGTTCATCGAGAAGGATGCGGCGCTGGAGCGTCGTTTCCAGCAGGTGTACGTGGGCGAGCCGACTGTGGAGGACACGATCGGTATCTTGCGTGGCTTGAAGGAGCGCTACGAGGTGCACCACGGCGTGCGGATTCAGGACTCGGCGTTGGTGGCGGCTGCGGAGCTGTCGAACCGGTACATCACGAACAGGTTCTTGCCGGATAAGGCGATTGACCTGGTTGATGAGGCGGGCTCGCGTCTGCGAATGGAGATTGATTCTTCGCCGCAGGAGATTGATGAGCTGGAGCGTATCGTTCGCAGGCTTGAGATCGAGGAGATCGCGCTGCAGAAGGAGTCCGACGAGGCCTCGAAGGAGCGTCTGACGGATCTGCGCCAGGAGTTGGCGGATCAGCGCGAGAAGCTCGGTGAGCTGAAGGCGCGTTGGTCGAATGAGAAGGCGGAGATCGATAAGGTGCAGGCTGCGAAGGAGGAGTTGGAGCACCTGCGCAACGAGTCCGAGATCGCGGAGCGCGAGGGCGATTACGCGAAGGTGTCGGAGCTGCGCTACGGCCGCATTCCGGAGCTGGAGCAGCAGGTCAAGGACGCTGAGGAGGCGGCGGGGGCGTCGTCAAGGACGATGCTCACGGAGGAGGTTTCTCCTGAGGTGATTGCTGAGGTTGTGTCGGCGTGGACGGGCATCCCTGCGGGCAAGATGATGCAGGGTGAGACCGAGAAGCTGCTGGACATGGAGGCAATCCTGGCTGGCCGCGTTGTGGGTCAGAAGGAAGCTGTCGTGGCTGTGTCGGATGCGGTGCGGCGTTCGCGTGCGGGCGTTGCGGATCCAAACCGTCCGATTGGTTCCTTCCTGTTCCTGGGCCCGACTGGTGTGGGTAAGACGGAGCTTGCGAAGGCGCTGTCGGAGTTCCTCTTCGATGATGAGGCGGCGATGGTGCGCATCGATATGTCGGAGTACGGTGAGAAGCATTCGGTCGCGCGTTTGGTTGGTGCCCCTCCGGGGTACGTCGGCTACGACGCTGGCGGCCAGCTCACTGAGGCTGTGCGCCGTCGCCCGTACTCGCTGGTGCTGTTCGACGAGGTTGAGAAAGCGCACCAGGATGTATTCGACGTGTTACTGCAGGTCCTCGACGAGGGACGCCTCACGGACGGCCAGGGCCGCACGGTGGATTTCCGCAACACGGTGATCATCCTGACGTCGAACTTGGGCGCGGGCGGTGACCGCGAGCAGATCATGAACGCGGTGAAGGCGCACTTCAAGCCGGAGTTCATCAACCGCCTCGATGATGTGGTGGTGTTCGAGCCGCTGACGAAGGAGCAGCTGGTGGGCATCGTCGATATTCAGCTGGGCACGCTCGCCGATCGCCTTGCTTCTCGACGCCTCCAGCTCCGCGTTTCGGCCGCCGCGAAGGCGTGGCTCGCGGACCGCGGCTACGACCCTGCCTACGGCGCGCGTCCGTTGCGTCGCGTGATCCAGCAGGCGATCGGTGACCGGTTGGCGAAGGAGCTGCTAGCCGGCGCGATCCGCGACGGTGACGCGGTGCAGGTTGATGTCGCGGAAGGCGGCGAGGAGTTGGCGGTGTCGGCAGCGAAGTAGCGTTCGGGCTACACTGCTGTCCATGCAACCAACGACGACGATTTACACACGGGTGGCCGTGCCAGGCGTGGAGAACGAGCAACTTGAGGCTCACCAGCTTGGCGGCGGCCACTTCGTTGTTGCATCGGTGCCATTTGTGGATGTGTCGTTGGCGGTGGGGGACATCGTGGAGTGCGTGCGCGTTGGCGGCATGTTCCACGTGAATAAGGTTGTGGTGCGCGGGGGCGCGTCCACGGTGCGGATTTTGCCGCAGGGGGAATCGCCGTTTTCGCTGGCGGAGACGTTGTTGGCGTTTGGTTGCCGGGTGGAGATGGGCCCGGGTGGGATGTTGGCGGCGTCGATAGGGGCGGATTGTCCGAAGGCCGGGATTGATGAATGGTTGGAGGGATTGGCTGCTTCGGGAGTGATCCAGCTCGCACCTGGCTATACAGCGTGAGGCATACGCGTATGGTGTTATGTATGACTGTTTTTATTTCTCCGCAGGAGCTGTACGAACGTATTAAGTCCGGCAAGAAGCAGACGGTGCTCGATGTTTCTTGGGAGCCGGAGGCAGGCAAGGCCTGGCAGAAGTTTCAGTCCGAGCACATTCCGACGGCCGTCTACGGTGACCTGGAGGGCCACCTCGTGGGCATGCCGGGCCGCCGCGAGGGCCGCAATCCGCTGCCGTCACTCGCCGTGATCGATGAGGCGCTCGAGGAGTGGGGCGTCGAGGCGAACCGCCCGGTCTTCATCTACGACCAGGGCTCCGGCGTCTTCGCCGCCCGCGCGTGGTGGATCATGCGCTGGGCTGGCCTGGAGCACGTCCACATTATCGACGGCGGCTTCCGCGAGTGGGAGGCCGAGGGCCTCAAGACCATCGCCGGCCCAGGCAACGTGGTTGTGCCGCGCGACCTGGAACTGGAGGGCAGCAAGCTTCCGGTGGCGACGCTGGAGGACGTACAGCAGTTCGAGGGCATCCTGATTGATGCGCGTGATGAGAAGCGCTTTGCTGGGCGTCGAGAAGTACTGGACTTGAAGGCGGGCCACATCCCGTCTGCGCTGAACCTGCCGGCGGCGGACCTGTTCTGCAAGGAAACGAGGAAGGTCAAGGAGACGGACTACATCCGCGACCGCTTCGCAAGCCTGGGAGTGACGCAGAATACGGACCCGGCGAAGATGATTACGTACTCGGGTTCGGGCAACCACTCCGCGCTGCTCATCGCGGCGATGGAGCACGCGGGCCTGCCGGTGGCCACGCATTATGTGGGTGGCTGGTCGCAGTGGAGTGCACGGTTGGGGAATAAGGTCGCCACGGCACTGTAGTATCAATCTTCGATGATTGCTTACGTGTTGTTTGGGCTGGCCGCGCTGCTCGTGGTCGCGGCTGTCTGGTTGTGGTTTGCACCTGCGTCTCCCTCCTTATCGACGCCCCCTCCGCCACCAGCCGAGCCCTCGCCTGAGGCTGAGCCGGACGTGGAGCCTGAGGTCGAAGAGGAGCCTGCGCTCGAGGTGGAAGAGGAACCGGAACCCGAACCGGAACCTGCGCCGGAGCCAGAGCCACAGCTAGAGCTGGAACAGGCCCCGGAGCCGGAGCCGGAGCCCGAGCCAACACCGGCGCCCGAGCCTGCCCCGAAGCGCCCGCACCGCATGTCGGGCCTGCAGCTGCCGGGCGCGTCGCGCCGGGAGCGCCGCCTGTGGGCGGAGCAGCACGGCTTCCGCTTCTCCAAGGTGGATGAGTACCTGGTCGACGAGTGGCACCGGGGTGCGGCGGCGTCCGGTGCGGAACCGCGCGATGTCGTGGCGGGCCAGGTCTACGGCCATGATGTTCGCGTGGTGGACCTTGGCGGTGTGACGGTGGTGGCCGTCGCAACGGGTGAGGTCAGCGACATCGTGGTGGATATGCGCCGCCCGCAGTTCCAGGCGGATTCCTCGGCGGATTTGGTGCTGGTGGAAACCGTCGAGGGCTTCGAGCTGTTCACGAATGAGCCCGGTCCCGTCCTGCGCTTCATCGATGTGCGCGTGCGCACCGCCCTGCGCGAGATGCCCGAAAGCGTGTGCGCGGTGTGGTGCGAACAAGACTGGGTGTTGGCCCAGCTGGAGCGCGGTTCGACGCCACAGGACTGGGAGGACACGTTCGCGCCGCTGGCGTTGCTGGCGGACGCGGCACGCACGCTGCCACCGCGCGAGGCGGCGGCGCTTGCGCCGGTGCTCGGTGCCGAGGAGGCACTTGAGCCGGAGACCCCGCAGGTGCAGCGCCCGGAGGAACCACTTGAGCTGCCGACCCGCGTGACGGGCGGCGGATTCGGCGAGTTGGAGGACCACGAGGTCGGTGCGGATTCTGTGGCGCCGATCGCGGACGGTTCACCTGCCGAAGACGACGCGGAGCTCTATGATTTGACCAGAGTGCGCCGCGAGCAGCAGCCCTCCACAATTTTCAACGACACGTCAGACACCCCGGACACCGAGAAGGAGCCAACCGATCATGAACGATAAAGCACGCCTCGCAGAGCTGGTGAAGGAACTGGCCGTGGTGCGCGGCAAGGTCACGCTTTCCTCCGGGAAGGAGGCGGACTACTACGTGGATCTGCGTCGTGCGACGTTGCACCATGAGGCTGCGCCGCTGATCGGCAAGCTGTTGCGTGAGATGACGGCGGACCTGGAGTTCGACGCGGTCGGTGGTCTGACGCTGGGTGCGGACCCGGTGGCCACGGCCGTGATGCACGCCGCCGGCCGCCCGATCGACGCGTTCGTGGTGCGCAAGGAGGCGAAGAAGCACGGGATGCAGCGCCGGATTGAGGGGCCGTCGATTGTTGGCAAGAAGGTCCTCGTGGTGGAGGACACCACCACGACGGGCAACTCGCCGCTGACCGCGGTGGAGGCCGTGCGCGCTGAGGGCGCGGAGGTCGTCGCGGTGGCCACCGTGGTGGACCGCGCAACCGGCGCCGCCGACGCCCTGCACGAGGCCGGCCTGGACTACCGATTCCTGCTGGGGCTCGAGGACCTTGGACTCAACTGAGCAGGCTGAGCAGGCCAAAGGACCGACGGAGTGGAATGAGGGCCGCCACGGCGTAGGCCCGTGGGAGGGCCCGTGGCCGGATGACCCCCGCCTGGATCCGCAGTTTTTGGAGGAGGGGGATCGTCGCAACGTAGTGGACGCTTACCGCTACTGGTCGCTGGAGGCGATCCGCGAGGAGCTGGATCAGCGGCGCCACCCGTTCCACGTCGCGATTGAGAACTTTGAAAACGACGCCAACATCGGCACCGTGGTGCGCACCGCGAACGCGTTTCTGGCCGAGGAAGTCCACATCATTGGGCGGCGGCGCTGGAACCGGCGCGGCGCGATGGTGACGGACCGCTACCAGCACATCCGCCACCACGCGACGATCGAGGACTTCGCCCAGTGGGCCAAGGAGCACGACCTGCCGATTGTGGCGATCGATAACACGCCCGGCTGCGTGCCGCTCGAAACGGCGGAACTTCCGCAGCGCTGCGTGTTAGTGTTCGGGCAGGAAGGTCCCGGCATTACGGACGAGACGCAGCGCGAGGCGTCGATGACGTGCTCGATTGCGCAGTTCGGCTCGACGCGTTCGATTAACGCTGGTGTTGCTGCGGGCATCGCGATGCACGCGTGGATACGCCAGCACGCCGACTTGAGTACTGCTTGGTGAAAGGTGAAGGTTGTGGAAGAAACCGCCGCGGAAACATGGTCGCACCGCGCTGACCTGGCTCAATCGGCTGTGCAGGAGCGACACGCCTCCCGCCTGTGGGGGCTGCCGAAGACGAACCTCGCGGTGGTCACGTGGCCGCCGGGCTCGAAGGATCGCCTCTACTGGCACTGGCACTACTGGTGGCAGGCCCACTATTTGGACTGCCAAATCGACGCCGCTATTCGACGCCCCACCAAAACCCACAAGCGCCGCCTCAAAGACACCCTGCGTGGCATCCAGCGCCGCAACCTGGGCAAGCTGACGAAGAACAAGTACTACGACGACAAGGCCTGGCTGGCCCTGGCGTGGAACCGCGCCGTCGACGAGGGTTTGGCGCGCCGCACGAAGGCCCTCGACGCCCTGGAGTTCGACCTGCTCGCAGGCATCGACCCGGTGATGGGTGTGCTGCCGTGGCGCACGGAGGAAACCTTCTACAACGTGCCCTCGAACGGCCCGGCCGCCCTCTTGTTCGCGCGCACCGGCCGCCTGGACAAGGCCCGCGAGCTGCTTGACTGGACGTTCGACAACCTGGTCACCGAATCAGGCCTGGTGCAGGACGGGATCCGGATGCGGATGCATGGCCCGGAGGTCGTCGACAAGCTGTATACGTACAACCAGGGCACGGTGCTCGGCGCGAGCCTAGAGATCGCGCTGGCGTTGCGCGCCGACGTCGGACTTCGCGACGACGAGCCAATCGACTCCTTCGCGTACTCAAAACGCGCCGACGATTCCGTGTTTTACATCACACATATCCGGGCAATTGTGGAAGCGATTGTCCTGCATATGGCTACCCCCCAGGGGGTGATTCTGAACAAGTCCTACGAATCCGGCGACGGCGACGGCGGACTCTTCAAGGGAATTCTGGCACGCTACCTTGCCGATGTTGCAGTCCGTCTCCCTGAAGATTCCCGCCAGAACATCGCGACCAAAAAGATAGCATCAAGGCTGATTATGGCCTCGGCGGAGTCCCTTTGGTCCCATCGTTTGGAGGTCGACGGACTGCCGATCTTCTCCGCGCGATGGACCGAAGACGCCCGCCTTCCCCACAATTACGGGCTCGGGCCTTCGTCCTTGAGCGAGGCCGTCGGGTTGGTCCGAATTGATGAGAGGGACCTTTCGGTACAGCTTTCCGGGTGGATGCTGCTGGAGGCGGCTGCTCGGGTGGCGGCTGCAAATAGTCAGTAAAGCAGGCATACTGGTTGGCGTACCTAAGAAGCTCTAGTGGAGGTTATCTTCATGCCAATTGCAACCCCTGAGGTCTACAACCAGATGCTCGACACTGCAAAGAAGGGCGGGTTCGCATACCCGGCCATCAACTGCACCTCGTCTGAGACCATCAACGCCGCAATTCGTGGTTTCGCAGAAGCCGAGTCTGACGGCATCATCCAGTTCTCGACCGGCGGCGCAGAGTTCGGCTCTGGCCTGTCCGTGAAGAACAAGGTTGCTGGTGCCCAGGCGCTTGCTGCGTTCGCACATGAGATCGCTAAGCACTACGACGTCAACATCGCGCTGCACACCGACCACTGCCAGCTCGAGGTTCTCGACGAGTACGTCCGCCCACTCATCGCGATCTCCCAGGAGCGCGTCGACCGCGGCGAGAACCCACTGTTCCAGTCCCACATGTGGGACGGCTCCGCCATCCCAATCGACCACAACCTTGAGGTCGCCCAGGAACTCCTGGAGAAGGCACACAAGGCCAACATCATCCTCGAGGTCGAGATCGGCGTCGTCGGTGGCGAAGAAGACGGCGTCCAGGCAAAGGCTGGCGCCAACCTGTACACCAGCGAAGAGGACTTTGAGAAGACCATCGACGCCCTCGGCACCGGCGAGAACGGCCGCTACCTGCTGGCCGCAACCTTCGGCAACGTCCACGGCGTATACAAGCCAGGCAACGTGAAGCTCCGCCCAGAGGTCCTGGACATGGGCCAAAAGGTTGCAGAGAAGAAGCTCGGCCTCGAAGCTGGCACCAACCCATTCGACTTCGTCTTCCACGGTGGCTCCGGCTCCGAGAAGGAGAAGATCGAGGAGTCCCTGCGTTACGGCGTCATCAAGATGAACGTTGACACCGACACCCAGTACGCCTTCACCCGCCCAGTGGTTTCCCACATGTTCGAGAATTACGACGGCGTCCTGAAGATTGACGGCGAAGTGGGCAACAAGAAGGTCTACGACCCACGCTCCTACATGAAGAAGGCTGAGCAGGGCATGGCCGACCGCGTCATCGAGGCCTGCCAGGACCTGCGCTCCGTTGGCACCTCCGTGTCCAAGTAAGTTTTACTGCTTGCTCTTCCTGAAACCCCTGGGGCCCTCGAGGTCCTGGGGGTTTCTTCGTGTGTGGGGTGGTTCGGGCCTTTTGGGGCCCTTTGGGGGCCTGCTGTGCACCAGATTCCTATTCGTGGCCGGGCGACCTGGGGTTTTGTCGTGGCGGTTTTCTGGAATCCGGGAATTTGGTGTCTTGGCCTTTTGCCCGCGCACCAAATTCCCTCTCTTGGTCCCCGCGACCTGGGGTTTTACGAAGCCGCTTCTCCAAAAACCTGGAATCTGGTGTCGCTTCCTTTCGCGCAAGTGCCAAAGGACGCAATCCCTTCCGCCGAATCCGGCAAAAGCCCAGGTCGCGAAAAATGCGGTGCGTCTATTGGCACTGAAAGCGTCTGGAAGGTTCCAGCACTTCACACTTCATGCGGTTAGGTGTCTTGAAATGTGACTATTTTGTATTTGCTGTCGAGGGACTGCTGGCCTGGGGTGACAGGCTTGGCAGGCTTGTGTATACATGTATACATGAGTGGATCAGTGATTAGTTTGCGAATGGACGAAGCCCAGAAACGTCGGCTTGACGAGCTTGCTACAAAGACCGGTAGGCCAAAGGCGTTCTACATCCGTGAGGCAATTGAGGCCTATCTTGATGACGCTGAATACATCTACGAGCTTCAGGCTGAGGCGGAAGCTGTTCGTAGGGGCGAGCTGGAAACTGTTACCCTCGATGAACTTAAGGCCGAGTGTGGCCTGGCAGATTGAGTTTTCGCCTAGGGCACGAAAGGCGGTGCGGCGGTTAGACAAGCAGGTACAGCGTCGGCTTTTTCAAGTCTTGGGTGATTTGTCGCGGTTGAATGATCCACGCGTCCGCGGTAAAGCCCTTGTAGGTGGAATGTCAGGGTTGTGGCGTTGGCGTGTCGGGGACTATCGGGTAATTGCTGAGATTCAAGATGACATCGTGACGGTGTTGGTGGTTGATGTTGGGCACCGTGGAGAAATTTATAGGTAGTGGACCGCCCTCACCCGCGCCGCTCCCGTCGACCTCCTCCGGTCGACCAATGCAGGTCACGGCATTTTGAGGCTTTTCGACGCCAAAATCCCGATTTCGCGCTGACCTGCATTGGTCAACGCTAAGAGGTCGACCAAAACGAAAAGCGAGCGAAAACGGCACGACCACCCGGGGCGCTATGGTTATGGCATGGCGAAAGAGAGAATGGGTACGCGTGCCCGGTTGGCGTCGGTGGATCAGTCGATTCAGGCGCGGTTGATGCGTGTGCGCAAGCGTCTGTTGCCGATTCTGCAGATGGGCATTGCGGCGGGTATTGCGTATTGGATCGCGGGGGACATTATTGGCAACGCGAAGCCGTTTTTTGCCCCGATTTCGGTGGTGATCATTATTGGCATGTCGGGCGGGGAGCGCATTACGAAGGCGATCGACTTGTCGATTGGTTGTGCGTTGGGCGTGCTGGTGGGGGATTCGCTGTTTTACAGGTTGGGGGATGGGGGTTGGCAGATTGCGGCGATTGTGTCGGGCAGTTTGTTGATTGCGTCGTTCTTTTCGAAGTCGCAGTTGGTGAATAACCAGGTGGCGATTGGTTCGATTCTGATCGCGACGATTATGCCGCCTGGCGCGGAGGTGACGGGTTTTGACCGTACGATTGACGCGGCGGTGGGTTGCATGGTGGCGTTGGCCACGATTGCTCTGATTCCGCAGGGGCCGATGGAGCCGGTGCGCGCGGAGATTTCGAACTTGATGGGGTTGATGAGTTCAGTGCTTGACGACGTCGCCTCCGGCCTCACCGACCGCGATCCTCAAGTAATCGATGATGCGTTGGAGGCGATCCGCGGGTCGCAGACGGATATTGACGATATGGCGTCGGCAGTGAACGCGGGCAAAGAGACGACGAAGATTTCGCCGTTTCTGTGGGGCGCGCGCCGTTACATCAATTCCCTGAGCTTGGTGATCCCGCCGGTGGATAACGCGGTGCGCTCGTGCCGGGTGCTGGCGCGTCGCGCATTGGTGCTGTGCGAGGACGGTGACCACGTCTCGCCGCAGCAGATTGAGTTGATTGACGTGTTGGCGAAGGCGTGCCTGGATATTTCTGAGGTGTACGAGGTGAAGTCGCGGCGCGCGCAGGCCACCGTGATCCCGCAGATTGTGAACGAGTTGCGGGCGGTGGCGCAGGGCTCGTCGGTGGACCTCCTGGAGAAGGACGCGGTGTTGTCGGAGTACGCGATTCTGGCGCAGACGCGTTCGCTGACGGTGGACTTGCTGCAGGTGTGCGGTATGTCGCGGGAGTCGGCGTTGGCGGCGCTGGCCCCGACCTCTGACACGCCGGCGTACCCGCCGGAGTCCTTCGATTTGCGCTAACCGCGCACCGACTGGATGTCGCGAAGGTGGCGGTAGAACGTCACCCGCTGCAGCGGCCGCGGGTGGGCGACGCCGTCCACCACCAGCGTGATGTCCTCCCCTCCGGACTGTAGAGCCCGGCCAGTCAGAACGGTCGCCGGGTCCGTGAGAGCCGGGGCGACCGTTTTGCCTTTCGTCAGCAAGCTGCCAAGCGGCATGCCCGCCAGCCCCTCCAGGCGCTGCGGGTCCACGCGCCGACCCTCCGGCACGACGAGCGGCGTGACCAGGCGCGACGCCGCCAGGCCCGGCGCATCCGGTGTGGGCACCAGGCGTGCCCCGAACTGCCCGAAGAACCGCGCGGAGGGTTCTTCGCCAGTGCGCATCACCAGCTGCTGCGAATCCACCACGATCTCGCCCACGTACTCGCTGCGCCCATCCCCGTGGGAGAGCGTCGCCGAACCGGCCACCACCACGCCCGTGTCCGTCCTAACACACGGCGACGGCACCACCGGCCCCTCCACGGCCAGGTCCACGGACCCCGCGCCCCACGCCACCGCCGCCGGCGACGTCGGATCGGTGGGCAGGTAGGCCACCTCCACCCACATCACGTCCGCGCGCATCAGTCGCGTCAGCACCGCACTCAGCGCAGCATCACTGCCGGACACGACCACGCGCAGCCGCTCCTCCGGCTGCTGCGGCGCCAGCTGCGGGGCACCCAGGTGCTCCACCGACGGCGACTTCTGGATCTCCGCCAAGCTCGGCGTCGGGTCGTGGGGGAGGGCGGAGCTGGCGGCGTCGAGAAGAAAGGAAAGCTCACTTCTCGACGGCACCTCCGACAGTGTGACCTCCTCCGCACCTGGAATTGTGAGGGAGCTAGCACACGCACAATGAAGAAGACGCATGGCATTCACGCTACAATAAGCCCGGATTAGTGCCTATAAAAGGAGAGAGAATGTCCGCCATCATCATTGTCGGCGCCCAATGGGGCGACGAGGGGAAAGGCAAAGCCACCGATATCCTCGGTGGGAAAGTCGACTACGTAGTCAAACCCAACGGCGGTAACAACGCAGGTCACACAGTTGTCGTGGGCGGCGAGAAGTACGAACTCAAGCTGCTGCCGGCAGGTGTGCTCAGCGAGAACGCGACCCCAATCCTGGGCAACGGCGTCGTCATCAACCTCGAAGCGCTCTTCGACGAAATCGACGGCCTCGAAGCCCGCGGCGCCAACGCCTCACGCCTGCGCATCTCCGGCAACGCGCACCTCGTCGCGCCCTACCACCAGACACTCGACCGCGTCCAAGAACGCTTCCTGGGCAAACGCGCCATCGGCACCACCGGCCGCGGCATCGGCCCCACCTACGCCGACAAGGTCGCCCGCGTCGGTCTGCGCGTCCAAGACATCCTCGACGAATCAATCCTCCGCCAAAAAATCGAATCGGCGCTGGACGTCAAGAACCAAATGCTGGTCAAGATGTACAACCGCCGCTCCATCGAAGCGGACGCAATGATGGACTACTTCATGTCCTACGCCGAACGCCTCAAACCCATGATTATCGACGCCGAAAACGTCCTCAACACCGGACTCGCCGAAGGCAAGCACGTCCTCATGGAAGGTGGTCAGGCCACCATGCTCGACGTCGACCACGGCACCTACCCGTTCGTGACCTCCTCCAACCCGACCGCCGGCGGCGCCTGCGTCGGCTCCGGCATCGGCCCGACGAAGATCACGGCGACCCTGGGCATCGTCAAGGCGTACACCACGCGCGTCGGCGCGGGCCCGTTCCCGACCGAGCTGTTTGATAAGTGGGGCGAATACCTGCAGGAAACCGGCGGCGAAGTCGGCGTGAACACCGGCCGCAAGCGCCGCTGCGGCTGGTACGACTCCGTCGTCGCCCGCTACGCCGCCCGCGTCAACGGCTTCACCGACTACTTCCTGACCAAGCTCGACGTCCTCACCGGCATCGGCGAAATCCCGATCTGCGTCGCCTACGACGTCGACGGCGTCCGCCACGACGAAATGCCGCTGACCCAGTCCGACTTCCACCACGCCACCCCCATCTACGAAACGATGCCGGCCTGGGACGAGGACATCACCGGCTGCACCACCTTCGAAGAACTCCCGCAGAAAGCCCAGGACTACGTCCTCCGCCTGGAGGAGCTCTCCGGCGCGCCGATCAGCTACATCGGCGTCGGTCCTGGCCGCGACCAGACCATCGTCCGCTTTGACGTAATGGACCGCTAGCTTTCTGCTTCCTCCGAAGTTCGGGACCTGGGAGACGCTCCCAGGTCCTCTTTTTTGCTCGGGCCGAGGGGTGGATATGTGCCTCTCAACTTTATTCGGAAAATCGTGAACAAAATTGCGCTTTTTGTGACAGCGCACACAAGCAAATTTGTTCACAATTTCCCGACTCCGCTCGAGAGCACACCTTCCCCTCTCAAGTTTGCTCGCCACATACGCGGCTGAATATGCTGACCACTATGAACGCAGCAATGCCCGAAGAGCAGCAGCCAGAGCAGCAACAGCAGCTCGACAACGAGCCCATCACTCAGCTCGACCCCGCGCGGGATTTGAGGTGTGACCCTCGCCAAGTGCTGGTGCTGGGCGACAGCGTGGTTGAGGAGGAGCTCGCGTGGTCCTTCAAGCAGCTCGGGTTTGACGTGACGCACCTGTGCACCACTGAAATAGACCCGGAAGACATGCAGCAGCGGTATCCGTCGTTGACGGTGGCGGGCGCCGGGGTGGACTCTGAGGTGCTGAAGGAGCTGGAGGAGCGCGCCGGGTCGATTGTGGCGCCGTCGGTGGAGGCGCAGGAGCTGTGCAGTTCGCGTGAGGGCGTGCGTGCGACGGCGACGGATTCCTTGGGTTTGCCGACGTTGCGTTGTGAGTTCGTCCGTTCTCCGGAGGAGCTGGAGGAGGCGGCGTTGCGGTTGGGTTTGCCGGTCGTCGTGAAGCCGGGGCGCTCGTCGGAGGGGCAGGGCCAGACGGTGCTGCGGAGCGAGCAGGACCTGAACGTTGAGGCGGCCAAGGCGTGGGAGGCGGCTGCGGAGGTGGACCCGGAGGGTCCGGTGGTCGTGGAGCGGTTTATTGAGTTTGATTTTGAGTTGACGATTTTGGCGGCTCGTTCGGTGGATCCGGCGACGGGTGAGTTGGCGACGTGGTTCTGTGAGCCGATCGGTACGCGGCATGTGGGGGGCCGTTTGGTGGAGGCGTGGCAGCCGGCGGTGTTGTCGGAGGCTGCGGCGGGGAACGCCCGGTCGATTGCGGCCAGGATTACGGGGGCGCTCGGCGGGCAGGGTGTGTACGCGGTGGAGATGTTCGTGGCCGGTGATGAGGTGTACTTCTCGGATGCGCGGCCGCGGCCGTCCTTGGATGGGTTGCTGACGCGTGCGACGCAGCGCCTGAACCAGTGTTCGTTGCACGCGAGGGCAGTGATTGGTCTGCCTATTGACGCCACCTTGGTCAGCCCGGGCGCAATGGTCCTGGTGGAGGATGTTGTCCCGAGCGTGGATGGCCTTGCGAAGGCGATGTCGGTCGCGGAGACTGGTGTGCGTTTTGTGGATGGTGCTGCGGTGGTGACGTCGACGGGTGAGTCGGCGCAGGAGGCGCGGGACCGGGCGACGCTGGCTGCGTCGCGCCTCTGAACCGGGCCCGTGTTGGATTTGGACTAGTTTACTGGTTTAATTGACAGATTACTGCAATCTTTTTTAGAGATGGAGTTGTCTGCGCATGAACACTTCCCGGTTGGGCATGGCGGTGGTTGCTGCGGTGGTGGCGTCGTCAATTGTGGTGCCGCAGGCGTCGGCGCAGATTGATGTGGAGGCCGCGAAGCCGTTTCTGAACGTGGTTGCGCCGGATTATGCGCAGGCGCTGCATTCGACGGAGGCGTTGTTTTCGCCGGGGAATCCGGATGATCCGGCGACGGTGAGTGGTTCGGTGAAGCTGCCGATGGAGGTGGCGCGTTCGGCGCGGACGGTGAGTGCGTCGGCGAAGGTGCTGACGAACCGCAAGGGGGAGCCGCTGGGGCGGCCGGTGATGGTTGATGATGGTTCGGGGAATTTGACGCCGGCGTTGCATCCGGGGACGTGGGCGCCGGTGCGCCGCGAGCCGATTCGTGTGTTCGCGCAGTGGTATGAGGGCGTGTATACGGAGCATTCGTCGCCGACGTTTTATACGGAGGTGGATGAGAACGGGAACTTTTCGCTGAAGCTGCAGCCGTATGTGGATGCGCGTGGGGTGGAGCGTGAGTTTTTGGCGGATGCGACGGTCGGCGTGGTTGGTTCGGGTGATCGCGGGCGTGATCAGTTGCGTGAGAAGCTGCGCGTCTGGGTGGAGCTGCCGGAGAGCGTGCGGGATGACTACCGCCTGATCCATCAGCCGGCGGGTATTGTGCCGCCGACGAATTGGTTGGGCAATGTGACGCCTTCGTATGAGACGAATGGTTGGTGGCGTGGCGGCAAGGTGAATGGCTTCTTCGTGGCGTACCAGGACCGGAGGAACTCGGCGCAGCATCTGAAGGACCGCTCGAAGTGGGTTGAGAATGACGGCTCGGGAACTCCGTTTGGTGTGTACACGGGGCAGATGTTTTGGAATACGGTGGATACGCCGTATAACCGGCGCTACCAGGAGTCGATGACGAACAATGCGGGGGATGCGCCGGCTGCTGGGATGATGGTGGTCGGCTCCTACTTGTCGGATGAGGCAGTGGCGAAGACGCTCGAGTATGGCAAGAAGCAGTTCGGCAAGAAGGTGCGTAGCCGATCGTGGACGCCGGAGGATGAGAAACAGCTGCAGCTGTGGATCAATGAGCAGATTGCGAAGGACCAGAGCTGGATCGCGGAAACCGCCGTGACCACGACGGACGAGAATGGTGACTTTAACCTGTACTGGCGGGGTACCTACGGTGACACTTACAGCTATCCCGGTCTGGTAGGAAGCTGGCATCACCGGGTTGCGGAGTCGTGGGATGAGGGCTCGTGGGCCAAGGGCAATATGTATTCCAAGCACATCAACTGGGAATGGACCTATATTTCGATCCTGACACCGGACGGCAAGGAGCTGCCGAACAACGTTGGTGCGATCCACCCGTGGGCACTGGGCTACTGGGGCGGCCCAGGTCCGAGTGGTGGCTACTTCGACTACTGGTCGGGTTCGGATGTGCCGTGGCTGAAGGCCTGGGCAGGCTCGGCGTACGCGGGGTCGACGCTGGTGAGCTCGCCGCGCTACGCCTTATCGACGGCCCCCTTGAAGTTCCACGTGGAGAAGCGGAACACGTTTAACAACTGGGCGCCTCCGGGGGAGACGGTTCGCACGTTTGGTTCGGGCGTGCCGCTTTCGAAGGGATTGAGTTACAAAATCGTCTGGTATGACGACGAAGGCGAACGGGTTCACGAGTGCAAGGCAACGACGCCGGATGACCAGGCGCGCATTGCGTCGTGTGACTTCAAGGTGCCGGATGATGCGAAGCAGGGCGATACGTACATTGCCCGCCTGTTCTACGCGTCGGACGCTGGCAACGTGCAGGCGATGTTGGCGCAGGATTCGTTTGCGGTGACGCACATGTTCCTGGAGTACGGGGATCCGGTTGAGGCGGCCGTCGGTAGACCGGCGGAGGCCACGCCGAGCTTTGATAACCCCGATTCGAATCCGGTGGAGGCGAAGCCGGAGCGCGCGGAGTTCCAGCTGGGCTCGCTGCCGTTCGGGGTTGACGCGTCCCAGGTGAGCGTGGATGATGAGGGCGTGGTCCGTTTCACGCCACGCATGGACCAGGTTGGCGAGCGCATTGAGATCCCGGTGGAGATGCTGGACCCGAGTAACAAGATCCAGCGTTATGATGCGCAGGGTTCGCAGGGCCCGGGCTCGCGTCCGGTGTCGGCCGCGATTGCGACATTCGTGCCGCACGTTGCCCAGTACGCCTTGGAGTACAAGGAGCAGCAGGTGGAGCCGGGGCAGACGGCGAAGTTCCCGGCACCGACGTTCGATGATCGCGCGACGAAGAAGCGTGAGAAGCTCACGTTCGAGGGCACCCAGTTCGAGCTGGAGCGCCCCGTGGAGGGCGTCACTATCGACGCCGACACCGGCGAGCTCACGGTCGATGTTTCGCATCGCCAGCTCACTGATGTTGAGGTCCCGGTCGTGGCGCACGTCCCGTACGAGGATCCAATCCGCGGCGTGGCGAAGGTTCGCCTCCGCATGCCGCTGCCGGTACTGAGCACGGTTGAGCAGCAGTCAGTAGCGGCGGGTGCACACCAGGAGCGCCTGGTTCCGACGGTGGAGCACGCCGGCAACGCACAGGCTCGACTGGAGCGCATCGGTGCCGAAGGGAAGTCTGTTGAGGGTGCCTCAGTAGACCTGGACCTGGATTCTGGCGCGATGCTGCTGACTGTCCCGGTGGAGACCAAGCCTGGCGACGACTACGTGATTGTCGTCTCCGCGCTCTCTACCGGCGAAGAGATCGGCCGCATTCCGCTGCGCGTTACCGAGAACGTCGCGGACCTCTACACGCCGAAGTACCAGGGCGCGACGACGAAGGCCAACGGGGATATCACGCTGGACAACCTGGGCGATGCCCTGCCGAAGGATGCAGAGGTCTCGGTCAGTGGCCCGCTGGACTGGGGCGTTACCGTCGAAGGCGACGCGGTGAAGCTGCACGCGCCGAAGCACGCGACCCCGGGCACCGTGGTCTTCGATATCACGGTGCGCTACAAGGACGGCTCCTCCGACGTGATGCCGGTGCGCGTCCGCGTGGCCGCCCCGGTCACGACGACAGCGCCGACCTCCACCACACCGACCTCCGCCGCTCCTACGGCGACGGTGTCGACGTCCACCGCGACGCCTGAACCAGCACCGGTGACGACGAAGGGGACGTCGACAAGCGAGGCGACCTCGCAGGTCCCGACCACCCCAGCGACCGCGCCGGGCACCACCCCAGTGCCGACCACCTCGGCGGCCCCGATTCCGCCGGCAAACGCCCACGCGAACTACGCCGACCCGAATAGTGCGCTCGGCCGCGTGCCGGTTGACATGGGCGGACGCGCTATGACGCGCGATCCGTTCGCCGACTCGCTGGCGCTGGTGCGCAGCTACGAGATGCACGCCCCGGCGGGCGCGCACGGCTGGGAGTTCACCCTCGACGAGAACACCGGCCAGATCCACGCGGTCGCGCCGTCGCAGGAGTTCCTGGCCGCGCTCTTCGAGGAGGCCTATGGCAGTGCCCGCGACGGCGTGGTGCAGTTGCGCCCGCCTGTGTGGGCCCAGTTCGCGGTGGACTTCCAGCATGTATTGCGCCCGGCAGTCAACGTCATCGTCGAGCACGAGGACGGCCGCGTTGAGCTGGCCACAGCAGCCTTCGAGCTTCTCGACGCCCACAAGCACCCACTGCTCGACCGCACCGCGGACGCCGATGGTGATGGCGTGTCCAATCTCGATGAGCTGGAGCAACGCACGAACCCGTTTGCCGCGCCAGCCCCGACCCCGACCACGGAGCCGGAGCAGCCAACCGAGACCACTACCCCTGCGCCCACGACGGCGCAGAAGCCGGATTCCGGTTCGGAGCGTTGGGAAGTGGAGAAGTGCATCGCGGTGTCCGTCGCGGCTGGCGTGCCGCTGCTGTTGCTGCTGCCGCTGGGTATCGCGGCGCAGGAGATCCCTGGCGTGCAGCAGGCGCTTGCTCCGATGCGCAAGGCGATGGCCGACGCGTTCGGCCCTGGCGGCCAGTCCGGCGTGAAGAACCCGGAGATCGCGCTGGCTGGCGCGGGCCTGCTGGCGTTCGGCGTGGCGCTCAGTGCGCTGATCTACACGCAGTGTGGACCAGAGGTGAACAAAGACGGGCTGAGCAGTAAGCAGTAGAGGTCGGTTCCGGTATAGTCAAGCGCATGTCTGAGTGGAGGTTTGAAACCCTAGAGCTTGAGAACTTTCGTAACTACGAACGGTTCTCGCTCCACTTTCACGAGCGCTTGACTGTTCTTACCGGTGTGAACGGTGCTGGAAAGACTGCAGTGCTGGATGCATTGAAAATCATCCTTTCGGTGCCAGTTGGGGTTTTCGGCTACCAAGCAGTTGGAATCAAGCAGGACGACGCGCACTTAGCGCCACAGTTGGGAAACAGCAACCGCGTGTCTCAGGTGGAACCGTACTACCCGGTGTCCGTCAATGCTGACTTGGTATGCGGCAATGAACGTTTTGAGATGACGCGCTCGCTCAACGGGCCGAAGCGGAAAACAGTTGGGGCGAATTCTGAATTCCGGAAGTACTGTGAGTCCTTGAAAGAGGAGCTTATCGCGGACGCGAGTATGAAGACCGCTCCGCTCCTTGCAGCGTATGGTGTCGAGCGCTTAGTGAAAGAGATTCCGCGTAAGGCGTCTGTGCCCACTTCCCGCCTATCGGCCTACGACAATGTGCTGGATCCTCGTTCGGATTTGAACCAGCTTTCGTCATACATTGAATATCTGGACGCGCAGCGCCTCGACGCGCTCAGCGCTGACGAGTCTCTTAAGACGAATGCCGATGCACAGCAGCTGCAGTCCATCTTTGACTCGTGTAATAGCATCCTTGAGCCAACAGGGTGGGGGAATGCCCGGTGGGACCGGAAGGCGAAGTCCGTGGTGCTTACGCACAAGCAACATGGGACCTTGCCACTTTCTTTGATGGCAACTGGCACGAAGATTTGTGCTGGTCTAGCGCTTGATATCGCTACTCGTATGGGCCGACTCAACCCACACCTTTCTGGTGAGGAGCTGCGGTGCCAGACTCCCGGCATCGTGCTCATTGATGAAGTGGACATGCACTTACACCCATCGTGGCAAAGGAAGATTTTGCCGACGCTGTTGGAAACCTTTCCCGCAGTACAGTTCATCGTGACGACGCACAGCCCGTTGGTCATTGCCAACGCGGAGACGGCATCAGTCCGGGCTCTCGTAGACAATGAGGTGCATACACCAGAGTATGCACAGGGCCTTGATATTGAGACGGTGATCGAACGAGTCCAGGGGGTGGATCCTACACCGGATACAGCGAACCGCAGGATGCTCACCACCTATATGGAGATGGTTCACGCCGGACAAGGCAATAGCGAAGAAGCCCTTGGATTGCGCCGACGGATTGAGGAATCCCTCGGCGGCCTCGACCTTGTACCAGAACTATTGGAAGCAGATGCGTATCTGTTTCTTGAAGGTGACGGTTAGGGGGAACCGACAGTGTTTATTCAGCGCCGTCAGGACAACCAAGAAGAACAGCAGCTGCGCGCAGAGCTTCAACGTGCGCTTCGTCAAGGGGTAGAGTTCCATGATTACCCAGGCAAGGATAAGATCCGCGCGTTTCTGCTGAATCGCCAAGGGCATCGGTGTGCTTATTGCGAGCGAAGGATCAACGACAAGCGGCGCACCTCAAAGAAATCTCAAGCAGACACGCGCCGCGCTCCAACGAATAAGATTGAGCACTTTCATCCTCAGAGCAGTGTGACTGCTAGTGATGAGTGCAGGGCTGCTGCGGGATGCAACGAATTGCACTAATCTTCTCTGGAACTCACCAACTTGCTCGCGGTGTGCGCAGGGGCAGACTGACTTTGCGGGTGTGGTGAGTCGCCACTGTGATACAAGCAAATCCAACACTGATATTTGTGCCTAGTTGAAAAACCCAAACACAGCCGACCAGCGCGATCCATCAGTTCCTGAGTTGAGCAGCCTGGTTGTCGTGGAAAGGGATGGGACCGTGCGCCCAAACCCGGCATATTTTCCCGGTGAAGAGGAAATGAAGGCCGCGCAAGACGTTCTCAACGATGTACTCAACCTCAACCTCAACGCCATTTGGCTGAAGGAGGCTAGGGCAAAGCTGTACGCACTCTTGACACGAGGCCTTGTTAGCGCGATCAAAGAGCAGTCGCGCAAGCACCACAACGTGAGCCGACGCCAGCTACGCCAGAAGATTGTGAGGGCGCGACTCAAAAACGCTTGAGGCGAAAGCACCGGAGTTTCCGTCGGTCTACCTCAGCTTCTGTGTGGAAAACTCGCAGTAGGCCGCCTTATATCAACTATTAGAACGCCCCTATTAGGGGGCCTTTCGCGCTTCTTGGAGATTTCTCGCCATCACTTTGGCTGATCTTTGTCTGGAAAACTCAGGGAGGAACTCGTTTCGGCAATTACCGGATAAGACGCTGAACTAAAGGTCGGGCACAAATGCTGTGCGCGCTACGTTTGTGTTTCGTTCGATGTGTTTGGGCTCTATTCCCGTTGGGGCTCAAAGAATGTTTGGCGGTAATCCGCTTAGCTGCTGTTGAAAGTCAAAAGAAATAGGGCCGTTATCAATCCATTCTTAAAACGCTTTAACCAAAAGAAAAGTAACCGGCCGGGGATGGGGATTCAGTTTGAGTCGATGCAGGCTGCCGTGGATTCTGGCCGAATAGGCGCTAAATACGGATGGAATTGCGCAAGTTTCTTGCGAAAAAGGATTCCCGGAAGGGTGCACTCCTGTCGATATTGTTTAGTTTCGGGAAAGGTCTGTGCGTCTTATTGACGGGCACGGACACAACTTTCTGGACATTCAGATCTTCGGGAAGAAGGAAGAAACATATGCGAAAGAGCATCACGGCACGTCGTGGCACTTCGATTGCTGCTGCGGCGTTGTCCTTTGCACTGGCGGCCCCGCTGTCTCAACCTGTTGCGTTTGCGCAAGACAACCCGCCGGCTTCTGCTGCTCCTGCCTCAAGCGCTGACAAGGGCGCGCAGCAAGGCGAGGGTAAGAACAAGCAGGTACCGAATGCCATCTTTACCAAGGGTGGCTGGCGCGACTTCTACGGCTACCACGGCTGGGCGTACATCAACAAGGACGGCCGCCATGATGACCTGTCTGAGAACAACAAGCCTCTCAAAGGCAACGTCATCTACCTGCAGTACGTGACAGGGAAGGGCGAGGTCTCTCCGACGTTCTACACCACGACCGACTCTGAGGGCCGCTTCTCCTTCGACTTGTCCGAGAAGGTAACCAACGAAGTTGATGCCCCGCCGTTCTGGCTGCCGGACTCGAGCGTTCGCGTCCGCGTCTGGGGCGAGAACCCGGATCCGGAGAAGTTCTCTGTGGTCATGGCCGGTGACATTAAGTCTGGCCGCTACACCACGCGATTGGACCGCGTCCAGGAGTCTTGGAACTTCACTGTTGGTCCGTCTGGTTCCCGCATTACCAACGGCCGTTTTGTGCTTGAAGAGCGCCCAGCCCAGGTTGACTGGCTGGCAAAGCCAGAATCTGAGTGGACCCGTGCGACGGATGGTCAGACTGGTGAACCGACGGTCGATGGCTACTTCCCGGATTACGATGCATATGGTGCGATTTCTTCGCAGCCTGTGGTCGCAGGCACCCAGAGTCACTCCACCGTGTGGTGGGAATCGGGCGAAACCGCGGGTAAGCCGGCGAGTTACTACGACTACCAGCCTGCGCGCGGCGACCGCGCAGCCGGCGGCATCGAGATCGTTGCTTCGTACCTGAATGACGAAGTCTCGCGGCAGATCGATGCCTGGAAGGAAGAGAACCCGGGCTACACCGTTGAGCAGGAACGTAAGAATCAGGAACGCATCATTAAGGCGTACCAGGACGAGCATGGCGTTGGTTCCCACATCGCAGAGACGGTGGTTGCTCCGTCCAAAGACGACGGCACGATTTACCTTCCGTTCAAGGGCACGTACGGTGTTTCACGCACCCAGGAAAACCAGCTCGCACAGTACAGGAACCTGCTTGAAGAGGGCGACTTCGGTACTGTCGCAAAAGACTTCATGCCAGAAAACGGCGCGTCTCGACTCGCAGCGTTTACGGCCGGTGGTGGGGTCAACGCGACCAAGCGTCGCCACATCAACTATGACTACATGTACATTTATCCACGTATTAAGGGTCGCGATGTCAGAAACTCGGCTTTCGTGGTCAACATGTTCCAGAACTTCAACGACCAGGGTTACGTCGGCGCATCTGGAAACGCACTGAGCGGTCTCCACATCCCTTTGATGTCCGCACAGCCGAATTTCGATATTCCGGAGTACAACTCTTACGACAATAAGGGTCGTCCGGGCTCCAAGGTAACCACGAAGACTGAGGGCCTGCTGCCGAACACGGAGTACGCAATCCGTTGGTACGCCACCGCCCCGGACGGTACTCAGACTGAGATCAAGGACGCGATGTGCAAGATCAAGAGCGACGACAAGGGTGCGCTCGAGTCTTGTGATTTCCAGGCTCCTGAAGACCTGAAGGAGACAACGGTCTACACCGCTGCGCTGGTTTCTGTTGACCCGGCTTCCGGTGAGCCGTCTGATCGTTGGGAGATCGCTGACTCCTTCACCGCTGTTGTTCCTGAGCCGCTGCCGTTGGGTTCGGTTGGCACTGAGTTCCCGGATAACGACGTCACGCCGCTGTTCAAGGACCTGCCGGACAACATGAAGGAGGGCGCTGAACCGTCCTACTCGGCTAACGACTTGCCTGCAGGCCTGGAGATCGACCCGAAGACCGGCAAGATCACCGGCAAGCCGACCACCCCGGGCACCACCGAGGTCATCGTGACCCGCGAGGTCGAGGTCATGGTTGAGCAGGAAGTGCCGGTGCTTGACGACGACGGCAACCCGGTCTACAAGAACCCGGACGAAGAAGATCCGGAAAAGCGCGTTGAGAAGACCGAGAAGAAGCTCGTTCCTCAGAAGCGTAAGGAGCAGGTGGTCACCAAGGTCACAGTGACGGACACCAAGCTGTCCGACGGCGTTGTCGGTGAGCCGTACGAGCAGGAAGTGAAGCCGGAAGGCTTTGACAAGCTGCCGCAGGGCTTCGAGCTGAAGAAGGACTCCATCAAGGTTGAGGGCCTTCCGGAGGGGCTGGAGCCTAAGAACGGCAAGATCATCGGTACGCCGAAGAAGACAGTTGACGCTTCTGAGGAAAAGCCGAACGTCACCGTCACCTACACGTTGGTGGACCAGGACGGCAACGAGACCGAGCACACCGACGTTGTGCCGCTGAAGGTAACCGACCAGGCTGGCAAGTACGACCCGCAGGGCAAGGACCAGGAGGTTGCGAAGAACTCCGAGCCGAAGGCTGAGGATTCGATCGCGAACAAGGAAG
>NZ_JASOZC010000011.1:0-81773 GCF_030228725.1 Corynebacterium sp. UMB10321 | reverse complement strand
GAAGCCGAAACCGTCAGCTACGACGTCTGAGGCCACGCCGCGAACAACTGTAACCACGAAGCCGTCCGCCCCGCGGACAACCACGCAGGTTCCGTCGAGTGTGGAAAGTTCCGCCCCGCCGACAACGGCGAAGCCGAAACCGTCAGCTACGACGTCTGAGGCCACGCCGCGAACAACTGTAACCACGAAGCCGTCCGCCCCGCGGATAACCAAGGCACCGACTTTGGACGCTGTCGTTGAGGGAGCGACAATGCTCCGCGGTGACGCTGACCATGCAGGCCAGGCGTTAACGGTGTCAGTGACAGGGCAGGGCGAGACTCCTGTTCAGGCGGATAGCAAAAAGAGGTGGAGTCTTCGGCTGTCTCGGCCGCTGCGCGTGGGGGACGTCGTGAAGGTTCGTGATGCTGCGGGCAACGAAACGAAAACCACTGTTCAGGCGAAACCGACGGTAGAACCTGCGCCAGCTTCTTCGACGGGCAGTATCGTTGGCATCGTGCTTGGTCTCTTGGCGGTCCTGATCGGTGGTGCTGTCGCGTTCGGGCTGCACACGGGCATGATCAAACTGCCTGGGATGCTGCATCGATGAGGTGAGGCTCGGTCGTAAAGCCTAAAAGGTAGTAACAGGATGGTAGTAATCCTCCCCGGGGGTCCCAAAATCGGGATTACTACAATCCTGTTACTACCATTTGCGTTGATGGCGTCATTTGCGCTGGTGGCACGGCCTGTGCCGTTGAGCGCGGCGCCCAACTAGTCCTTCTTGGACTCAGAATCGGAATCTTCGGTCTCTGGCTCGTAGCCGTCGGCCCACGTGCCGGTTTCGTAGTCGTAGCCGACGTTTTCGCCGTCCTCGTTGGTGCGCTGGTACCAGTCGGTGACGTGGGCGGCGGTGGAGTCGAAGTCGGCGCCGGCGCCTTTGCCTTCGTCGGCTTGGTTGACGGTGAGTTCGAAGTCGTCGCCGTATTCTTCGAGGCCCTTGATCACAGCGGCGCGCATCGCGGAGCGCGCGTAGGTGTTGCGGATTGCGAGTGGGTCGGTGGAGAGATCCCGCAGGAAGGCGATGCCGATGAAGATCAGGATGACGGAGAAGGGCAGCGCGGAGAGAATGGTCAGGGACTGCAGGCCGGACAGCGCGTCTTCGCCGCCGGTGAGCAGCATGACGACGGCGATGCCCATCATGCAGGCGCCCCAGAACAACACGATGAGCTTCTTCGGTGCCGGGTCGCCCTTGGAGGACATGGTGCCCATGACGACGGAGGCGGAGTCGGCAGAGGTGATGAAGAAGATCGAGAGGATGACGATCAGGAGCACCGAGGTGATGCTGTACAGCGGTAGCTGCTCAAACATGGCGTAGAGGATGCTTTCGGTGGAGCTGGTGCCGTCGAAACCTGGGATGTTGTCCCGGTTGAAGGAGATGGTGGTGCCGCCGAAGATGGTGAACGCGAGGATGAGCACGGTCGTCGGTACGACGATGGTGACGATGACGAACTGTCGCAGCGTGCGGCCGCGGGAGATGCGGGCGATGAACATGCCGACGAACGGGGTCCACGCGATCCACCATGCCCAGTAGAAGGCGGTCCAGGCCGACTGGAAGTCGAGGGTTTCCGTGCCCCAGGTCAGTGAACGGGACGCCATATCCATGTACTTGTCGACGTACGCGATGGTGCCGGACGGGATCAGGTTCGTGAGGAACAGGGTCGGGCCGGTGACGAACACGAAGAAGATCGCGCCCAGTGTCAGGGTGATGTTGATGTTGGAGAGGATGCGCACGCCCTTGGACACGCCGGAGACGGCGGAGATCATGAAGCCGGTTGACAGCAGCATGATGATGGCGATGAGCACGCCGGTGGACACCTCGATGCCGCCGACGATGGAGACGCCCTCGGTGATCTGCAGGGACGCAACGCCGAGGGAGGCCGCGGTGCCGAAGAGGGTGGCGACGATCGCGAGGATGTCGACGATCTTTCCGGTCCACGCGGCACCACCCTTGGTCAGCGGGGTGAAGATGGAGGACATGAGGGAGACGCGGCCGCGGCGGTACGTCGAGTAGGCGAGGGCACCGCCGACGAGTGCGTAGGCTGACCACGGTGAAACGCCCCAGTGGAAGTGGGACTGCGCCATGGCTTGGTGCAGGGCTTCGGGGGTTTCGGCGTCGACAGTCAGCGGTGGTGGGGTGATGTAGTGGGTGAGCGGTTCGGAGGGGCCGAAGAAGAAGATGCCGACGCCAATACCTGCCGCGAACATCATGGCGATCCAGGAGAAGAAGGAGTACTCCGGCTCCTCGTCGTCCTTGCCGAGCTTGATGGTGCCGAAGCGTGAGAACGCGATGACGAGCATCAGGACGACGCAGCCGGACATGATGATGTTAAACAGCCAGCCGAAGTTGTACATGCCCCAGTTCAGTGCGTTGCCGGCGACTTCGCCGACGGTGTCTGGGGCGCTGATGCCCCAAATGATGAACGCGACGATGAGCACCGCTGTGACACCGAAGACGAGTTTGTCCACCCCGAATCGGTTGCGTTGTTCTTCTACGCTGATCCCGGGGACGAGTCCGGGGTGCATGTCGTCGGGATAGGCGGGTGCAGCATTGGTGCTGGACATGAGGTTCTCCTTGAGATTGTGAGTCTCTTAGTTAACCGCATCCTGGACGATATGGCTAGTTGGGTCCGGACGTTTTCGACGGTTCACGGCGAGGAGGAGCAACGTTGTGCCGATGGTGAACGTGGAGGAAAACGCCAGGTCAACCCACCCAATGTCGGTGGGGCTGGCGTCGGGTTCGATGAAGAAGACAGAGATATTATTAAACGCGTGCATTACCACTGCGGCCTCGAGTCCGCCGGTGTACCAGACAAGGGCGGAGACGCAGATGGTGAACACGAGGATGTCGGTAAGTCCGATCCAGTTGTACTCGTGCAACGCCACGAAGGGGATGACCGGTACCGCGTACGCCACCCACGGCGAGCGCACCCACGTGCCGACGATCTGGGGGATAGCGCCGCGGAACATGAACTCTTCCGACGCCGCCTGAAACGGCGTGATGAGCACGTACATCAGCAGGATTGGCGTGAGGTCGATGTCTTCCCACGGCGTGGTCAGGCCGAACAGTACCAGCATGACCAGGCTGCTGCGAAGCACGATTGGCCAGCGCACGCGGCCCGCCACGCTGACGAGCAGCGCCGGATCGCGTCCGGCCACCCGTGCTGCGAGGAACGCCGCCGGCAGCGTCAGCGCAAGGCTGAGCACGATGGCCAGCTGAGATTCCATGTCGCCGGTGGCGTCCAGGAAGAAGAAGGCAGCCAGCGTCAGCGTGAGGAAGAACGCTACGAGCAGCAGCGCCTCTATGAGCGCGCGCCACCACGGCCGTTCAGCGGCGAGGAGGTGGTACTCAGGGTAGGGCTGCAACGGCGACCTCCAGCGCGATGCTCGCGGAAGCACCCGGGATCAGGGTCACGCCGCGGCGGTCTTCGCCGAGCAGCGCTGGCTCCACGCACACGAAGTGCGCCCAGTCGTCGTCGCCGAGGTCCTCGGCGTCGCGGCAGACGTCGGGGCCGGGGTTCCACACCACGAGGTGGTCGGTGCCGGTGCAGGTAAACGTGAGCTCGCGCGTGGCGTCGCGGAGGACGGCGCTGGTCGCTCCGGCAATCACGGCGTCGGTTTCGTTGCCGAAGCGCAGCGGGCCCTCCACCGTCTTCAACTCGCCGTCGGTTTTGTCGAGGAAGCGGGAGCCTTGGACACCCGAGAGCTCCGCGGTTGCCGCGTCGCAGGCCCAGTAGGGGTGCAGCGCGATCTGGACGGGCCGCGGGGTGGTCGCCCCGTTGGTGATGGTCAGTTCGAAGCGCGAGCGGGCGTCGTCAAGCTGGCTGCGGAAGACGAGGTGGAAGTTGTCGTGGCTCACGCGCATCGTGTCGCCGTCGTGTTGCCACTCGAGGCTGGTTGCCCAGCCGTGCATCTGCTCGCCGAGGGTCTGTGCGAACCACGGGGCAACAACTGGGATGCCTCCGTGGGCCGGATTGTGCTGGGAATGAAAAAACAGTGGTTGCGTCACGGCTCCCAATGCTAGTGGGGGTATAGCATGAGGGCCATGTCTCTGTTTGCTTCCTCTCTCCACTGCGTTGATGTCCCCTTCGAGCGCGAGGGGGTGCAGCTGTTCGCGCGCATCGTGCGCAGCGCCACGACCGCGAAGGACGCGCCGGCGCTGCTCTTCCTCCAGGGCGGCCCAGGTTTCCCGAGCCCACGCGAGCGCTTCGAGTGGATCGAGTACGCCACCAAGCGCGGCTACCAGGTGGTGCTGCTGGATCAGCGCGGCACGGGCCGCTCCTCCCGCATCGATCGCGCCATGCTTGGCGACGCCACCATCGACTTCACCCGTCTTCGCGCCGACGTCATCGTGGACGACGCGGAAGCGCTGCGCCGCACGCTGGGGCTGGCGCAGTGGGACGTGCTGGGCCAGTCCTTCGGCGGGTTCTGCCTGGTGCACTACATGCTGCGCTACCCGGACTCGCTGCGTGCGGCGCTGTTTACGGGTGGGTTGCCCTCGATCAGCAGGGGCGTGGACGAGGTGTACGAGGCGACGTTCGCCACCGTGCGGGCCCGCCACGAGGAGCTCTTCGAGGCAGTGCCGTGGGCGCAGGAGCGCATCGCGGAGGTGTGCGAGCACCTCGAGCAGCGCGAGGAGTTCCTGCCAACCGGGGAGCGGCTGAGCGCGCGGCGTTTCCGGACCATCGGCACGCTGTTGGGGCAGGAGGGCGGCGCAGGCACGATCGCGGCGCTGCTCGAGGCCCCCTTCCACCCGAATGGTGCGATGCGCACGGACGTGCTTGCGCAGATCGGCGCGCTGGTCAGCTACGAGTCTGGCCCGCTCTACGGGGTGATCCACGAATCCATCTACGGCGGTACCGTACCGGGTGCGACCGCGTGGTCGGCGCAGCGCGTCGCCGAGCGCACTCCCGGCTTCGGCGCCGGCGAAGGGTTGCTCACCGGCGAGCACGTCTTCCCGTTCCAATTCGACGAGGACCCGGCGCTGCGCCCCTTCAAACAGGCAGCGCACGAGCTGGCGGCCAAGGACGATTGGCCCAACCTTTACGCCGGGGCTGCAGGGTTCAACGCAGCCGACCACGGGATTCGGACCGCGGCGGCCGTCTATACGCAGGATATGTACGTGCCGCGCCAGTTCTCCCTCGAGACCGCCGAGGCACTCGGCATCAACGTGTGGGAAAACGACCAGATGCAGCACGACGGGTTGCGCAGACACGGCGAGACCGTGCTGGGTGCGCTGTTAGAAATCGTAGGCGTCTAGCTCGACGGCGCTCGGGTAGGAGGGCTGCGCGCCGGGCTTCGTTACAGCGATCGCGCCGACCTTCGCCGCGACCTTCGCGGCCTCGTCCAGGGTGTCGCCCTCAACCAGGCGGTGGCACAGCGCGCCCGCGAACGCGTCACCAGCGCCGACGGTGTCGACGGCCTCCACGCGCGGCGTGTCCACTGGGCGCAGGCCCTCCGCGTCGGCGATGAGTGCCCCGGCCGCACCGAGGGTGAGCACGACGGAGGCGAAGCCGGCGTCGAGAAGCTGCTGGGCCAGCTGCTCCGGGGTCTCCTGCGGGGAGACGCCGAGCTGCTCGAGGATGAGGCCGGCCTCGTGCTCGTTGGCGAGCAGCGGATCGGCGGCGAGCAGCGCCTCGCGGTCCACCTCCACGACGGGGGCAAGGTTGATCACGACGCGCGCGCCGTGGGCCTGCGCCAACTCGACCGCCTTGGCAAAGCCGTCCGCGGGGATCTCGCCCTGCAGCAACACGAGTGAGGCGTCCTCGATGGCGGCGACGTGGCGCTCAACGTGGTTCGCGTCCACCTCGGCGTTCGCGCCGGGCACGACCAGGACGGTGTTCTCGCCGTCGGCGGCCACGGTGATCACGGCCAGGCCGGTGACTTCGTCCTTTTGCTCCACGTGGGTGAGGTCCACGCCCGCGACCTCCAGGAGTGCGAGCGCCGGCGCCGCGTTCGAGTCCTTACCAACCGCGCCGACCAGCGCCACATGCGCGCCCAGCTTCGCGGCTGCGCACGCCTGGTTGGCGCCCTTGCCTCCGGCGGTGAGCCCGCCGCCTTCGCCCAGTAGGGTTTCGCCCGGGTTAGGGTGGCGGGCAACGTTGACGGTGAGGTCTGCGTTAATGGAACCAACTACTACGATCTTCATACCCACCCACAGTAGCGCCTAAAACATGCTGTCGATGAGGCGCCGCGTGTATTCGTGCTGCGGATTACGCAGGACGTCCTGCGTGCGGCCCTCCTCCACGATTTCGCCCTCGTGCATCACGATCGTGCGCGGGCACAGCGCGCGCACCACGCCGAGGTCGTGGGAGACGAACACGAGGGTGGAGGCGAGCTCGTCGAGCAGGGTGAGCACCTGGTTACGCAGGGTGGCGTCGAGGGCGGAGACGGGCTCGTCCGCAAGCAGGATATCGGGGGTGGCGGCGGTCGCGCGGGCAATAGAGATGCGCTGGCGCTGCCCGCCGGAGAACTCGCGGGGCAAGCGTCGCTCGGTGCCCTCGAGGCCCACCGCGGCAAGCACCTCGCGGGCCCGCCGCGTATCGACGCCCGCCTCCTCCACCGACGCCCCGACCCGCATCCGCGGGTCCAGGGAAGAGTAGGGGTCCTGGAACACCATCTGGCAGTCGCCGTTGATCCGGACCTCCCCGGAGTCGACGCCGCGCAAGCCCGCGATGACGTGCAGGAGGGTGGTCTTGCCGGAACCAGAACCGCCCACAATGCCGATGCGCTCGCCCCGGCGGACCTCCAGGTTCACGTTGCGTAGTGCTTTGGTGGTGCCGCGGGTGACGGAGACATCACGAAGGGTGACCACGGGCCCGCCAACCTCGCGCGACGCAGTCGCGAGCGTGGGCAGCGTCGGGTTGAGCAGCTTGCGCGAGTAGGCGCTGTCCGCCGGCTCGATCGACCCAGCGCGAAACACCAGAACTTCCTGCGTCATGTGCCTGACCACCGGCATGTCGTGGGAGATGAACAGCAGCCCCATGCCGCGGCGGCGGACCACGGTGTCGATGAGGTCCAGGATCTGGCGTTGGACGGTGACGTCGAGGGCGGTGGTGGGCTCGTCGCAAAGTAAGAAGTCGGGGTCGCCGGCGAGGGCGAGAGCGATGAGCACGCGTTGGCGCTGCCCGCCGGAGAGTTCGTGTGGGTAAGCCTCGGGACGGTCGACGCCGACTTCCTGCAGCAGGTGCCGCGGTACGACCTTGCCGATCTTCTTGAGCGGGTCGAGTGCCGTCATGGGTTCTTGGAAGACCATCGCGACGCGAGAGCCGCGCACGCGGCGGCGGGTCCGCTCGGAGGTGCCGACCATTTCGACGCCGTCGACGGTGATGGAACCTTCGGCCGGGAGGTCCGTGAGCCCCATGATGGACAGCGCCGTGAGTGACTTGCCGGACCCGGACTCGCCGATGATGCCGAGGCGCTGGCCGCGCTCAAGCGTGAAGCTGATGCCGTGCAGCAGGCCCTCGATGCGGAGGTTAGAAACGTTGATCACGGTGGCCTCCTGCTACGTTGCACGCGAGAATCGTCAGCGCGATGGCCAGCGCCGGCCACAGCGCAAGGTGCGGGGCTGTGGCCAGGTAGGGCTGGCTAGCCTGCAGCATCCGGCCCCAGGACGCGTAGGGCGCCTGCACGCCGAAGCCGAGGAAGGACAGGCCCGACTCGGCCAGCACCGCCATGGAAAATGCCACCGCGATCTGGGTGATGACCACCGGCAGGATGTTCGGCAGCACGTGGCGCCACGCCACCATAATCCCAGGCACCTTGTTCAGGCGCGCGGCCAGGATGTAGTCCTGGGACATCACGCGAAGCGTGGCCACCCGCGAGACACGGACGAACCCGGGGATACCCGCGATGCCAAGGGCGAGCACCACGATCCACATGCTGGCGCCGAATGCAGCGGTCAACGCGATGGCCAGCAGCAGCGCCGGAAACGCCATGAGCACGTCGCTGCCGCCCATGATGGTGCGCTCCGTCCAGGAGCGGCGCATGCCCGCGAGCACCCCGAGCGGCACGCCCACAATCAGGGAGAGCGCCGCGGCACCTGCGCTCGCAGCAACGGTGTAGCGCGCGCCCATCATGATGCGCGAGAGTAGGTCGCGACCCAGCTCGTCGGTGCCGAGCAAGTGCGTAGCGCTTGGTGCGGCGAGGCGCTGCGCCGGCATGGCCTGCAGCGGGTCGTAGGGCGTCCACACCAGGGAGAGCACCGCCACGAACACGATCGCCCCCAGCGTTATCCACCCAGCTATTCGTTTCGGGTTCACTTCGCCCTCCTGACACGGGGGTCAACGACCCCGTAGGCGATGTCCACGAGCGCGTTGACCAGTAGCGTAAACGCCACCAGCAGCATCATCGTGGACTGCACCGCCGTGATATCACGGTTTCGCACCGAGTCCAGCAGGAAAGAGCCAAGGCCGGGGATGGCGAAGACCTGCTCCACAACCACGGCGCTGACCACCAGCGCGGACAGCTGGATCCCCACCACCGTGAGCACCGGCAGTGCGGCGTTGCGAAGCACGTGCTCGCGCACCACCTGCGCCATGCTTGCACCGGTAGAACGCGCGGTGCGTACGTAGTCGCGCTCGAGCTCCTCGGAAACCGCGGTGCGGATATACCTCGCTAGGATCGCCGTCTGCACGGCGGTCAGCGACAGCACCGGCAACACCGCGTGCGCAGCCGTGCCCCACCCGTTGGCAGGCAACCAGCCCAAACGCACCGAGAACACCGCCACGGCCACAATGCCGACAACAAAGCTCGGCACCGCCATGCCCAACTGTGTCAGCCCGGACAGCACCGCACTGTTTCGCCGCGCCAGCCAGATCCCGACAGGAAGCACGATGGCCAGCGACAACACCATCGCAGCCACCGCCAACACCAGCGAGACCTCCGCGCGCTGCCAGATCACCGGGCCCAGGTCCGCGCCGCTGGCCAGCGACACCCCGAAGTCACCGCGCAGCATCGCGACAATCCAGCTCACGTATTGGGCCACCAGCGGGCGGTCCGTCCCTAACGTGTGCGACAGCTCCGCCACCGCTTCATCCGAGGCGTTGAGCCCAAGCGCGATGCGCGCCGGGTCGCCTGGGATGGCGCGCAGCAGTAGGAAGATCACCACGCTGGCCGCAGCGAGTAGCGCGAGTAGTCGCAGGAGCGTTGATGCAACGTGTTTCATCGGCGCACCTCGTTCAGCGGCAGGGAGTCGGTGACCACGTTCGGGTCGAGCCCGTGCACGCCCGGCGCGTAGAGCACGATGTTCGGCGCGTTAACCAGGGTGAGCGCCCCGGCATCCGCCATGATGGTGTCCACCGCGGCCCGCAGGTCGCCCTGCGCCATGAGCTCGCGGGCGTGCGCGGAGTCGTAGCCGAAGTAGTAGTCCGGGTTGCCGAACATGTGCACCATGTCGCGCGGCTCCACGTGCGAGATAATCGACGCCTGATAGTCGTGCTGCTTGTGCACCTTGTTCAGCCACACCGCCGGGAACTCCACGGTGTGCAGCGTGACACGGAAGCCGACGCTGCGAAGCTGGGAGTAGATGAGCTCGCTGGCGGTCTGCGCGTACGGCAGGCTGGGCACCTCGATGGTGACCTCAGGGGTGCGCCCGGCGAGCAGCTCCCGTGCCTTGTCCGGGTCGAAGGGGTAGTAGTTGGTGCCGGTAAACCATGGGTCGGTTGGTGGGACGGGGGCGCCGCCGGTGTCGGTGGCAAGCCCGTTGTAGACCACCGCGTTGAGCGCATCACGGTCGATGGCGTAGGCGGCGGCGCGCCGCACGGTGACGTCGTCGAAGGGTGCAGCCTTGTTGTTCATGCTGAAGACCACCTCGCCGTTGGTGGTACCGACGGCGGTGGTGATGTCGTCTGGCAGGGCGTCGAGGAGCTGCGGCGCCTGCATCGCCCACACGACGTCCACATCGCCGACGCGCAGCGCGTTCACCGCGGCGATGGCGTCGCCGAAGTAGCGGATCATGGCCCCGCTTTGCGGCTTTGTGCCCCAGTAATCGGGCCGCGGGTTGAAGGCAATCGAGTGGCCGGGCTCAAACGAGCGCAGCGTGTACGGCCCGGTGCCGAGCGGGTCGCTCGCGAGCCTTCCCACGGAGTCGGGCGTCATCATCGCGCCCGTCATCGTGCCCATGGACCACAGCCACTGCTCGCTCGGTGCCTTCAGCGTCACCTCGAGCGTGCGCGGGTCCACCGCGCGCGCGGATGCGACCGGGTCCATGTTCTCCTTGATGCCGTTGACCCAGGAGTCCTTCACGTAGTTGATGGAGAAGACGGCGTCGCTGGCGTCGAAGGGGGAGCCGTCGGAAAAGGTCACGCCCTCGCGCAGGTCGAAGGTGTAGACGGTGCCGTCGTCGCTGACGCGCCACGAGGTCGCCAACCACGGCTGCGGTTCGCCGTTGGCGTCGATACGCACGAGCGTCTCGTAGATGTTGCCCATCAGCGCCTGGGGTGCGGCGGCACCGCCGATGGAGGTGAAGTCGAGGCCCGCAGGGGGCCCTTGCGTTGCGACGACCACATCCTCCCGCGGCGCCGCGGGGCCACACGCGGCGAGGCTCAGTCCGAGCGTGGCGCCGAGCGTGGACGCCACCAGCCCGCGCGACAGGGTGCTGAAATGCATGAGTGTAGAGTCTAGCGGTCCCAGACTCCTGCGAGAATTTCCATCGAACGCAGCGCCTCTTCATGCGTTGGGGCCTGCAGCGAAATCATCAACTCGTCCGCGTGCGCGGTGGCGGTGAAGTCGGTGAGGTAGTCGCGGACCTGATCGCCGGTACCGGCCGCGGTGTAGCGCAGCATGCCAATAATCTGTTGGCCCTGTGGGGAGCGCACAACCTCGTCGAGCTGCTCGTCGTTGAGCATGGTGCCGCGGCGGCCGATCATGGCGCGCACCCGGTTGCGGTGCACCAGGTGGGTCTGGCGCTCGGCGTCCTCGGCGGTGTCCGCAGCGGTGACGTTTACGGCCGCGATGCAGTAGGGCTCCGGGTAGCGCTCGGACGGCTCGTAGTTCTCCTTGTAATACGCCGTGGCCTGCTCCAGCATGTTGGGCGCGAAGTGGGAGGCAAACGAGTACGGCAGGCCGAGCTTCGCTGCGAGCGATGCCCCGAACATCGAGGAGCCGAGGATGTACAGTGGCACGTTGGTGCCTGCGCCCGGCACGGCGGTCACCCCGGCCAGCGGGGAGTTGTCGCTCAACCACGCCTGTAGCTCGAGCACGTCTTCCGGGAAGTGCTCGGCCGCCCGCGGGTCGCGCCGCAGCGCCCGGCCGAGCGTTTGCTGGTCGGTGCCCGGGGCGCGGCCAAGCCCGAGATCAATACGGTTAGGGTAGAGCTCCTCGAGCATTCCGAACTGCTCCGCAACCACGTACGGGGAGTGGTTCGGCAGCATCACTCCACCTGCGCCGAGCCGAATGCGCTCGGTTTTCGCCCCGATGTGGGCAATAAGCACTGAGGGCACCGAGGAGACAATGCTGTGCATGTTGTGGTGCTCGGAGTACCAAATACGCGAATACTCCAGCGATTCCGCCTTCTGCGCGAATGCAACGGAACGCTGCATTGCGTCGGCGACGGACTCGCCGGAGTAGCTGGTGCAAAAATCAATCAGTGAGAGTGGGGTAGACATGGCCCCACACTACGCGTTGACGTCCTCCGCGTGTTGCTTCGGGCGGGCCAGGTCCACGACCAGGCCGATGACGAACGCCACCGCTACTGGCAGAACCCAGCCCAGGCCAGCATCGTGCAGTATGGACCAGCTGACCAGCGGGGTCAGGGCGTCGGCACCCCAGCCGAGGGAAATGAAGGTCTCGATTGCGGACCAGACCACAGCAACCCAGATCGGCAGGAAGAACGCCCAGCGGAAAGCCATGTGGCGCTTGAACGCTGGCTCGACCAGGGTGACGAAGATCAGGGCAATGGCCGGCGGGTACAGGAAGCCGATGACCGGTGCGGCAATCGTCATCACGAAGTCCAGGCCCTGGGTCGCGATGACCATCGAGGCGATGGTGAAGATGACCGCCCACGTGCGGTAGGCGCCACCAAACTCGGTGGAGAAGTACTCTGCGGTCGCGGTGATCAGGCCGACTGCGGTGGTCAGGCAGGCCAGCAGCACGATCAGTGAGAAGATGACCTGGCCCGCCTGGCCCATCGTCAGGTTGGAGGCTTCAGCCAGCAGGCCAGCGCCGTTATCGAACTGGTCGGAGTCCGGCATCACGCGACCGATCATGCCCAGCCCGACGTAGATGAGTGCCAGCAGCGCGCCCGCACCGACGCCAGCTGCGATGGTGCCGTTGACCAGCTTCTTGCCCTCAGGGAAGCCCTTCGAACGCAGCGTGGAAATCACGACAATGGAGAAGGCCAGCGCGGCGATGGAGTCCATCGTCAGGTAGCCCTCCAGCAGGCCGGTCGGGTACGGGCCGGACTGGTAGTGCTCCGAAGGGGCGGAAGGCTCTACGTCCCAGCGGAACAGCGAAACGGCGATCATCACGACCAGCAGGATGACCAGCGCCGGAGTGAGGAACTTACCGAGCTTTTCCATGATGGTGTTCGGGTTCCAGCTCAGCGCCAGGGCAATGCTGAAGAAGATGACGTTGAACACGCCCGAGGCGAACAGGCCGGACACACCGAACAGCGGGGTGATGGCCGTTTCCATCGACACCGCGCCGGTACGTGGCAGCGCGTAGAACGCGCCGATGGACAGGTAGGCGAGCACCGGGAAAACGACACCGAAGATGCTGCCGGCGCGCTGCGCGAGGTCGCGCACGTTCGTGCCGGACAGTGCAATCGCGATGACCGCCAGCACCGGCAGCAGGGCGCCGGTGCTGAGGAAGCCGAGGATGGCAGGCCAGAAGTTATCGCCTGCCTGGACGGCCAGGATTGGTGGGAAAATCAGGTTGCCGGCACCGAAGAACATGGAAAACAGTGCCAGCGCGGTGACGACGACCGCCTGGGTGGAGTTCCCCTGTTTCGTGCCCGTTTGAGCGTTCTGTGTGTGGTCCATTGCCACACAGTACAACACACAGCGAAAAAATGGGAAATCTTTTCCATTCTGTGAGACGTTTATACGAGTGTTTCGATCGCCCTCAACGGAATCTCCACCCAATCTGGGCGGTTGTTCGCCTCGTACACCACCTCGTACGCAGCCTTATCCACCACGTACGCTGCAAGAACAGGGTCCTCGCTCGCGGGGGCAGTGCCGTAACCCTCCAGCAGCTTTTCGACGTGCTCCCGCTCCCAGGCAGCGTCAAAGTTGCCCACAGCCGCGGCGTACCCGTAGGAGCGGATCATCCCAGCTACGTCCCGCAGCGGGTGATCCGGCAGACGGCGCTCCTGCAGCGGACGGGCTGGCTCGCCCTCGAAGTCGATGAGGAACCACTGGGAATCTGTCTTCAGCGTCTGTCCAAGGTGGAGGTCGCCGTGGACGCGCTGCGTGGTCAGGGGTGTCGTGGCGGTGGTGGCGGAGCTAGCGTCGAGAAGCGAGTAGAGCTTCAGGATGCGCTCGCGGTACTGCTCGAGCACCGGCGCGCGCTGGATGTAGGAGTCCAAGTGGTGCGTGAGCCGTGTGCGCAGGGACGACGGGCTGGCGGTCTCGGTGGGGAAGGCCTCGGCGAGCGCGGTGTGCACCTGGCGGATCGCCGTGCCGAGCGCCTTGGTGTCGCTGGTGTCGAGCGTGCCGCCTGTGGCGAGCACGAAGCCGTCGGTGCCGCCCACGATGCAGTCCTGCTGCATCGCAAGGGTCTGGCCGTCGCGGGTGGCGTAGCCGCGCACCGCGGCGACCGCGGGGCAGTCCGCGATCTGGCTCAGCAGCTCAACGTCTGGGTTCAGCCCGTCCTCGAGGCGGCGGAACACCTTGACGATGTGCTCGCCGACCACCAGTGAGGTGTTGGACTGCTCGGCACCGAGCGGGCGCGCGCCGGAGGAGTCGATGATGCCCTCTACCGCGCCAAACGTTGCGACGTTAGCCAGGTAGGCCTCGGCGCCTTCGGGAGTGTGCAGGACGTCGTGGGTACCGGTGGCGTCGACAAACACTTGGTAGTGGTCGACCGTGCCACCGTGGTGCACCGCGAGAATCTGCCAGGTGAAGTGCTCCCCGGTGGTGGGAGAGGTGACGTCTTCCGCGGCGACGACGTCGATGGCGTCGACCGGCTCGGACTTCGCGCCGTAGAAGCGCTGCGCAGCAATATCAATCATGTGACCAATGTTAGGAGATATCGAACCAGAAGAAGCCATGTGGCGCGAGTGTGCTCAGCCACGGCAGCTCACCGATGGCCGGGAACTCCTCGCCGCCGGTCAGCTCGCGGGGCACCACACCGTTGTAGTGCGACAAGTCCATCTCGACGGCCTGCGGGCGCGAAGACATGTTGTGCACGCACAGGATCCGCTCCCCCTCGTACTCGCGGATAAACGCCAACACCTGCGGGTTTGTGTGGTCAACCTCGATGTAGGAGCCTCGGCCGAACGCGCGGTACTGCTTGCGGATCATGATCATCTGGCGCACCCACTGCAGCAGCGAGTTTTCCAGCTTCATCTGGGATTCGACGTTGACAATGTCGTAGCCGTACTGGTCGTTGCGCACCGGCGGCAGGTAGAGCCGCTCCGGATCCGCCTTGGAAAAGCCGCCGTTGCGGTCGTTCGACCACTGCATCGGGGTGCGCACACCGTCGCGGTCAGGCAGCCAGATGTTGTCGCCCATCCCGATCTCGTCGCCGTAGTACAAAAACGGCGAACCGGGCAGGGACAGCAGCAGCGCGTGCGCCAGCTGCAGGCGCCCGCGGTGCCCACCCAGCAGCGGAGCAAGGCGCCTGCGGATGCCCACGTTGGCGCGCATCCGCGGCTCGAACGCGTAGTTCTGGTACATGAACTCGCGCTCCTGGTCCGTCACCATCTCGAGCGTGAGCTCGTCGTGGTTGCGCAGGAACATGCCCCACTGCGCGGATTCGGGAATCGGCGGCGTCTCGCGCAGGATATCGACGATCGGCTGCGCCAGCTCCTGGCGAATCCCCATGAAAATGCGCGGCATGACCGGGAAGTGGAACGCCATCTGGCACTCGTCACCCTCGCCCTCACCGAAGTAAGCGACGACCTCCTCCGGGAGCTGGTTCGCCTCCGCGAGCAGGAAGCGGCCCGGGTACTCCTCGTCGAACAACGCGCGGACCTTCTTAATGAACTCGTGCGTCTCCGGCAGGTTCTCCGAGGAGGTGCCCTCGCGCTCGAAGAGGTACGGGATGGCGTCGAGGCGGATGCCGTCCATCCCCAGGTCCAGCCAGAAGCGGATGACGTCCAAAATCTCCTGCTGGACCGCCGGGTTGTCGTAGTTCAGGTCCGGCTGGTGGGAGAAGAAGCGGTGCCAGAAGTACTGCTTGCGCACCGGGTCGAACGTCCAGTTGGACTCCTCGGTGTCAATGAAGATGATGCGGGTCCCGGCGTACTTCTCCGGGTCATCCGACCACACGTAGTAATCCCCGTACGGGCCCGACGGGTCGCGGCGAGACTCCTGGAACCAGGGGTGCTGGTCGGAAGTGTGGTTGATCGGAAAGTCTGTGATGATGCGGATCCCGCGGCGGTGGGCGGCGTCGATAAGGGAGACGAAGTCTTCCACCGTGCCGAACTCCGGCAGCACCTTGCGGAAATCCCGGATGTCGTAGCCGCCGTCCTTCAGCGGCGAGTCGTAGAACGGTGGGATCCAGAGGCAGTCGACGCCGAGCCACTGCAGGTAGTCCAGCTTGGACTCCAGGCCCTGGAGGGTGCCGGAGCCGGTGCCGTTCGGGTCGAAGAAAGCGCGGACCAGCACCTCGTAAAATACTGCGTCCTTGTACCACTCCGGGTCAGGGCGCTCCCACGGCTCGGCGGCCGGGGTGGGTGTGGAGAAGTCGGTGGCCTGCGGGGTAGGAAGTTTGTCGTTTTCGTTCATGCTTCCTCACAGTAGCTTGATTGCCTCAGCCATGCGCTGGACGGCTTCCTGCAGGATCTCGGGCGAGGTGGCGAAGTTGAGGCGCGCCTTGTGCGCGCCGCCGGGCCCGAAGCTGGTGCCCTCGTTGAGCGCCACGCCCGCGTGTTCCAAGAGCCATTCGGCCGGGGTCTCGGTGGTGAGCTTCGTGCCGGAAAAGTCCACCAACAGCAGGTAGGTCGCCTCCGGGACGGGGAAGGTGATGCCGGGGATCTGCTTCGGCAGCTCCTCGACGAGCCAGTCGCGGTTCGCCCGCAGCTGCTCTACCTGCTGGTCTAGGTACTCGGTGCCCTGCCCGTAGCAGGCCTCCGCAGCCACGATGCCCAGCGTGCCCGTGCCTTCCTTTGTGATGTTGGACAGCGCGTTCCAGGTAGCCACGTCCTCATCGTTGGAGAAGAGTATCTGCGCGCACTTCAGGCCTGCCACGTTCCAGGCCTTCGACGTCGCCGTGATCGTGATGCACACGTCCGGGTTGTGCTCGGCGGCGCACACGTGGCTGCCCTCGTAGACGATCGGGGCGTGGATCTCGTCAACGATGACGCGGCCCCCGTAGCGGCGCGCGATGTCGCAGATCGCGTCGAGCTCCTCGCGGCTGAAGATGTAGCCCCACGGGTTCATCGGGTTGGTCACGATAATGGAGCCGGCACCGTTGCGAAACGCCTCCTCGACCTCTGCCAGGTCCAGGCCGCCCTCGCTGCCGACGTCCACGCGATTGCGCCCCGCGGTTGAGGCGATCTCGAGGAAGGGGAAGTACGCCGGCACGGGCACGATGACGTCGCCTTCGGTGAAGTGCTCGATCGCAAGCAGCACGCCGCGCACCACGTCGGGGACAGTAAAGATGCGTGCAGGGTCCGGCCGCCAGCCGTAGCGCTGGGCGTAAAACTCGGAGACGTTCTTTGCCAGGCACTGCGCGCGCGGGGCGGGCGTGTAGCCGAGGCATTCGCGTTCGACGGCGTCGAGCACCGCCGCCTTCACAGGCGGGGCGGTGGGGAAGTCGCTTTCGGCGATAAACAGTGGCAGCACGTGCTCGTCGTGCACGGTCCACTTGCGGGTACGGCGGTCGCGGAGGGTGGAAAGGTCTGGGAACTTCATGTCCCACGACTGTAGTCAGGCCACCCTCACACGCCACAGGCCCGCGAGGTTGCTACTCCTCCTCGCTGTCGTCGGTGTGGAAGCCGAAGGCCTGTAACCTGGCACGATCCGCCGCCGAGGAGGACGCGGTGAGCCGCAGTAGCTCTGAATAAATACCGCCGGAGACCGCAAGCTCCGCAGGGGTGCCAATTTCGTCGATGCGGCCGTCGCGCAGGGTGATAATGGTATCGACATCCGCGATGGTGGATAGTCGGTGCGCGATCATGATGGTGGTGCGGTCCTCCATCAGCGCGTCGAGTCCTGCCTGCACGGCGCGCTCCGCCTTCGTGTCGAGGGCGGAGGTGGCTTCGTCGAGAATCAAGATCGGCGCGTCCTTCAACATCGCGCGCGCGACCGCGACGCGCTGGCGCTGCCCGCCGGACAGGCGCAGGCCACGCTCGCCGATGACGGTGTCGTAGCCTTCGGTGAACTTCATGATGAAGTCGTGCGCGTTGGCACGCTTAGCCACCGCGACCACCTCGTCCATCGTCGCGTCCGGCTTACCGTAGGCGATGTTCTCAAACACCGTGCCCGAGAACAGCGCCGCCTCCTGGAACACCACGCCCGTGGTCGCGCGCAGCTTTTCGACGCCCAGCTCCGCCAGATCCTGCCCGCACACCTTCAGGGTGCCTTCCTGGATAGGGTAGAGGCCCAACAGCAGGTTCACGATGGTGGACTTGCCACCGCCGGACTCTCCGACCAGGGCGACCTTCTCTCCAGCGTGGGCGCGAAAGCTCATGTCGTGGATGACGGGCTCGCCTGGCTCGTACTCGAAGGTGACTGAGTCGAACTCCACGACGGGCTCGTGGACTGGCAGCGGGCGGTGCTTTACAACGGTGAGCTCCGGCACACCTGAGGTCTGGGTCGCGGCGACGAGCTCGCGGTTCGCGGTGGGCTCCACCAGCTCGTCCATGACCTGGAAGTAGTCGCGGGAACCAGCGACGGCGCGCTGGGCACTGTCGACGATCCAGCTCAGCATCATCACCGGCTGACGGGCCATGGTGATCAGCTGGATGAGCATGACCATGTCGCCGATACTGAAGTGGCCCTGGATGGTGCGCACGAACAGGATCATGTAGATCCCCATGAAAATCAGCGACATCGCCAGCCCGCGCAGGGCGTCCATGGAGTGCCACCAGCGCGACTGCGGGCGGGTGATGCTCACCGTGTTGTTGTAGTGGTTGCCGAACTTGTCCAGCTCGCGGACCTCCGCCACGTATGACTTGGTCACCTTGACCTGGCCGACGACCTCCGCGAAGCGCCCGTTCGCTTCGTCGATCTGCGCGTTCTTCTCCGCCTCCCACTTCTGCCACCGCTTCGAGGTCAGCGCCGTCAGCCACGTGTAGATGGGGAAGAGCGCCAGCAGCAGCAGGGTCAGCGGCCAGTAGTAGAAGGACGTGATGATAAGGATGGCGATGATCTGGATGATCATCGGCAAGAAGTTGTTGGAGAAGGACTGGATGAACTGCGTCACCGTGGCAATCGAGCGGTCCAGCCGGGCGATGATGGTGCCGGTGACCTGGGTGTCGAAGTAGCGCTGCGGCAGCGACAGCAGCTTGGCGAAGTAGCGGGTGGACAGGATCTGTCGGATCCGCGCCGCCATGATGTCGCCGAGGTAGCCGGAGACGTTCTTCGCCAGCCCACTGAGCGAGGTCGCGATGAACAGCGCGAATGCGAGCCACAGCACGGTGCGCACTGGGTCGGCGGGCGCGTTGGCTGACTCGTTGATGGCGTCGACAATTGTGTCGGTGGCCTCGCGCACGATGAAGGGAGAAATCAGCCCGAGGCCTGCAACAACCGTCGAGATGATGACGATGGCGAGGTAGAATGGCCACAGGGCGGAAGCGCTTCGTAACACACGGGTGAGAGATTGCATAGGTGGCCCAGCGTAGCGCGGCCGGGTGAAACTCGTACAATAGTGACCAATTGTTTTCGCTTGAACCATATGAAAGGGCACCGATGCGCCACCACACACTGTCAGCTGCGGTCTTGCTGCTCGTTACTACTCTCACGCTGGGCGGGTGCGTGTCTGAGGATGACACCGCAACATCCACTGACATCGAGGTGACGACGCCCACTGGCGCCCCACAGCCGGAGTTCCACCAAGAGCAAGTGGACCCGGTGACCTCCACAGAGATCACCGGCGAGCGCGTCGATGACCCGAAGATGGAGCTGTCCTACAAGTGGCAGGGCAGCAGCTACGGCACCGGCGCCGGCAGCATCATCGTCGTGGCAGTGACGAACAAGAGCGACGTGCCAATGCCCGTTGACGTGCTCAAGCCGAAGCTGCGCTACAACACCGGCAACAACAAGTTTGTCGACGCCAACCCGATCAGCGCCGAGCAGGCAGGGGTAGACATCCTCGGCGTGGACCGCCCGCTGGGTCCGGGGGCAACCACGAACGCGAAGTACGCCTTCGACGTGACCCCGGATGGCCTGTGGGATGCGGAGTTTACGATCGGCAACGTGAAGTTCAAGGGGAACCTGAATAACTAATGCGCGAAGAAGTAATCCTGCTGAGCGACGACGGGTCCCCGATCGGCTCCGCGGACAAGGCCGCAGTCCACACCGGGGAAACCCCGCTGCACCTGGCGTTTTCCTGCTGGCTGTTCAACGAGGACGGCCAGCTGCTGCTCACCCGGCGCGCGTTGGGGAAGAAGACGTGGCCCGGGGTGTGGACGAACTCCTTTTGCGGCCACCCCGGCCCCGGCGAGGACGTGCCGACGGCGATCCTGCGCCGCTCGGTCGAGGAACTGCGCTTGCCGGAGGGGGCTGTGCTGGACGTAAAGCCGGTGCTGCCGGAGTTCCGCTACCGTGCGGTGGATTCCTCCGGCATCGTCGAGTACGAAATCTGCCCGGTGTACTCCGCGCGCCTGGCGCCGGGCCACGAGGCTGTGGACCCGAACCCGGACGAGGTGGACTCGTTGCACTGGGCCGACCCCGCCGACGTTGTTCGCGCGGCAGACGCGACCCCGTTCGCGTTTTCGCCGTGGCTGGTCGAAGAGCTGGCGGATAAGCGGCTGCGCGCTGTACTGGAGCGCGCCGGGCGCTAGCCTACTGGTTGAACGCCTCCCGAACGCTGCGCAGCGGATCCTCCACGACGGTCGTGGTGTCCGCGCTGAGCGAGGCGCGCAGGACGTTTCGGCCCGGGCGGTAGGTGGGCCAGTCGGCCTGCCCGCTGCAGATGTAGCTGTAGACAAGCTGGCCGATGTGGGTCGTAGGCTCTCCGAAGAGCGTCTCGAGCTCGTAGCTGTGTCCAAGCGGGGTATCTGCGCAGAACTCGATCTGACGGATGTCTGCAGGGCCGTGCTCGCAGGCGTCGTCGACCCAGCGACGGATCAGTGCGTCCGATAGGAACCTGCCCGCGAGTTTGCCGGGGTCCGTGGTTCGTGCGGCCTCGATGTAGTTGCGCCGGGCCGCCGCGCTTTTGGCGCCGAAGAATCGGCCGAAGCAGCGGATGAACGTGGCACCAAAGGCGTTGAAGCCCTCGCCGGCCTGGTGGAACTCCTCGCGGGTGGAGGTGACCACGATTGGTACGTCGGCGAGCTCCGCAGGCTCGAAGGGTGCCGGGCCAAGGGCGATGTCGTGGAAGTACTGGGTGCGGAAGCGCTGGTAGGCGCGCTCAATGGCGTCCGGGCGGCGCTCGGCCAACCAGTTGAGGTCGAGGCGCGTCAGCGCCGTGCCGAGCGCCCCGCGCGCCGCCCACTTGCGCTGCGCAAAGGGCACGCGCGGAAACGCGGGGGACAGCGCCAGCACGCGCCGGAATGCTCCCTGGTAGTGGTCGCGGCGCGCCAGCCAGAGCGCCAGCGCCGCCCCCGCCGAATGCCCGACCAGCGTGACGTTGGTTGGGTCGCCGCCGAAGTGCTCGATGTTGCGCAGCACCCACCGCAGCGCCTCCTGGCAGTCCTCCACCGCGCGGAACGACGTGTCATTGGTGAAGGGGAGCAGTCCAGGGAATTTTCGACGGTACCCCACCCGCACCTGCACGACGCCTTGCTTCGCGAACGCCTCCGGCTGGGAGGTGGTCTCACAGTGGTTGCCTTCCTCGAAGCGGCCGCCGTGCAGATAGACCATCACCGGGTAGTCGTCGAGGGCCCGCGCCGTCGCCGGGGTGGTGATGCTCAGCCCGATGGTGTCTGGGTGCGGCGTGGTGGCGTCGATGAGATGACCCTCGGGGGCGGGGCGTGGCGGGTCGAAGGGGGCGTCGATACGCGAGTAGGGGATGGAGTGGAATTCGCGCATTGTGGCGGTGGCGGTGCCAGTGATCGCGCCGGCGGGGCAGGTGATGGTGACGTCCATGACAGGCCAGTCTAAACGCTTCCGCCAAGTTCCTCGACGAGCTGCCGAAGGTGACTTATGCTAGTGAGTGATTATTGTCTTTCTTCTGTAGGAATGAGTTGTCCCAAATGACAGATACCCAAGCACGCATCACCGAGTACTGGGCAGGCCGGGCTGAGGCATACCACCGCGAACACAGGACAGCAGAGCGCGCCAAGGCAGACCGCGCAGCGTGGACTGACATCTTCAAGCGCTACATGCCGCAGGACGCGGTTCGCGTGTTGGACATGGGCACGGGTGACGGCTACATTGCGCACATCATTGCGGAGCTCGGCTACGCGGTCGTCGGCGTGGATGCGTGCGAACCAATGCTCGATGAGGCCCGCGACGAAGCGGAGCTCCGCCAGGAGGAAGGCATCAACACCCCACTGTTTGCCGAGGTCGACGTGACGGACCTGCCCCCGTCCTTCTACGACTTCGACGTCGTTGTCAGCCGCTACCTGCTGTGGACGCTGCGCGAGCCGACGGAGGCGATCCGTGGCTGGGCCGAGGCGCTGAAGCCTGGCGGTCTGATCATCGCAGCGGACGCGACCTGGTTCCCGAACGGGATCTCGAAGGAAACGCAGGTCATCTCCGATAACGGCCCGGACTCTTTCGTGCTGACCTACACCGACGACGTACTCGAGGAGCTGCCGTTGGCGACGGCCGACTCCCCGGAGGCATACGCAGAGGTCTTCCGCGCCGCTGGCCTGGAGGACGTCGAGGTCGTTGAGCTGCCGGAGATTACCAAGATCGACGAGGAGTTCGGCACGCCACAGGGACACGAATCGCGCCCGACCTTCCTGGTGATTGGTCGTAAGTCGGCCTAACTTGCGCTCCAAGTAGGATGGGGCGCTATGACTGACAATCCGTTGTTGCACCCGTCCGAACTGCCTTACGGGCTGCCTGATTTTCAGGCGATCCGTCTCGAGCATGTGCTGCCCGCCTTTGAGCGGGCGCTTGTGCTGCATGAAGAAGAAATCGCCCGCATCTGTACTGAGGAGACCCCGACGTGGGAGAACACCGTCGAGGCGCTGGAGCGCGCGGGCAGCGACTTAGAGCGAGTCTTGGCATGGTTTTTCAACCTGCAGGGCACCGACGGTTCGCCTGAGTTCGACGAGGTGGCGGACGCGATCGTGCCGCGCCTGTCTGCGCACACGGACGCGATCTACCAGAACCAAGAGCTTTATGGCCGCCTGCGTGTGGTGGAGGCCCCGGCGGACGAGGAGTCGCGCCGCCTCTACGACCTGCTGCTGCGCCGGTTCACCCGCCGTGGCGCGGAGCTCGACGAGGCAGGCAAACAGCGCCTGCGCGAGCTGAATCAGCGCCTCTCGGAGCTTTCCGAGCAGTTCGGCCGCAACCTACTCGCGGACACGACGAAGCTCGCGGTGCGCATGACCCGCGACGAGCTGGCGGGCTTGAGCGAGGAGCAGCTCGCCGCCTACCGCGACGCAGAGGACCCAGACAACCCAGACGCCTACGTCGTGCCGATCGAGCTGCCGACGACCCAGTCGCTGCAGGCCGAGCTCGAGTCCAGCAGCGCGCGCCACAAGCTGTTCGACGCCTCCCGCCAGCGCGGCCGTGACACCAACAGTGCGCTCGTGGTCGAGTCGGTGCGGCTGCGCCAGGAGCGCGCGAAGCTGCTCGGCTTCGACACGCATGCCGATTACGTCATCGCGGAGGAAACCGCGGGTAGCGCTGCCGCGGCCCGCAAGCTCATCAGTGACCTCGCGCCCGCGGCCGCGTCGAACGCCGCCGCGGAACGCAAGCTCGCAGGCGAGCTGGCAGGCATGGAGCTCGACGGCGCCGACTGGCCATACTGGGAAGCGCGCCGCAGGGAGGAGGCCTTCGCGGTGAACGACGCGGAGCTGCGCAAGTACTTCCCGCTGCAGCAGGTGCTGCGCGACGGCGTTTTCTACGCCGCGAACCTGCTCTACGGCATCACGGTTACCCAGCGCGAGGACCTGCACGGCTACCGCGACGACGTCCAGGTGTGGGAGGTCAAAGAGGAAGACGGCACCGGCATTGGCCTGCTGCTGACGGATTACAGGGCGCGGACGTCGAAACGCGGGGGAGCCTGGATGAGCTCCTTTGTGGACCAGTCGACGCTGACCGGCACGAAGCCAGTGGTGGTCAACGTGATGTCGCTGACCTCCGACCTGCTCACGATCGACGAGGTCACGACCGTGTTCCACGAGTTCGGTCACGCGCTGCACGGGCTGCTGTCCAACGTGCGCTACCCGACACTCTCCGGTACCAACGTGCCGCGCGACTGGGTGGAGTTCCCCTCCCAGATCAATGAGAACTATGCGTTCGCGCCGGAGATCATCCGCAACTACGCGCGCCACGTGGACACCGGCGAAGTCATCCCGGATGCGCTGCTGGAGGCCGTGCGCCAGTCCCGGACGTTCGGGCAGGGCTTCGCCACCGCAGAGTACCTGGCGGCTTGCGCGATTGACCTGGCCTGGCACTCGCTCGACGGCGAGGTGCCGGAGGATATCGATGCCTTCGAGCAGCGCGCACTCGAGAAGGTTGGCCTAGACGTCGAGGGTCTCGAGCCGCGCTACCGCTCAACGTGGTTTAACCACATCTTCGCGGGCGGGTACTCGGCGGGCTACTACTCCTACTTGTGGGCGGAGGCGTTGGACGCCGACGGCTACCAGTTCATTGAGGAATCCGGTATCAACCGGGACAGCGGCCAGCGGTTCCGGGACACGGTGCTCTCGGTTGGTGCCGCGCGCGACTACGCCGAGGCCTACCGCGCCTTCCGCGGCCGCGACAAGGACACGCGTGCTCTGCTGGTCCGCCGCGGGCTCGAGGGCAGCGATGTTTGATCTGTCGCCGTGGCTGCAGACGCCACTGATCCTGCTGGTGGCGCTGCCGCTCGCGGGGGTGGCGTCGTGGGCGATGCTGCGTTTGAGTGACTGGATCGCGTACAAAATTTCGAAGAAGTAAGGTGGTCAACTATGGCCAACCCTGAAGAACTCCGCAAGCGCGATCAGCAGCTGCCGAAGCAGAAACGCAAATACCCACAGTCCCGCGTTACACAGGCACTGTGGGTGATGATTGCGCTGGTCGTCGTCGCGGCCCTGGCCGGGCTGCTCTAGCGCGCTAGCGTTTCGACGCCTCCGCGACCCGACCGAACAGCTCGATACTCGGCAGGTCCTCGATGAGGACCGCCTTGCCGTTGTTGTCCGTCAGCGGGATGCACCAGTTGGAGTACTGCTCCGCGTTGGTACCCGGCTGGTTCTGGATGCGGGTATCGCCGACCATGTCCACCAGGTTCGTCACCGTCATCGCCGATGGGGTGGCGGCGATGAAGCGGGTAAGGCCGACGAGCAGGTCCTCCACGTCGACGTCGCGGGCGAACTCCTCGGCGCTCAGCTGCGTGAACTCGGTGTGCTCAAGGGAAGTGCCGTGGAAGTGGCCGTCCTCGCGCACGCGGTCAAGCACGCGGGCCTGCCACTGGTGGTCCTGCTCGTTGAGCTCCTCGAGCGGCTCCTCGATCAGGCCGAGCTCGTCGCGCAGGATGTTGTGCGCGAACCGCAGGTAGCCAGCGGTCGGCGGCAGGTCATGCGTGCCGACGGCCGACAACGCCAAGCGGCGGTAATCCCAGGTGTGGAGCGGGGAGCCGTCGTCGTACGACTCGAACCACAGCACCGTCGTGCCAAGGATGCCCTTGTCCTGCAGGACGTCCTGGACCCACGGCTCAAACGTGCCCAGGTCTTCGCCTACCACCACGGCGTTCGCACGCTGCGCCTCGAGCACCAGGGTGCCCACCATGGCCTCGTGGTCGTAATTCATGTAGGTGCCGAACATCGGGGAGACGTTTCGTGGCATCCAGAACAGGCGGAAGAGACCAAGGATGTGGTCGACGCGGATACCGCCGGAGTGGCGCAGCACGGTGCGCAGCAGCTCACGCCACGGCTCGTAGCCGGCCTCGGCGAGCGCCTGCGGGTGCCATGGCGGCTGCGACCAGTCCTGGCCCTGCTGGGAGTACTGGTCCGGCGGGGCACCGACGGACGCCTCGGGGACGAGCACGTTGGCAAGCGTGTTGGCGTCGGCACCATCGGGGTGGATACCCACGGCGAGGTCGGTCATGATGCCGACCTTCATGCCCGCTGCCAGCGCTTTGTCCTGGGCGCGGCGGCGCTGCTCGTCGGCGATGAACTGCAGCCACATGTAGAAGCGTGTGAGTTCCTCGAGTTCCTCGTCGAGCTCGTGGCGCGACGGCGCGGTCTCCATTGCCTCCACTGCGCACCAGCGGGCGAACTCCTCGAGGCCTTCGCCCTCGTCGAGGCAGAAGAGCTCGAAGTCGTGGGTGCGGCGCTCGTCGGCGCAGGCGATGAAGAACAGCTCGCGAAGTACGGCGAGCTTCGTCTCGAAGATTTCGTTGCGACGCAGCGGCTCCGCACTGCGGTTGAGTGCCTTCAGCGGAGCGACCATGCGCTCAATCTGGGCCTTCGCGTCCTTGTCCAGCTTGTAGTACTCATCAACCGCCTCGACAGAGATGTAGATCGGGTTGACGAAGCGGCGCGACGTCGGCAGGTACGGCGAGTCCTCCACCGGCGGGATTGGCTGTGCCGCGTGCACCGGGTTGATCAGCAGGTAATCAGCGCCCTGCTCAGCCAGCAGCACCGCGAGCGTGCCGAGATCCTCGAAGTCGCCGATGCCCCAGGACTGCTCGGAGCGCACCGAGTACAGCTGCGCCATCACACCGAAGACCGGGTTATCGATGTAGCGCTGGTTGCTCTCCAGACGCGCCGGGACCACCAGCAGCGGGCAGGAGTCCTTAAAGTTGTCGGACTCCAGGTGCAGCGTGTGGTAGCCCGGGGGCAGGTTGCCCGGCACGTGGAAGGTGGCCTCGCCCCAGACCACGCCGGCGACGTCGGCAGTTGGTGGCGCCCAGTTTTCGTCCTGGTAGGTCTCGCGCGGGGTGCCGTCCTCAAGCTGGATCCAGGTGTGGGCCGGGTGTCCGTCGTGCACGTGGACGTTGAAGTGGCGCTCCTGCCCGGCCGTGGCCACAACGCAGGGCGGCAGCGGGCGGGTTGCCCAGTACTGGTGCCTGGCGTGAATCAGGTGGTGCAGCTCCTCGTCGGAGGGGGCGTCGCTAATGTTGACGCCCAGGGCCTGCAGCAGGGAGATGAATGATTCCGGCGGCGGGGTGGTCATCGCACCGTTGGAAGCGCGGTAGCTCGTGCCGAACCCGTACGCGGAAGCTAATGAATGGAGCAGTTCTACGTTGGTCACATCAACCCATTGTGCCAAAGAACTGATGTTTTGCAGAGTGGAGCTCACGCAAAAGGTAGTTTCTGTCAGGTAACCTTGCCAACCATGGCTTCAGAAACGTACACAACTCCGCTCGGATTCAAGCTGAGTCCCACTGACACTTGCCTGTCGGCGCTCGTGGATATCTGCACGAAAAAGCCTCACATCGTGCTGTTTTCCCGCCCACGTAATTACGACTGGGTCAATGTGACCGCGGGGGAGTTCCTCGAAGAGGTCTACGAAACGGCCAAGGGGCTCATCGCAAACGGCGTCGAGCCGGGCGACCGCATCGCGGTGCTTTCCTCCACCCGTTATGAGTGGTCCCTCGTTGACTTCGCCATCTGGGCAGCCGGGGCGGTCAGCGTCCCGATCTACCCGTCGAGCTCCATGCACCAGATCCAGTGGATCCTCGAGGACTCCGGCGCCGAGATCGCCTTCACCGAGTCGCGCGACCACACCCAGCTGATGAGCGCCTTCCTCCTCCAGGAAGACGGCAAGCCGCGCCTGAAGGACTCGAGCTCGAAGCTGCGCAAGATCTACGAATTCAACGCCGCCGGGGTCGAAACCGTCAAGTTCGAGGGCAGGGATGTCGAGCAGTCGCTTGTCGACGCCCGCTCCGCCTCCCTCACCCACGACGACCTCGGGTCCATCGTGTACACCTCCGGTACCACCGGCCGCCCGAAGGGCGTGGCCTTAACCCACGGCAACTGGGCGCACCAGACCTGGGCGCTGATCAAGAACGACATCGGTGAGGTGGCCCGCCCCGGCAAGCGCGTCGTCACGTTCTTGCCGCTGGCGCACGTGCTGCAGCGCGCAGTCAGCCTCGCGCTGACGATGGCGGGCGCCACCCAGTCCCACTGGGCCGATACCCACACCCTGACCGTGGAGCTGCAGCGCGCCCAGCCGAACATGGTGCTTGGCGTGCCCCGAGTCTTCGAGAAGGTCCGCAATGCGGCCTATAACAAGGCCGCGGACGGCTCCGCCATCGGCAAGGCTGCGTTCCTTGAGGCGGAGAAGACCGCCATCGAGTACTCCAAGGCCATGGACACCCCCGAGGGGCCGAGCCGGATACTCAAGGCGAAGCGCCGCGTCTTCGATCGCGTCGTCTACTCCAAGATCAAGGAGGCCATCGGTGGCTCCGTGAAGTACGGCATCACCGGCGGCTCCGCCATGAGCGCCGACTTGCTGCACTTCTTCCGCGGCATCGGCATCCCAATCTACGAGGGCTACGGGCTCACCGAAACCTGCGCCGCATCCTGTGTCAATAACAAGAATGCCAACAAGATTGGCACCGTCGGGCGCCCGGTCAACGGCTACCAAGTCCGCACCAACGACGACGGCGAAATCGAGTTCAAGGGCCCCGGTGTCTTCGACCGCTACTGGAACAACAAAGCCGCCACCGAAGAAGCCTTCACCGAAGGCTGGTTCAACACCGGCGACCTCGGTGAGGTTGACGACGAAGGCTACGTGCGCATTACCGGCCGCAAGAAAGACCTCATCGTCACCGCCGGCGGCAAGAACATCTCACCGGGGCCGATGGAGGACATCATCCGCCAGGACCCGCTGATCTCCAACGCGCTCGTCGTCGGCGACGGCAAGCCGTTCGTCGGCGTGCTCGTGACTCTCGACGAGGAAGAGCTGCAGCGCTGGAAGTCCACCCACAACATCCCGGAGAACCGCAAGCTCAGCGACCTTGCCGGCGACCCCGTCCTGCGCGCAGAGGTGCAAGACGCCATCAACGTTGCCAACGGCACCGTTTCGCACGCCGAGGCGATCAAGAAGTTCCGCATCCTCGACCGCGACCTTAGCGAGCAGGAAAACGAGATGACGCCAACCCTCAAAGTGAAGCGCAACGTGGTGTTCGAGCGCTTCCGTGAGGACATCGACAAGCTCTACGAGCGCTAAGCCCCCGGCGCGCCTCGACCCGTGGGGCGCGCCCATGGCTTAACATTTCCATCGACTTTTGATCCGTACTTCCTGTGAGCCAGAAGGGGGCTATTCGTGCACAAAACTGCCGCGATGTTGCGCCACCGTGAACTGACACAGGAGATCTACAACATCGGCGACGAGGTCGCTGAATACACCGAACACCTCGCCGAAGCAGTCGCAGACTACGACGGCGAACTTACCGACGACTGCCTCGCCGAATTCGTCGAAATCGTCGACGACGCCCGCAACGACGCCCGCCGCATCGTCGGCGAACTCATCGGGCTTCGCCAGGCGTTGACCACCGGGATGCGCGCCGGGGTACTCTCCGCCTCCTACCGGCCGGAGGAAAAGATCCCCGAGCCCGAGCTTCTCGACGCCGCCGGCCTCGAAGACCTCTTTCCACTCCAAGCGCCGTTCTCCGTGCAGACCATGCAGGATGCGCTTGCCGGTCGCACCGACCTGACCGTGCAGCACCTCGGTGAGATCGTGCAGTACACGCTCGAGCAGACCGAGATGGTCGCCCGGGAACTGGGCGCCGTGAGCCTGCCGCACCTTTATGCACGGGTCGGGGAGCTGGTCGAGGCCGCCGTCGACGGCTGGATGGAAACCGTCTGCATCGACCACCCCGCGTTCGTGCGCACGATGCGCGGTGTCGCCCCGCCGCAGTTCCTCGAGGAGCGCGCCCGGGTGGATGCCATCGTGGCGAAGGTGGCCGCTAAGCGCCGTCGACGCGGGGCGTAGGTCTGTGGCATGAGGGGGTGCGCACCAAATTCCTTCATTTGAGGGCGGGGGTTTGCGTTTTCCCAGTTCGCCGCTGGCGAAAGTGGGAATTTGGTGCTTGTCCTCATGTAGCAGTGCCAAAGGACGCACTTCTTGTTGGGGAGGAGGCAAAAGCCCAGGTCGTGAAAAAGGGGTTGCGTCTTTTGGCACTGGCCGGTCAGGGAGCGCGCCTCGAACACAATTCGCAAACTCGGCCCCGGTCTGCTGCAATTGCGAGGTATGAACACAGCGCAGCAATCACAGCCCGACTTTGGCGTCTATATCCACGTGCCGTTTTGCGCAACGCGGTGTGGGTACTGTGACTTCAATACCTATACGCCGACGGAGGTGGAAAGCTCCCATCAGGAGTACCTCCACGCGCTGCAAAAGGAGCTGCGGCTGGCGGCGCAGCAGCCAGGCGTGGCTGAGGCGAGCACGGTGTTTATTGGGGGAGGGACGCCCTCGCTGTTGGGGGCGGATGGACTGGGCAGGGTGTTGTCGATGGTGCGGGACACCTTCGGCATCCAGGCGGGGGCGGAGGTGACGACGGAGTCGAACCCGGAGTCGACGGATCCGGCGTACTTCGCGGAGCTGCTGGAGCACGGCTTTACGAGGGTGTCGTTGGGGATGCAGTCGGCGTCGGCGTCGGTGCTTAAGGTGTTGGACCGGAAGCACACGCCGGGCAGGGCGGTCGCGGCGGCCAAGGAGGCCCTCGACGCCGGCTTCGAGCACGTGAATCTGGACATGATTTACGGCACGCCGACGGAAACGGACGACGACGTACGCCGCACCCTCGACGCCATCCTGTCGACGGGCGTCGACCATGTGAGCGCCTACTCGCTGATCGTGGAGGACGGCACCGCCATGGCGCGCAAGATCCGCCGCGGTGAGCTGCCCGCGCCGCAGGAGGATGTGTACGCGGACCGCTACGAGATGATCGCCGACACCTTGGAGGCGGCCGGGTTCGGCTGGTACGAGGTGTCCAACTGGGCGCGGCCAGGCGGGGAGTGCCAGCACAACCTGCTGTACTGGCGTGGCGCGCACTGGTGGGGCGCGGGCCCGGGGGCGCACTCGTTTATTGGGGACCGCCGGTTCTGGAACGTGAAGCGGCCGGAGCGCTACAACCAGTTGCTCGCCGACAGCACGCTGCCGATTGACAGTGGGGAGACGCTCACACCACAGGAGCAGCACGAGGAGCAGGTGATGCTGGGGCTGCGGCTGAAGGAGGGTGTGCCTCGGGGGCTGATTGGTGAGGGGGCGGAAGGGGTCGTCGAGAAGTATGTGGCGGCGGGCCTTTTGACTGCGGGCGAGCGCGTGGCCGTGACTGATGCTGGGCGCTTGCTGGCGGACGGGATCGTGACGGACATTTTGGCTGCCGAGGAGGCAGAGTAGTATGAGTTAGCAGTCGACGAAGGAGAGTGCTAATGAGTGCAGCGAATGATCGCAGACAGCGGGTGCTGCGCGCAATCGTCGCCGACTATATTGCGCGGCAGGAACCCGTCGGATCGAAGATGCTGGTGGAGCGCCACGGGCTGAAGGTCAGCTCGGCGACCATCCGCAACGACATGAGCGTGCTGGAGCGCGAGGGCTACATCACGCAGACGCACGCCTCTTCGGGGCGCATCCCGACCGAGGCCGGGTACCGCGCGTTTGTCGACGCCCTCCACGACGTCAAGCCGCTTTCCACCGCGGAGCGCCACGCCATTTTGGACTTCCTTGAGCACGGCGTGGACATGGAGGACGTGCTGCGCCGCAGCGTGCAGCTGCTGGCCCAGCTGACGAACCAGGCGGCGGTGGTGCAGCTGCCGACGCTGAACGTGTCTCGCGTGAAGCACTGCGAGGTGGTGGCGCTGGCCCCAACGCGGCTGCTGCTCGTGCTGATCACGGATACCGGGCGCGTGGACCAGCGCAACGTGGAGCTCGCCGCGCCGCTAGGTACCGACGGGGTGTTCCTGCTGCGGGACCTGCTCAATACGGTGCTGGTGGGCAAGACGATGCGTGATGCCTCCGCCGCGCTGAAGATGCTGCACGCGCAGGCGCCGCCGGTCATCGCGGATGCGGTGGAGCGGGCGACGGCGGTGCTCATCGAGACGCTGGTGGAGACCACGACCGACCGGCTGCTCATCGCGGGCGCCGGGAACTTGAGCGTGAACCAGATGGTGGATCTGCACAGCGTGATTGAGGCGCTGGAGCAGCAGGTGATCGTGCTGAAGCTGTTGGCGAACGCGCAGCAGCTGGAGCACGTCTCGGTCAGTATTGGCAACGAGAATGAGGAAAAGGAATTTTCTCAGGCCTCCATTGTTAGTACTGCATATGGAGCTGGCGACGAGGCGCTCGGCGGCCTTGGGGTGGTCGGTCCGACACATATGGACTATCCGGGTACCATGCAAAAGGTTGCCACCGTGGCTCAGTACATCAGTCGCATTTTGCGGGGCGAATAACTTCGAAGTGTTGAAAGGGAACTAACTAGTGGCTCGTGATTATTACGGCATCCTCGGCGTTGACCGAGAGGCGACCGAGCAGGAAATCAAGAGGGCGTACCGGAAGCTCGCCCGCAAGTACCACCCGGATGTGAACCCGTCTGATGAGGCGGCTGAGAAGTTCGCCGAGATCTCGCTGGCGCAGGAGGTGCTGCTGGACCCAGCGAAGCGCAGCATCGTGGATCGCGGCGGCGACCCGATGGAGCAAGGCGGCATGGGCGGCGCCGGTGGCGGTGGCTTCGGGGGCTTCGGCGACATTTTCGACGCCTTCTTCGGCGGCGGGCGCAGCCACGAGCCGCGCTCGCGCGTCCAGCCGGGCAACGACGCCCTGCTGCGCACCCAGATCACCCTGGAGGACGCCTATGCGGGCGTGACCAAGGAGGTCACCGTGGATACCGCGGTGCTGTGCCAGAAGTGCCACGGCACCGGCTCCGAGTCTGAGGCGAAGGCCGTGCAGTGTGACTACTGCGCGGGCCAGGGCGTGGTGCAGGAAGTGCAGCAGTCCTTCCTGGGCAACGTGATGACCACGCACGACTGCCCGAAGTGCCACGGCTACGGCGAAGTGATCCAGGATCCGTGCCGCCAGTGCGCCGGCGACGGTCGGGTGCGCGCCACCCGCGACCTGAAGGTAAAGATCCCGGCGGGTATCGCCAACGGGATGCGCATCCGCATGGCGGGGCAGGGCGAGGTCGGCCACGGTGGCGGCCCCGCCGGCGACCTCTACGTGGAGGTGCAGACCGCGCCGCACTCGACGTTCGTGCGCGACGGCAACGACTTGCACCTGCGCCTGAACGTGCCGATGTACGACGCCGCGCTGGGCACCAGCATCGATGTCGAAAACCTTGCCGGTGACACGACCACCATCGAGATCCCGGCCGGCACCCAGCCCGGCGACGAGGTCCGCCTCGAGGGCGAGGGCATGCCACGCCTGCGCGCCGAGGGCCACGGCGACATGATCGCCCACATCCAGGTCGTCGTGCCGACGCACTTGAGTGGCGAGGAGCGCCGCAGCCTCGAGCAGCTTCGCGACGCCCGCGGCGACGCCACCGGCGTCCACCACGACGACGAGCGCGACGAAGGCTTCTTCTCCCGCATGCGCGACAGGTTCCGCCGCTAAATGAGCGTTCCGTACTTCCTCACCCCGAACCCCGCCAGCGGCACCCTCGACGGCGACGAGGCGAAGCACGCCTTCGTCAAACGCATCGAGCCCGGTGAGCGCATCGCGCTGACCGACGGCGCCGGCACCGTCGCGGACGTCATTGTCCGCCACAGCGACAAGCAGCAGCTGCGCGGCGACGTCACTGAGGTACGCACCGTGCCCGCGCCCGAGCAGCGCGTCACCCTGGTGCAGGCAGTGCCGAAGTCGGAACGCGCGGAGCTCGCCGTCGACCTCGCCGTGCAAGGAGGTGTCGACGCCATCGTCCCCTGGATCTCGCACCGCACCATCGCGCGCTGGCCCGCCGCCAAGCAGGCCAAGCAGGTGGAGAAGTGGCAGCACCAGGCGATCGCGTCCGCGAAGCAGGCGCGCCGGGCCTGGGTGCCGCAGGTCGCAGATCCGGTGACCACGAACCAGCTGAAGGACCTGCTTGCCGAGGTGGGCGAAGGGGGCGTCGAAAAGCAGGCGTTGGTGCTTCACGAAGACGCGGCCGTGCCGCTAACCACCGTCGAGTTCGGGCGGGACATCTGGCTCATCGTGGGGCCGGAAGGCGGCATCGGCGAGGATGAGCTCGAGCTCATCGGCGCCCGCGCTGTCACCCTCGGGCCGGAAGTGTTACGCACCGCCAGCGCCGGTTTTGCTGCACTATGCGCAATCGGCGCGCTGACGACGCGCTGGTAGGGTTAGGCGACATGGAACCTTTGGTCACGCGCAACATTGAGCTTGACTCTGTATACACCCAGGACGTGCTCGGTATTAATGACACGAACCTGCGGGTGCTCAACCAACACCTCGGCGCCGACGTGCACGCGCGCGGCAACGCGGTGACCGTGCGGGGCCCGGCCGTGATGGTCGCGCACGCGCTGCGGGTGCTCGACGAGCTCGAGTCGATGGCGCGACGCGGCGTCCCCATTACCGCGGATACCGTCACGCACGCGATTTCGCTGATGGAGGTGGAGTCGCCGGAGTCGGTGGCGGAGCTGCTCGGCGCGGAGATCATCTCGCGCCGAGGCAAGGTCATCCGTCCGAAGACGGCAGGCCAGCGGGCCTACGTCGACGCGATCGACGACAACACCATCACGTTCGGCATCGGGCCTGCGGGCTCCGGCAAGACGTACCTGGCCGTGGCGAAGGCCGTACAAGCACTGCACAATAAAGAGGTCAAGCGCATCATTTTGACCCGCCCCGCCGTCGAGGCAGGGGAGAAGCTCGGCTTCCTGCCGGGCACCCTGAGCGACAAGATCGACCCTTACCTGCGCCCGCTCTACGACGCGCTGCGCGACATGATGGACCCGGAAGCCATCCCGAAGCTCATCGAGGCCGGCATCATTGAGGTCGCCCCGCTGGCGTACATGCGCGGGCGCACACTCTCGGACGCGTTCGTCATCCTCGACGAGGCCCAGAACACCTCTGGCTCCCAGATGAAGATGTTCCTCACCCGCTTGGGCTTCGGCTCGAAGATGGTGGTCACTGGCGATATTTCCCAGGTTGACCTTCCACGAGGCACGGTCTCCGGCCTGCGCGTCGCCCGCCGCATCCTCGGCGACATCGAGGGCATTTCCTTCCAGGACCTGCGCGCAGAAGACGTCGTGCGCCACCACCTGATCTCCCGGATCGTCGCGGCCTACGACGAGCACGACGCGCGCAACGCCGCACGCTACGAACGAAAACAACGCGAAGAAGAGGCAAGACAGTGAGTATTGAAGTCCTCAACGAATCGGGGGAGGCGGACGTCAACGAGGAAATGCTCGTCGATGTCTGCTCCTTCGCCCTGCAAGCCATGGATGTGCACCCAGACACGGAGGCAACCATCACGCTTGTCGACGAAGCCACCATGGCTGACCTCCACGTCCGGTGGATGGATCTGGAAGGGCCCACGGACGTCATGAGCTTCCCGATGGACGAGCTCACCCCAGGCGGCGGACGCCCGGACGCGTCCCCGTTCGGCGCGGCGATGCTCGGCGACATCATCCTGTGCCCGGCCTTCGACCGCAAGCAGGCGGAGATGGCAGGCCACGACCTCGGCCACGAGCTCGCCCTGCTCACCGTCCACGGCGTGTTGCACCTGCTCGGCTACGACCACGTCATGCCGGACGAGGAACGCGAGATGTTCTCGCTGCAAAACGAGCTGCTCGCGGACTGGTACGACTCGCTGGCGGCACGCGGCATCGAGTACCAGCCCAAGCCGACCGGCGCCCATGCATTTCCCTCAGCCGCCGACCGCGAGGAGCTCGATCGCATGATGAAGGGCCGCGACTAAATGGAGTTCACCGTTGCCTACGGCCTCGTCGCTGTGCTCGCGCTGCTGCTTTCCGGCCTGTTCGGATCGGTCGAATCGGCGCTGACCCCGATTTCGCGCGCCCGCGTAGAAACCATGGTCAAGGACGACGTCTCCGGTGCCAAGGCGCTCTCCCGAGTTGTCGACGCCCGCGCCAACCAAATCAACATGCTGGTTATGCTGCGCACCGTCCTCGACGCCGTTGCAGCCGTCTTCGCCGCCATGCTGGCGATGGATCTGATCCCCTCCGACGCGTGGGCGATCATCGCCGCCGTCGCGTCGGTGACACTGTTGCAGTTCAGCATCATCGGCGTATTTGCGCGCACCGCGGGGCGCCGCAACCCCTACACGATCTCGCTGAAGGCCGCGCCGTGGCTGATCATTGTCAACCGGGTCCTCGGTCCAGTTTCGCGCCTGCTTATCTGGGTGGGCAACCTGTTCCACCCCGGCGAGGACTTCCGCGACGGCCCGTACTCCACCGAAGTCGAGCTGCGCGAGATGGTCGACATCGCCCAGGAGAAAGGCGTGGTGGAAACCACCGAGGGGCGCATGATCCAAAACATCTTCGACCTCGCCTCCACCCACGCCCGCCAAATCATGGTGCCGCGCCCCGAAATGATTTGGATTGAAGGGGAGAAGACGGCCCGCCAGGCAACCACGCTGATGGTGCGCTCCGGACATTCCCGCGTGCCCGTGATCGGGGAGAACGTCGATGAGATTGTGGGCGTCGCATACTTGAAGGACATGTTCGGGCCCAGCGGTACCCCGGTCGCACCGGACACCGTGCTGTCCACCCTGATGCGCGAGCCGCTGTTCATCCCGGACTCCAAGCCGCTCGACGTGCTGCTGCAAGACATGCAGCGGGTGAACACGCACATCGCCATCGTGATCGACGAGTTCGGCAACGTCGCCGGCCTGCTCACGATGGAGGACCTCCTGGAGGAAATCGTCGGCGAAATCACCGACGAATACGACGACGACGAAGACGCCCCAATCGAGTTCGTCGCCGCGCGCACCCTGCGCGCCCAGGCACGCCTGCCTCTCGACGACCTCGTCGACTTCCTCGCCGACAACCTCGACTACGAGCTCGCCTTCGAGGAGGACGTCACCGACTCCGTCGACACCGTGGCAGGCCTGCTGTCCTACGAGCTGGGCCGCGTGCCGCTGCCGGGGTCCGCCATCGTCCACGACGGCCTACGCTATACCGCGGAAGGCGGCCGCGACCGGCGCGGACGCATTAAGACCCGTAGCGTGCTCATCGAGGTCCCCGAACCCGCCGAAGCACCCATGGAAGATTCAGACGGGGGTTCTGAAGACAAGTAGCCGTCAGGTTTGTACGCTTATCCCCATGAGCAATATCTTGTCGATCCAGTCCGCCGTCTCCTACGGCCACGTAGGCAACTCCGCCGCAGTCTTCCCACTGCAGCGCATCGGCCACGAAGTGTGGCCCGTCTACACCGTCAACTACTCCAACCACACCGGGTACGGCTCCTGGAAAGGCCCAATGATCCCAGCCACGGAGGTTGCGGCCATCATCGACGGCATCGAGGAGCGCGGGGCCCTCCCGCGTGTCGACGCCATCCTCTCCGGCTACCAAGGCGGCGACGACATCGCCGACGTCATCATCGACACCGTCGCCCGCGTCAAAGCCGTCAACCCCGACGCCATCTACGCCTGCGACCCAGTCATGGGCAGCGCCAAATCCGGCTGCTTCGTCTCCGACAACATCCCGCCCCTCCTACGCGACCGCGTCGTCCCCGTCGCCGACCTCATCACCCCCAACCAGTTCGAACTCGGCTACCTCGTAGAACAAGACGTCACCGACCTGGACTCCACCCTCTGCGCCGTCGATGCCGCCCGCGAGATGGGCCCCTCCACCGTCCTCGTCACCTCCGTCGAACGCGCCGACGCCCCCGCCGACACCATCGAAATGATCGCCGTCGACGACCACGGCAAGTGGATCGTGCGCACCCCACGCCTGCCATTCAAGCGCAACGGCTCCGGCGACGTCACCGCAGCCCTCTTCACCGGCCACTACCTGCGCGGCGGCAACGCCGCCGACGCCTTGGCCAAGACTGCCAGCTCCGTCTACGACCTGCTCAAGCGCACCTACGACGCCGACTCCGCCGAGCTCCTACTCGTCGAGTCCCAGGACGCCTACGCCAACCCTCAGCTGCAGTTCGAGGTCGAGGCGCTGTAGCCTTTGGCGCCGGCTGTTCCGCCTGCGTTTTCGCGCTCTTTTCGCGCCGTTTTCGTGCCTTTTCGCGCCCGTTTTGCTCAAAGCGTGCGCTTAGAAGCGTGCGATGCAGGTCGCGTGTTTTCACCCTGCCGGGCCGATTCTCGGCGACCAGCGTCGCACTCCTTTAACACCTCCACCGGAACGTTTTCGAGGTGGTATTTGAGGCGTTTTCGAGGCAGCGCTCGCGGCCAGGTCGGGTGCCCCCGGATGCACACCATGGTGTGCAAAGCCGAAAAACCCTGGCGCCGGTGACCACATACCTGCCACAATGAGGCGCATGGATACGGGGGACTGGAAAACACGGTTGCGCTCAGAGTTCGTTGACGTTCGGAGCTGCGTGAATGTGAGTAGAGAGGTGCGGGAGCGCTTGGACTCTGGCGAGTTAGTGAGGTTGTCGTCGGGGGTGGCGGTGCCGGCGTCGATAATTGAGGAGGTCCCGCAGTACCAGCGTGACTGGGCGCGGAGCTTCGCTGTCGGTGCGGTTGCGCAGACTGCGGTGGTGACGGGCCGGGCGGCCGCGCACCTCCTGGGGATGTGGACGGTCAATCAGCCGATGCCACAGGTCTCGATGCTGACGCACAACCCGCCGCCGAAGCCGACTCGGCAGTCGGATGTACGCTACGTGCGGTCGCGGTTTCGGCCGGATGAGGTGGTGCAAGGCCAGCATCTGAGCACAACAACTCCGTACCGGACCTTTTTGGAGATTGCCCGCGAGGCAGGGTTCAAGCACGCACTCGTAGCCGCGGACTGGCTGCTCTATTCGCGCACGCTCATCGCGCCACAGCTGCAGTATTTAATGCGCACGACTCCCCGGTTTCATGGGATTGGGGCAGCTCGGAAGGCTGTTCAGTATGCGGTGCTCGGTCCGGAGTCTGCGCCGGAGTCCTATACCAGAGCAGTGCTATTAGACGCGGGCTTCAGGAATGTGTTGTCCAACGTATGGATAGACTCGACGCGCTACCGTGTAGACCTTCTCGTGGAAAACGCACTGATCATCGAAATCGATGGGAACATGAAGTACATTGGCCCCGACGTGGATACGGCAGATGTGCTGCTGAAGGAGAAGCGCCGCGCCGATACTCTGCGCAATCTCGGCTATGAGCTGATCCGTTTTTCTCCCCACGATGTGGAAAGCAACCCCGCCTCCTTCTTATCGACGGTCCACTCCGCCCTGAACCGCGCCCGCCGGTAGCTCGCGTCCGTTTCGTTCCACGTTTCGCTCTGGTTTTTGCCACGTGTTTCGCGCCCGTTTTGCGCCGCTTTCGCAACCTGTTTCGCGCCGCTTTCGCGCTCAAATTGCGCCCGTTTTCCCGCTCATTTTGCTAAAAGCGTGCGCTTAGAAGCGTGCGATGCAGGTCGCGTGTTTTCACCCTGCCGGGCCGATTTTCAGCGACCAGCGTCGCACTCCTTTAACACCTCCACCGGAGTGAAAGCGGCACGAGAGTCACGCGAATTCAGATGGCAGCACGCCATTTCCGCACCGTCGTAGACACCCAGCAGCGCTACAACTTGCCTCCAGCGCACCCCAAATTGCTAAAAGCGTGCGCTTAGAAGCGTGCGATGCAGGTCGCGCTTTTTCACCCTGCCGGGCTGATTTTCAGCGACCAGCGTCGCTCACTCCTTTAACACCTCCACCGGAGCTAAAACGAAACGAAAACGGCCCGAGCTAAAACAGCGACAACACCGTACTGCCAACCGCGCAGGGTAGACTTCTGCACCATGAGCGAAAACTTCCCGGAGTTCCCAGATCTGTCCAACGCACCAGCAGACGCAAACGCGAGCACTCCCGACTACGCCGGCTTCACGCAGACCCCGGAGGGGTTTCGGTCGGGCTTTGTGAGTTTTGTGGGCAGGCCGAATACGGGCAAGTCGACGCTGATGAATGCGTTGGTGGGCGAGAAGATCGCGATTATGGCGGATCAGCCGGAGACGACGCGTCGGCCGATTCGTGGGGTGGTGAATCGGGAGGATGCGCAGGTGATTGTGGTGGATACGCCGGGGGTGCACCGGCCGCGGACGTTGTTGGGGCAGCGGCTGAATGAGATCGTGAAGGATACGTACCAGGATGTGGACGTGATTGGGTTTACGGTGCCTGCGGATGAGAAGTTGGGGCCGGGGGATCGCTACATTTTGGAGGAGATTCGGGCGGCGAAGCCGAAGACGCCGATTGTGGGCATCGTGACGAAGTTGGACAAGGTGCCGAAGGACGTGGTGGGGGAGCGTCTGCTGGAGATGCACGAGTACTTGGGTAAGGACGTGGAGTTGGTGCCGGTGTCTGCGAAGGACCGGGTGCAGCTGGACGTGCTGTTGGATGTGCTGGTGAGCAAGCTTCCGGAGGGGCCGCGGTTTTATCCGGTTGATCAGGTGACGGATGAGGGCGTCGAGGCGCGGATTGAGGAGTTGATCCGTGAGGAGGCGCTGAGTGGGCTGCGTGAGGAGCTGCCGCACTCGGTGGCGGTGCAGATTGATGAGATGCATCCGGATCCGGAGCGCCCGGATCGGATGATGATTTACGCGGTGATGTTTTTGGAGCGCCCTGGTCAGAAGCGGATTATCGAGGGGCCTGGCGGGCGTCGTTTGAGCGGGATTGTGCACCGTTCGCGGAAGCAGATTATGGAGCTTGTGGGTCAGAACGTGTACCTGGATGTGCGTTTGAAGGTGTTGAAGAATTGGCAGGAGGACCCGAAGGCGTTGGGGCGTCTTGGCTTCTAGGAGAGGTCGCGGCGCGGGGAGGCCGTCGTGGCGGGATCGCGCGTTTGTGGTGCGCACGTACGATTTCGGGGAGGCGGATCGCGTTGTTGTGTTGTTGACGCGCGATCATGGCTTGGTGCGGGGGGTGGCGAAGGGGGTGCGCAAGGCGCGGTCGCGGTTCGGGTCGCGCTTGCAGCCGTTCGTCGAGGTGGATGTGCAGGTTTATCCGGGCAGAGGCTTATCGACGATCACTAGCGCCGATACCGTCGCGTTTTATGGTCACGCGATCATTGATGACTTCGATAGGTATGCGGCGGGTTGCGCGATGTTGGAGGCTGCGGAGAAGCTGTCCTTTGACCAGGAGGATCCGGAGTTATTTGCGCTGCTACAGGAGGGCTTTGAGCGTCTGCAGTCGCCGACGCACCCGACCTTGGTGCTGGACGCGTTTTTGTTGAAGGCGGCGGCGCACGCTGGCTGGAAGATGAGCCTGTTCAACTGCGCGAACTGTCAGGCGCCGGGGCCGCATAAGGCGTTTCACGCGGGGACGGGCGGCGCGGTGTGCACGCTGTGCAGGCCGCCGGGGGCGATGGATGTGGACCCGGAGGTGCTGCATTCGATGTGGCTGTTGGAGCATGACCATGTGTGTTCGGAGGAGTTCGCGGAGCAGGTGCACCGGGCGACGTCTGCTCACCTGCAGTTTTATTTGGGGGCGGGGTTAACGAGTCTGCGGGTGATGAAGCAGGCATAATGTTTCCCATGAGCAGACCGCAGATTTCCCCGGAGTTTATTCCTCGTCATATCGCGTTGGTGATGGACGGTAACGGCAGGTGGGCGCAGGAGCGCGGCATGAAGCGCACCGAGGGCCACAAGCGCGGTGAGGCGGTGCTGCTGGACTGCGTGGATGCCTGCATTGAGATGGGGTCGGTGGAGTGGCTGTCGGCGTACGCGTTCTCGACGGAGAACTGGCGCCGCGCGGCGTCCGAGGTGCGGTTCATCATGGGCTTTTCGCGCGATGTGTTGCACCGCCAGCGCGAGGAGCTGCACGAGAAGAACGTGCGCATCGTGTGGGCGGGGCGCCGCCCGCGGCTGTGGCGCTCGGTGCTTCGCGAGCTCGAGGCCGCCGAGGAGCTCACGCAGGACAACACGGGGCTCACACTCGCGATGTGCATCAATTACGGTGGTCGCGCCGAGATTATCGACGGCGCCCGCCAGCTTGCCAAGGACGCTCGGGACGGCAAGATTGCGCCTGGGGATATTACGGAGAAGACGTTCGCGAAGTACATGTACCGCCCGGATATGCCGGACGTGGACCTGTTTTTGCGGCCGAGTGGGGAGAAGCGGACGTCGAACTTTTTGCTGTGGCAGTCAGCGTACGCGGAAATGGTCTACCAGGACAAGCTCTTCCCGGACTTCACCAAGGACGACATGTTCGACGCCGTCTACGAGTATGCGAAGCGGGACAGGAGGTTCGGAGGGGCCGTCGATAAGTTTGATTAGGCCTGGCAGTTGCTGCAGATGCCGTAGATTTCGGCCTCGTGGGCGACGAGCGTGAAGCCGTGCTCTTTGGCCGTGGCTTCGGCCCAGGACTCGACGGGGCCGCCTTCGATCTCCTCGCTGGTGCCGCACTTGACGCACACGAGGTGATGGTGGTGGTGCTCGGTGAGGCAGTGCCGGTAGAGGGTTTCGCCCTCTGGGCTTTGGATGACGTCGACGGCGCCGATTTCCGCGAGCCCCTGCAACGTGCGGTAGACGGTGGTGAGCCCGACTTGCTCGTTGCGCGCGAGTAGCGCCGCGTGGATGTCCTTGGCGGTGCTGAACTTGTCGATGGCCTGCAGCGTATCCACGACGGCCTGACGCTGGCGTGTCATGCGCGGGCCGAGTTTCCTGACGGGGTTATTCGAGCTTGGCATAGTGCGTCCCAGAGTAGCGGACGGCGCCAATGTGGTGGGGTAGATGCTAAGTGTCTGGGGGATTGGCTACACTAAGCGGGTAGTTTTTGCATCACCCATATATGAGGAGTGTTCATGTCAGCCAGCAAGATCGATACCGTTGTTAACCTTTGCAAGCGCCGTGGCCTTGTGTACCCGGCCGGTGAAATTTACGGCGGTACGCGTTCTGCATGGGACTACGGTCCGCTCGGTGTCGAGCTGAAGGAAAACATTAAGCGCCAGTGGTGGAAGCACATGGTGCAGTCCCGGAAGGATACGGTCGGCGTGGATACGTCGATTATTCTGCCGCGTCAGGTGTGGGAGGCTTCGGGCCACGTGGAGGTGTTCACGGACCCGCTGGTGGAGTCGCTGTACACCAACAAGCGCTACCGTGCGGACCACCTGCTGGAGGCCTACGAGGAGAAGCACGGCCACCCGCCAGTAAACGGCTTGGCTGACATCAAGGACCCGGAGACGGGCCAGCCGGGCAACTGGACTGAGCCGCGTGAGTTCTCGGGCCTGATGAAGACGTACCTCGGCCCGGTCGACGACAAGGAGGGCCTGCACTACATGCGCCCGGAGACGGCGCAGGGCATCTTCGTGAACTTTAAGAATGTGATGACGTCCGCGCGTCTGAAGCCGCCGTTCGGCATCGCCAACATTGGTAAGTCCTTCCGCAACGAGATCACGCCGGGCAACTTCATTTTCCGTACCCGCGAGTTTGAGCAGATGGAGATGGAGTTCTTCGTCAAGCCGGGTGAGGACGAAGAATGGCACCAGTACTGGATTGATAACCGCCTGCAGTGGTACATCGACCTGGGCGTTAACCCGGATAATCTGCGCTTGTACGAGCACCCGAAGGAGAAGCTGTCGCACTACTCGAAGCGCACTGTCGACATCGAGTACGCCTACAACTTCACCGGCTCCAAGTGGGGCGAGCTCGAGGGCATCGCGAACCGCACGGACTACGACCTGCGCACGCACTCCGAGAAGTCCGGCGAGGACCTGTCCTACTTCGACCAGGCAGCAAACGAGCGCTGGACGCCGTACTGCATCGAGCCAGCCGCTGGCCTTGGCCGTGCGATGATGGCCTTCCTTGTCGACGCCTACCATGAGGAAGAAGCCCCGAACGCCAAGGGTGGCACGGATACCCGCGTGGTGCTGAAGCTGGATCGCCGCCTGGCGCCGGTGAAGGTTGCTGTGCTGCCGCTGTCCAAGAAGTCCGAGCTTGCCGAGCCCGCTGAGGAGCTCGCCGCGAAGCTGCGCCAGCACTGGAACGTCGACTTCGATACCTCGGGCGCGATCGGCCGCCGCTACCGCCGCCAGGACGAGACCGGTACGCCGTTCTGCGTGACCTTCGACTTCGACTCGCTTGAGGATGGCGCCGTGACCGTCCGCGAGCGTGACACGATGGAGCAGGAGCGCGTCAAGATCGACGAGCTCGAGGCATACCTGGCTACCCGCCTGATCGGCTGCTAGGGGGCACTCGCCATGCATTACGTAAGCTGGGACCGCACGCAGCGCGACGCCCCGAAGCTGTTGGCTGAGGCCGGCCCGGAGGTACTCGGCGAGTTCACGCACGAGTCCGCAACGGTGGGCGGGCAGCAGTGGGACCTGCTGGTCGCCCCTGAGTCCGGCGCGGTGGCGAAGTGTAACGGTGAGACAGTGGTGGAAGCCACCGCGTCCTTGGCGCGCGCGAAGGAGATCCCTGTACACATCGGGGAGCGCTCCTACGTGCTGGTCAACGAGTGGGGCAAGAACTGGGTGGTCAACGACGCCGCCGGCGAGAAGGTCGCGCAGTTCACCCAGGACCACAACGGGGTGCGCAAAGCAATCCTCGAGTTTGAGGGCGAGACCACCCTGCCTGCCACTGATGTGGCGGGGTTGGCGTGGGTAAGCCGCGAGGTCCTGGAGGCGAAGAAGCTCGGGATTTCGAACGCTCTGATCGGCACGCTGTTGCTGTTCTCGGGAATCATCGTGCTGGTGATGTTCCTCTAATGACCACGGTGTGGTGGCGCGGTGCGGCGCTCGAAGGAACCGATGCGACGGTGGCAACCCTGGAGGGCGCCACGATCACCGCGGACGGCCACCGCATCACCATGGTGTCGACGTCCCCCGCGTCCCTGCGTGCAGTCGACGAGCGCGGCCAGCGCTACCAGCTGCGCAAGACCAGCCTGACCGTGGCGCGCTACACCGCCGAATGCGGCGGCAGGCCTTACACGGTGCGCAGGACCCGGGGGCGCCGCCGCGACATTATCGACGCCCGCGGCACCACCGTCGCAACGACAAACGGCCACCTCAACGGTGAGTTGGAGGTGACCGTTCTAGGGGACTGCGCCTCCGAGGCGCTCGTGGGGGACCTGCTGTTTATAACGTGGGCGCTCACGTACGTGGATACGCCCACGCGTAGGCTGCGCTACTAGCCGGTTAGAAAGTGCCGCCGCGGGTGTTCATCCCGCCGCCGCCACCGCCGCCACCGGAGAAGCCGCCGCCTCCACCGAATCCTCCGCCCCCGAAGCCGCCCCCGCGGTTGCCGCCGCCGGACAGGATCGAGCCCCACAGCACGGCCTGCGCCATGGAGTTCGCGGTATCGCGGGCTTGGGCGCGGCGGTACTGATCCAAGTCGTCCTTGGCGGCCTGGATCGCGCGACGCGCGGTGGTGGTTGCCTGGCGGGCGTACTCGATGGCCTCGCGGGTGTTGCTGGTGCGGCGCTGCTGGGCCTCCGCGTACTCGCGCTGTGCCTGGGCCAGCAGGGTGCGCGGCTGCGAGCTGATGATGCGGCCGCGGGAACGAATCATGTCCTCGGCGGACTGGATCTGGGTGGTGGCCACCTGCATCTGCTGGTCGAACATGGTCAGCGCCCGCGACTGGTCGTGGGCGGCGCCCTCGGCGCGTTCGATTTCTGCGTCGAGCTGGGCGTCCACGTCGCTCAAGTCGGCGTACAGGCTCAGTGGGTCGGTGGTGTTGCGGTCGCCGATGTTGGCGATGGCCTCGCGGGCGGTCGCGGTGACGCGGTCGAGGGCGGTCACGTCAATGTCGGCACCCTGTTCGCGTGCCCCCTTGAGCTGCGCGATCTGCTCGATCTCGTCGCGGATTTCCTGGATGAGCGAGGACAGGTTCTCCTTCGCTGTCCGGATGTTCGCGTCGGCGTGTTCGATGGCGGACAAGTTATGGTCGGAAAGTTCGACGGCGCGGGTGGCGGCGGAGAGGACGTCGAGAAGCGGGCCCTGCTCACCGGCCGGACGCGCGGCAAGACCGCGGGCCTTGTCCAACTGCGCCTCGGCCTCGTCGAGAGACTCGGCGGCGAGCTCCACGTTGCCGTCGATGGAGTGCAGCATCTGGGCGGGGTACTGCTCCCGCAGCGCCACCAGCTGCTGCTTCGCAGGCTCCAGCCGCGAGCGCAGATCCACGGTGCGCTGCATCACCTTCTCGATCTCCTCCGGCGCGCGCATCAGCACACCGCGCATCGAGTTGAACTCCTCCGTCTTCGCGCGCAGCGACGCCTCAGCCGTGCGGGCAGACGTAATGATGTCGATGAGCATGGCGCGCCGCTCCGGCTCGGTCTCCGGGATGGCGTCGTGCAGCGCCTGCTGGGTGCGAAACGCGCGCTGCAAGGCGGTGGTCGCCGAGTTCATCGCGGCAGTAAACGGCCGCACGCGGTCCGCGCCGAACTCGGAGGTAGCCAGGCGCAGCTCCTCCTGACCCTGCTGTACGGATTCGTCAGCGGCGACGAGCGTCTCCTGCGCCACCGCGTCCAGGGTGGCGGTAGGCAGGCGGTTCAACGAATCCGCATCGCCGGGTGCCAGCTCGCGTGCCGACGCCACCTGCGCCTCCCGGTGCTGCTTGTTCTTACGACGCGACACAGCCCAGTACCCGCCACCAGCAACCGCGGCGAGCCCGGCACCGCCAGCAATCAGGCCGGTCGCCTCGCCGCCACCTGAGCCCGAACCCGTGCCGCCCGAACCAGCACTAGCGCTGCCGGCCGCCTCAACCGCGGCCAGCGCGGCACCCGCCCAGTCAGACTGCACCAACCTCGCGTACGCAGCCTGGTCAATCGCGTCCGCCTCCGCTGACGACCACTGCTCGCCAGTAGTCACGCTGTAGGCGCGCTCATTCGGCGAAATCGCGATGACTGCCGTGTTCGGCCCGTTGGCCCGCACCGCGTCCTCCGTCCACTCCGACGGCGGCGTTCCCTCAAAGGAATCTAGGAACACCACCCGCACCGAGCGACCCTTCTGCGCGCTGACCTGCGCGATAGCGTCCTCAACCTGGGAGACCTCCCCAGCGGTCAGGACGCCAGCTTCGTCGGTGACTGGCGTCGTCAATAAGCTGGGCTGAAGTGCCAGCACAGACACGGACGGCGCTGCAGCCTGCGCCACCGGAGCGACGGCCAGCAACGCGCCCCCAACAAACAGCGGGGCAGCGGCCAAGAGACGGTAATTGCGCTTAGTCATGCCAATGAGGGTAGTCGCTCACACAGAAACGTGCCGGAAACGTTTACGCTCAGTAGACGTGTACACCTATAACGCCGCAGACGTCGAACGCCGCGCCCCCGAAGCCGCAAAAGGCGCCCAAACCGCGCCCCAGGCGGACACCCGCGACGCGTTTGCCCGCGACCGTGCCCGCGTCCTCCACTCCGCGGCACTGCGCCGCCTCGCCGACAAAACCCAAGTCGTCGGCCCCCGCGACGGAGACACGCCCCGCACACGCCTGACCCACTCGCTGGAAGTCGCACAGATCGCGCGCGGCATCGGCACCGGACTCGGCCTCCACCCCGACCTATGCGAAATGGCCGGCCTCACCCACGATATCGGCCACCCGCCCTACGGCCACAACGGCGAAAACGCCCTCAACGAAGCCGCCCCCTGCGGCTTCGAAGGCAACGCACAAACCCTGCGCATTCTCGCGCGCCTCGAACCAAAAATAATTATCGACGCCACCACCTACGGCCTCAACCTCACCCGCGCCAGCCTCGACGCCGCCACCAAATACCCGTGGACCCGCACCAACCCCGACGGCACAGTCAACCGCAAATACTCCGCCTACGACGAAGACGCCGACGTCCTCGCCTGGGCGCGCGCCGGACACACCGATTCGCGCCCACCCATGGAAGCCCAAGTCATGGACTTTTCCGACGACATCGCCTACTCCGTCCACGACGTCGAAGACGGCATCGTCTCCTCGCGCGTGTCACTGCAGGTCCTTTGGGACTTCGTCGAGCTCGCCGCCCTCGCCGAGAAAGGTGCCGCCGCGTTTGGCGGCACCGCCGACTCCCTCATCGACGCCGCCGACCGCCTCCGCGCCCTGCCCGCCATCGCCGCAGCCGCCGACTTCGACTTCACCCTCCAGTCCTGGACCCAACTCAAAGCGCTGACCTCCCAGCTGGTCGGGCGCTACGTCGGCGGGGTCACGCAGGCCACGCTCACCGACGAAGCAAACAACGTGCTGGGCAGACAGCACGGCAACCTCGTGGTCCCGCGCGACGTGGAGGCAGAGGTCCGTCTTCTCAAGACCGTCGCCGTGCTCTACGTGATGGACGAGCCCGCGCACCTCGCTCGCCAGGATCGGCAGCGCGACCGCATCTTCCACGTCCATGAATACCTGCGCGCGGGCGCGCCGGGCACCCTGGACACGATGTTCCAGCAGTGGTTCGAGGCCGCCGAGACAGATCTGGAGCGCGAGCGCGTCATCGTGGACCAGATCGCTTCGATGACGGAGTCGCGCCTTGAGCGCACCGCGAAGAAGGCCGCCGCGTTCGACGGATTTTACTAGAGGTATGCCTCGCGAGATTATTCGGGAAATCGTGAACAAAATTGCAGTTTTTGTGACTCGGCACACAAGCAAATCTGTTCACAAAATCCCGACTCAACTTGAGAGCAGTACTCCCACCATCACGAGGAGAGGAATCCAGCGATCTGCTCGAGCGCACCCCGCGTGCCAATTTCGCCCGGAAGCCACGGAAGCTCAAGGATCGGCACCGGCAGGTCCAGCAGCTCCAGCGCTCGCGTTTCCACCTCGCGCCTTCCCGCCAAAAAAGAGCCGGCCTCATCGGGTGTGCGTCGATTGACGACGGCCCCGCCGACGTGCACGCCGTGGGAGGTGAGCTCCTCGTAGAACTCCATCGACTCCATGACCGGCAGGCGCTCCGCGGTCAGCACGATGTGGAAGACGCACTGGGCGGGATCGGTGAGGACAGTGCGCAGGCGCTCGAACTTGCGGCGGCGCTTCAGTAGCGTGGAGCGGATCTGCTGATTGCGGCGGTCGACGGGGGAGCCGCTGTCCCCGGAAGTGCCGCCCATCCCGCGGACGAGCTCGCTGAACTTGTCTGACTTGTCGCGCCGGGCCAAGAGGCCGTCGGTGTAGGCGGCCATGACCTCGGGGAGTGCCATGAGGCGGGAGGTGTGGCCGGAGGGGGCGGTGTCGAAGATGATGTGGTCGTAGTCGCCGCGCTCTGCGACGAGGTCGGCGACGCGTTCGAGGAGTGCGGCTTCGTACATGCCGGGGGAGTGCCGCGACATCTCCAGGTGGCGGTCCACTTCGCGATGGAGACGCTCGGGCATCATGGCGCGCATTGATTCGCCAACCGCGCGCAGGTGCTGCTCCGTGATAGTTGCCGGGTCGAGCTCGATGGCGTGGAGGTTCGGTTCGAGGGCGGTGGGGGCGTCGTCAAGCGTGGTGCCCCAAATGTGCCCGAGGTTGTGTGCGGGGTCCGTCGAAACTAAGAGGACGCGGCGGCCGCGCGCGGCGAGGCGCACGGCTGTGGCGGCGGAGATGGTCGTCTTGCCGACGCCACCTTTCCCGCCGAAGAACATGACTGGGGCGTCTAGCAACATGAGATTCCGTCGAGTGGTGAGCGTTCCATGCCCATGCGGGTGTGCCAGGCGTGGAAGTCGTCGTAAAGCAGGGGGAGGAGTTCGAGCGTGTAGTAGCTGGCGGGGTTCGGGATGCCGAGCATTTCGGAGGCGACGAGCATGGTGAACAGGTCGTCCTCCTCGCGTGCGGCGCGGGCGAATTCGCGGCGGTAGGGCGCCTGGTAGAACTCGCTGAGGCCCGCGCCGAGCGCGGCCAGCTTACTGCGCAGGCTCATGGACCGGCGTGTCCTCCCAGTCGACGGCTGGCTCGCGGCGCGCCTTGCTGATCGCGGTGATCGCCTCAACGATGACCCAGATCGCGCAGATAATAATGACGACGTCGATGGCGAGCAGCAGCCAGTTGCCCGCCTCGAAGAGGGTGCGCAGCTGCAGCACCGCCGCCCACAGCGACATCAGCGTGACGAACGCCAGCGGGATCAGCAGTGGCAGCGTCGGGCGACGCAGCCTGGTCAGGATGACCACCAGGACTGCCAGGGTCAGCCCGGCCATCAGCTGGTTCGTGGTGCCGAACAGCGGCCAGATGATCATGCCGCCGGAGCCGTCGAGGCCCGTGGAGAACGTCAAGCCCAGCGCCGCTCCCACCGCGATGATCGTGGCTGCCAGGCCGGAGAGCTTCACACCCATAATCTGGCCGATCTCGCCGACCACCATGCGCTGCAGACGCACACCAGAGTCCATCGTGGTCGCAGCGAAGAGGACAGCCATGGTGGCCAGAATCGTGGCCGACAGGGACGTCGGTATGCCCAGGCCCTGGTTCATCAACGCACCGCCGCCTTCGACGAAGGCGTTGACTCCGCCGGCGTTCCACTCGTTGTACACGTTCTCCCAATCCGCGATCGTCTTGTAGCCGCCCGTCGTCGCCACAATCGTGCCGAGTGCCAGCAGGCCCTCACCAACCGCACCGAAGTACCCAACGAAGCGCGCGTCCGTCTCCTTATCCAACTGCTTCGCCGACGTACCCGAAGCAACAATGCCGTGGAAGCCAGACACCGCACCACACGCAATCGTCACGAAGAGCAGCGGGAAGATACTCGGCGTGCCCTCCGGCACCGCCTCATTAATCGACGGCGCCACAATCTCCGGACGCACAATAAAGAACGAAGCGTACAAAATAATCAGACCAACAAACAGCTGCAGACCATTGATGTAATCACGCGGCTGCAACAGCACCCACACCGGCAGCATCGACGCAATGAACGCGTACACGAACAGCAAAATGATCCAGATACCGCGATCCGGAATACCCATCACCGTCTCCGGCAGCGCGAGCGGCACGCGGTCACCAATCACCATCAGCGCGTACAGCGCCACAACACCAACCACCGACACCAGCGGCAGATTCCACTTCAGGCGGTAAATCGCCTGCCCAATCAGCACCGCCACCAGGATCGCGCCCCACGTCGGAATCACCGCCGACGGCGTCGCGATCAGCAGGTTCGAAATCACCACCGCGAACGCAGTATTCACCATCAGCAGCAGCAAGAAAATGACCACAAGGAAGAGGTTTCGTCCCCGCGCGCCGATGTAGCGCCCCGACAACGTGCCAATCGACTGGCCCCTATGCCTTTGCGACGCCCACAACGCCCCCAAATCGTGCATCCCCGCAAAGAACACCGTTCCCAAGGTCACCCACAGGAATGCGGGCAGCCAACCCCAAATCACAGCGACTGCCGGGCCGATAATCGGCGCGGCGCCCGCCACGGAAGTGAAGTGGTGGCCCCACAGCACGTACTTGTTGGTGGGCACGTAGTCCACGCCGTCCTCCATGGTGTGCGCCGGGGTCTCATAGCTCTCAGAGAGCTTATAGACCCGCTGGCCCAGGAACTTTGAATAGAGCAGGTACCCGGTGAGCAGCATCGCCAGCCCGATGAGTACGAGGAAGAGCGAGTTCATGCGGTCGCCTTTCTGTCAGTGTCTTGAGTCACAACTGCGGAAAGTATGCCACACCTCACAGCCCATTTCCGGTGTTTTCTAAACTCTCCCGGAGGTTCTCGTCGGCGACGGCTCGTGTGGGGTGGGGATATGCCTCGAGAGATTGTTCGGAAAATCGTGAATAGAATTGCGTATTTTGTGACTCCAACCACACGCAATTTTGTTCACAATTTCCCGACTCCGCTCGAGAGCACACATGCCACCCCAAAATCACCACGCGGGAAGAAGGCCTTCGGGCCGCTCATCGTCGGGGAATCTGCTAATCCGTGCGATGTAGGCTTCAATGGTTGCGTCGCGTGGGGAGCTGTCAACATATTGCAGTGGTTCGCGCGGGCCCCGGCAGATGTCGCAATGCGGGCGGCCGCGGTAGGTGGCGCGCACGGTGTCGGCGATGAGGTTGATCGTGCCGCGGAGGTCGCGGTGGAGTGCTTCCACGGGGACGTGCAATGTGCGGACCCAGCTGGTTTCGGTGGGGGCGCAGTGGTCGTCGAAAAGTGGGGCGTCGGTGAGTGTGAGGGCGAAGTGGGTGCCGTACATGACGCGGTGCGGTTGGGTGTGCCAGTAGTGTGCGGGGAGTGCGTGGTGGGAGAGGAGGGCGGTGGCGAGGTAGCTGAGCTCGGGCGCGATTGGGTGGTGGGTGGCGCGCTCCCAGCAGAGTTGGAGGGTGTTGCGGTCGCGTTGGCGGGGCAGGGCCCAGATGGCTGCGGTGATGGTGTCCTCGTGGCCGCCGATGTGTTTGAGGTGGTTGAGGACGGGGTAGAGCTGCGCGCGTGGCTCCCATTTGAAGATGCCCGCGATGGTTTCGGGCAGGGGCGCGACGCGGATTCCGGCGATGGTGTCGGTGGTGTGGAGGATTTGGCGTCGATAGTGGAGGCCGGGGCGCCATTTGCTGCGGGTGATGGAGGTGCCGTTGGGCAGTGCGACTTCGGTGAGTTCGGGCTGTTGGCCGAGGTGCGGCACGGGGAGGCGGTGGAGGCGCGCGGCGGTGCGCCCAACGATGGCGGCTTTGCGGTTTTCGCGGCCGTGGATGAGGGCTCGTGCGATGCGGCGGGTGTCGGGGTCTAGCGTGCCCCACCACTGCTTTTCGACGGCCCCATACCTCCCAATCTGCACCATAGTCCCGCTCGCGACGGCTCGTTTGAGCCGCTGAGCTTGTACTGTGCGCCCCCGAAGGCTGTGAATGTGTGCGCGCAGCGCTGCGAATTCCCCCATGCGTTGGAAGTGTAGCAATTTTGTTCACAATTTCCCGAGTGTGCTCGAGACGCCACCTTCCCCCAGTTGGTTACCTCGGTTGCACCTCGCAGAAGGTGTCGTAATGGTTGTCGGTGTAGTACCACTCGTCGACGACGCCGTCGGCTCCGCCGCCGGTCACGATGCGCCGCAGCCCGCGGTGGTGGACGCCTGGTGTGTCCACGGTGTATTCGCGGTAGTAGCCGAGTGGCTCCTCGGGGAGGGTGCGCTCGTAATTGCCGAAGCGCGAGTCGTCCTCCGGGTGTGGGTAGGGTCCGCCGGATTCGATGAGGTTGATGGTGTCCCAGGCCTCTGCAGGGAGGTTCGGGCAGGAAGTGGGGTCTCCCGACGCGGCGCCCTCGTCCTTGTTGGGCAGGAACGTGTTAATCAGGAGCGCCGCGGCGACAACGACGGCACCGACGGCGGTGTTCTTCGATTTTCGGCTCACGCTGAGTCATTGTGGCACAGGCGCTACGATGTGCGTATGGCTAGGGGCAGAATTCCGGATAGTGACATTGAGGCTATTCGTGAGCGGGCGGCGATCGAGGACATCGTTGGCGAGTATGTGCAGCTCAAACCGGCTGGGTATGACTCGCTGAAGGGCTTGAGCCCGTTTAAGGATGAGAAGACGCCGTCTTTCCATGTGCGTCCGGCGCGTGGTTACTACCACTGCTTTTCTACGGGCAAGGGCGGGGACGTCTTTTCCTTCCTGATGGAGATGGAGCAGATGTCCTTCCCGGAGGCCGTGGAGGCGGTTGCTCAGGAGATCGGCTACCACATTAACTACCAGGGCGGAACCACTGGTGGGCGTGATGTGAAGCCGGGGACTCGCGCGCGCTTGTTGGCGGTGAATAAGGCGGCGCACGAGTTTTACCGTGAGCAGTTGGAGACCCCGGAGGCGGAAGTCGGTAGGAATTTCTTGCTGGAGCGCGGGTTTTCGAAGGAGCTGATTTATCACTTCGAGTGCGGGTACGCCCCGGATGGTTGGGATACGTTGACGAAGCACTTGCTTCGCAAGGGTTTCGACGCCCAAGAGCTCCAGGATGCTGGGATTTCGAGTATGGGGCGTCGTGGGCCGATTGATAAGTTTCGGCGCCGCCTGATTTGGCCGATTAAGGATGTGGCCGGCAACGTGATCGGGTTCGGGGCGCGCAAGCTGTTTGATGATGACCCGATGGGTAAGTACATGAATACCGCGGACACGATGTTGTACCACAAGTCGAAGGTGCTCTTTGGGCTGGATTTGGCCAAGAAGCACATTGCTACGGATCACCAGACGGTGGTGGTGGAGGGCTACACGGACGTGATGGCGATGCACGCCGCGGGGGTGAAGACGGCGGTGGCGTCGTGTGGTACGGCGTTCGGTAAGGACCACATGGCGGTGATTCGCCGCCTCATGCTGGATGACAATTACTTCCGCGGCGAGCTGATTTACACCTTCGACGGCGACGAGGCCGGCCAGAAGGCGGCGATGCGTGCGTTCCAGGGGGACCAGCAGTTTTCGGGGCAGTCGTTTGTGGCGGTCGCCCCCGACGGCCTGGACCCTTGTGACCTGCGCCTTGAGCGTGGGGATTCCGCGTTGCGGGACTTGGTGGCGTCGAGAATCCCGATTTTTGAGTTCGTGATTGAGTCCCTGCTGAAGGACTATTCGCTGGACACGGCGGAGGGGCGCTTGCAGGCGTTGCGACGCACCGTCCCCGTCGTCGCCGGTATCAGCGACAAGGTGCTGCAGACGGAGTACGCGCGCAGGCTTGCCGGCTGGGTGGGCTGGCCGAACCCGGACGAGGTGCTCCAGCAGGTCCGCGAGGAGGCGCGTCGGCCGAAGAAGCAGCAGCGTACCTGGCAGAAGCCGCCGCGTAACCAGCAGCAGGTCGCGCCGGGCCAGCCGCCCGCGTTGGTGCCGCCGAACCCGCAGGATCCGCTGTTGTGGCCGCAGCGCGAGGCGCTCAAGATTGCGCTGCAGTACCCGGAGAAGGCCGGCAGTTACTTTGAGGGTATTTCGCCGGAGGCGTTTACGAACCCGGCGTATCGCCAGGTACGTGACGCGATTGAGAAGGCTGGCGGGGTGACGGGCGCGCACGTGGGACCGCAGTTTTTGGCGCAGGTGGCGCAGGAGATGCTGGACCTGGTGGGCCGCAATTTCGTTTCAGAGTTGGCGGTGGAGCCGATGCACCCGGACGACATTGACCGTTACGTGGATTCGGTGCTTTCACGCCTGCAGGAGACCCGCGTGGGGGATCAGATTGCGCTATTGAAGGCGCAGCTGCAGCGCATGCGCCCCTCTGACGACGAGGCAGCCTACAACGCGCTGTTTTCCGACTTGGTGGCGTTGGAGCAGGCGCGCCGCGAGCTCAACGACCGCGCCCTGCGCGGCGGGGCGTACGGGCCGCAAAGCTAGTTGCCTTTGGCTTTGGCCTCCTGCCACAGCCGGTCCTGGGTTTCGGCGTCGATGGGGCCGGAGCTGCCGTCGAAAAGGTAGGGGGAGCGCGCCTTCATCTTGTCGACGAACCCCTGCGCCACCTCCGCGAACCCGAACGCGCCGCGCTCTGCCGCGATTTCGGCGTGGAAAAGGACTTGCAACAGGACGTCGGAAAGTTCTTTGCGCAAGGCTTCGTCGCCCTCGTTGTCGGTGATGGCGGCGGCGAGCTCCTCGGTTTCCTCGTGGAGGTAGGGCAGCAGCGTTTCGTGCGTCATGGAGCGCTCCCACTGCCCGCGCGTGCGCGCCGCGTGCATGACGGATACTGCCTGGTGGACGGGGTCCTCGAGCGAGGGTACCCGCTCGACGTGCTCACCCTTCGCAATGCGCTCCCGCACGAGCTCGTCCTCCTCGTTCGTGGTGAGCAGCCAGGGGGAGGGGCCGTCGGGGGCGTCGGCAAGGTCCCAACGCACGGAGACGGGCACTTCCATGGTGAACTCCACTGGTCCGCGGATGCGCTGCGCAACTGAAACGGGCAGCATGTCGGGCCAACGAGGGTCAAGCACGAGGATGGTCATAGTGTGTAACAATAGTCCGCATGACAAACCAGATTGCAGAAGCCATCAAGGCCGTTTCCCCAACCGCGGAGGCCGTCGCGCAAGAAACCGTCAGCTTTTCCCCGATCCGCTGGAAGACCGGCTGGCCGCATAACCTGCGCCGCGTCCCACCCTTCCGCGACGACGCCACCGCGACCCTGACCCGCCGCGAAGTCTTCGCCTTCGCGCAGGACGTCGTGGATTCCGAGTTCGCCCGCGACCAGATCATCGACTTTCTGGGTGCGTCCTTCGCGTTCCAGGGCGGCAAGAACGCGCAGGCGCAGCTGAAGCTGCAGCAGTTCCTGCGCAACAAGGGCAAGGCGAACGCGCTGCTGCAGGCGCTGCGCAAGGTCGGCTCCGGTGAGCTCACGCCGGTCCAGCAGTACGAGGCCGTCGTTGCCACGGGCCTGCCTGCGAAGTTCGCCTCCGGCCTGATCTATTTCCTGGCCGGCCCGCAGGAGGCCGCCGACGAGAAGCCGCTCATCATCTGCTCCAACCGCGCGAAGGGCGCCGGCCTGGACGTAACCAGCGACTGGTCCGCCGACGAATACGGCACCTACCTGGCAGCCATCAAGGCCGGGCGCGATGAGCACGCCCCCGAGCTGCCACTCGACGCGGTAGAATTCGCGTTACGTGAGCACGCCCGCCAAGGATAGGAGACCATCATGAAGGCGCGTACAACGGTTCTTGCTGGACTTACACTGAGCTGCGTGGCGCTAGCCGGGTGTTCGACAGGGAAGTCGACGGACCTGGGCTTCGCAGCCGCCGCGCAGGACGGCACGCCGTTTACGGTGTCGCAGGTTGCCGGCGAGCACGCCGAGCGCGCCTATTTCTTCTGCCCGTACACGGACAAGGCGCAGGCTGAAGCCCTGGGCTTCGACCCCGACGATGTCTACAGCATCAACGACAACTCACAGCGCTGGGAGACCTGGAGCGGCATCGGCGTCATCTTCAGCGATGATCGCACACCCGCCATCGAGTGGTTCGACCCCTCAATTATCGACGCCTGCCCCAGCGCCACCACCGGCGATGAGCTTGATGTGCACGCCGCGATTGCCCCCACCGTCGAGCCCGTTGAGTTCGCGGGCGACGAAGGCCCGACCGACGTGATCAAGTTGGTAGTGGAGTAGGAGCTTCTTTGGGGATTGCGCGCTAGCGGGGGCGCACCACATTCCCTCACAGGTTTCGCCCGAACTGGGCTTTTGCCGCGCTCGCCGATCGGAATCGTGGAATGTGGTGCGCGTGCTGCTTGGACTGACACCACATTCCCTCCCGTGCTTTACGTGACCTGGGGAAACGCAAAAGTCGGCGAAGAAAAACGGGAATTTGGTGCGCAAGCAACGGGGCGAGCGCCTAATACCTAGCGTGCCAGGAGCTGGCCCAGGTCCAGGTTGGAGGACAGCTGCTGCAGCTGCGGCGGGATGTTGGTCTGGGAGCTGCCAAGGAGCTTCGCCCAGTCCTGTACTGGGTCCGGCTTCACGATGCCGCACTCCAGCGCACGGTCCGCAACCGCCTGGACGGTGCCGCCGGACATGACGCGAAGGGCGATGGAGTCGCCGATCTTGCCGTTGAGGTTGTTGACCAGCTGCTGACGGGTGGTGTCCTTGCTTGCGACGCCGGTGCCGTTGAGGGTGACGCGCAGGGTGCTGCAGTTCATAGTTTTGACGTTGCCGTTGACCAGCTGCAGGAGCGAGGTGGCGTCCTGTGCCTGTGCTGCTGGTGCTGCGAGGCCTGCAAGGCCGGTCAGGGCTGCGACGCCGATGGCTGCGATACGGGTGGAAATGCGCATAGGGTGCTCACTTTCAGGTTGTAAATAGGTGCTTGAAAAACAGAACGGGATACACCATACCTGTTACTGGTGTGACGCAAGTGAAAATTGGGGATTACGGGGGTAGTGTAGGATCTTCTGCCATGACGTTTTCTGGCCGTCCCGGCAGGCGTGCGCGCGGGTGTGGGTGTGTGGCGCTGCTTGTCGTTGTCGGCGCGGTGGTGATGGTTGTTGCGTTGGTGGCCTTCCTGCTCAGCGCGCTTGGTGGCCCCGAGCAGTTCGTGCAGCGCCAACCCGTCCCGGAAGACGTACCCCCGGCTGCGGCCACGCCACCACCTGCTATCGACGTCCACGCGCCCGGCCGAACCGCCAACGAGCTCCACGCGTGGGCCGCCCCCATCGCGAAGGAAATCGGGGTGGACCCGCAGGCTGTGCGTGCCTACGGTAACGCCGCGCTGATCGCGGCGGAGGCCTGGCCGGCCTGCAATCTGCAGTGGAATACGCTCGCTGGCATCGGTTGGGTGGAGACCCGCCACGGCACCTATACGGGTAAGAGGTTCGACGCTGGTCGCCTCGACGAAAACGGGGTGGCGCAGCCGCCGATCGTCGGCCCGGCGCTCGACGGCACGGGCAACTTCGCACTCATTTCGGACACGGACGGCGGCGCCCTCGATAGTGATACCGAGTTCGACCGCGCGGTGGGGCCGATGCAGTTCATCCCCGGCTCGTGGGCGATCTATGGCCGCGACGCCGACGGCGATGGGGTAGCAAACCCGCAGCAAATTGACGACGCCGCCCTGAGTGCCGCGAACCTCCTCTGTGCGAACGGGCGCGACCTGTCCACTGCGGAGGGGTGGTCGGATGCGGTGCTGACGTATAACCACTCGCGCGAGTACCTCCACAACGTCCGCGATGCCGCTGCGAACTACGCGCTCACCCAGCGCGCCACCCGGTAGGCGTGCCGCGGCCATGCCGAGAAAGCCACAAAAGTGGGCGAAACCGGGCATGGGCAAAAGGTTTGACGAAGATCACATTCTGAATGGTGTGACCTTAAATGGCGTGGTTGTGGGCCTATCTCTGCACGGAAACGCAGGGAAAGCTCGAGTGTGACGAACGCCAACAAGCATTTTTTGCTGCGATCTGGAACAATCGGTAACGGAAATTTGGTTTGGCCAATCTCAAGGAGATGAACTGTAGTGGCTGATATTATGCACGTCTTTGCTCGTGAAATTTTGGACTCTCGCGGTAACCCAACCGTTGAGGCTGAGGCTTTCCTCGACGATGGTGCGCACGGCATTGCGGGTGTTCCTTCCGGTGCGTCCACTGGCGCACACGAGGCGCACGAGCTGCGTGACGGTGGCGATCGCTACGGCGGCAAGGGTGTCCAGAAGGCTGTCAAGAACGTCAACGAGGAGATCGCTGACGCACTGGCTGGCATCGAGGCTGACGATCAGCGTCTGCTCGACAAGGCGATGATCGAGCTTGACGGCACGGACAACAAGTCCCGCCTCGGCGCGAACGCAATCCTGGGCGTGTCCATTGCTGCAGCGAAGGCTGCTGCTGAGTCCGCTGGTCTGCCGCTGTACCGCTACATCGGTGGCCCGAACGCTCACATCCTGCCTGTTCCGATGATGAACATCGTCAACGGTGGCGAACACGCTGACTCCGGCGTTGACGTCCAGGAGTTCATGATTGCTCCGCTGAGCGCTGAGTCCTTCGCTGAGGCTCTGCGCATGGGTGCAGAGGTCTACCACTCCCTGAAGTCCGTCATTAATGCAAAGGGCCTGTCCACCGGCCTTGGTGACGAGGGCGGCTTCGCTCCTTCCGTCGACTCCACCCGTGCAGCGCTTGACCTGATCGTTGAGGCAATCGAGAAGGCTGGCTTCAAGCCGGGCGAGGACGTTGCACTGGCTCTCGACGTTGCTTCCTCCGAGTTCTTCGAGGATGGCGTGTACAAGTTCGAGGGCGGCGAGCACTCCGCTGAGGAGATGGCCAAGGTCTACGAGGAGCTCATCGCTGAGTACCCAATCGTCTCCATCGAGGACCCACTGCAGGAAGATGACTGGGAGGGCTACGCAAACCTGACCAAGACCATCGGCGACAAGGTCCAGATTGTTGGCGACGACTTCTTCGTCACCAACCCTGAGCGCCTCGCACGCGGCATCAAGGAGCACGCTGCGAACGCACTGCTGGTGAAGGTCAACCAGATCGGTACCCTGACCGAGACCTTCGATGCTGTGGACATGGCTCACCGCGCTGGCTACCGCACCATGATGTCCCACCGCTCCGGCGAGACCGAGGACACCACCATTGCGGACCTCGCAGTGGCTCTGGGCTGCGGCCAGATCAAGACTGGTGCACCGGCTCGTTCCGAGCGCGTTGCTAAGTACAACCAGCTGCTGCGCATCGAGCAGGAGCTCGGCGACGCCGCTGTTTACGCTGGTCGTTCCGCATTCCCACGCTTCAAGTAATCGCTTGATTCGTACGCACCCCCTGCCCATCGCGCGCTCGCGCGTGGCAGGGGGTGTCGCGTTTTTCCCTGCTGTACACTAATGAGCACTATGAGCACTGGCACGCCCCGAGACAAGCACACAGCGAAGCGCCGCAGGAAGCGGCTGGCTCGCACTGTGCCCGTGGCGTCCCGCGAGCAGCGCAAGCAGCAGCTCGCCGAGCAGAAGGCAAACAGGGAGTCGCGCTTCGCCGCCCCCAACTTAGCGACGCTCGCCCTGCTCATCATCGTGCTCATCGCCGTACTTGTGGCAGTGGCAGCCCCACTTCGTAACTTCTACGAGGGCCGCAACGAGATCGCGCGCGCCCAGGCAAACATCGAGCATTTGGAGCGCCGCCAGGCGGACCTTGAACGTGAAATCGCGAAGTATGAGGACCCCGAGTATCTCAACCAGGTCGCCCGCCGCCGCCTCGGCGTGATGGAGCCCGGCGAGTCCGCCTGGCGAGTCATCGACCCCCGCATGACCCACGGCACCACCATCACCTCCGACGAAACCCCCGACGACCGCGGCTGGGCCGTATTCCTCTGGGATTCCCTGCGCGAGGTCCCCGATGACGTCCCCGCTGACGCTCCTGAAGAATCGCCCGCCCCGGCAGAATCGCCTGCTCCCGAAGCGCCCGCGGAAGCACCTGCGGCGCCTGAGGCGCCTGACGCGCCTGAAGCGCAGTAAACCGAGCCTAAAAGGTAGCAACAGGATCACTGCAATCCACTTTTTGCACGCTCCCACCTGGATTATTCCAATCCTTATACTCCCATTTGGAGAATGGCCAGGCTGCCAGCCCCACGCCACCCCGAGCGCTCCCGTTGACCGACTAACAGCGTGTTATTCACAGCGTGCGATTAAAGGAGTTCGACGCTGGTCGCCGAAAACCGCCAAGCCCGGCCCAAACAGCGCGACCTGCATCGCACGACATCTAGCACACGCTTTTTACGCCCACGCTGGGGTCCAACAAGCGCAATCAAGAACCAGAACTGTGTAGCCTGAAACCAACCCAACGGCTTGCGACAACGAGAGGAGCAGTGGCTGGTTGATTACCTCACGCTTCCGAAGAGAAAGAAGCGCTCGAAGCTCACTGAGTTCTTCGGCTGGGTCCTTGGGTTTTAACGTTTAACCAGGCAAGTTAAAGTATTCTCAATTCTGTTGTGCCGTTTGCATTACCAAGGTTGAAAGGAGGGAAGCGATGGGGGTTCTGCGTATTGATATTGAGCCGTCCGTATTGGACTGGGCACTGCGACGTACGGGACTCAGTGACGAAAAGCTCCGTGCCACGTTTCCCAAGGTAAACGATTGGCGCTCAGGGGAGGAGCGTCCGACGCTCAACCAAGCGGAAGAGCTAGCGAAGAAAGCTCGTATCCCATTTGGACGGCTCCTTCTACAGGCGCCTTCTGGCGAAGAGACTGATTTACCTGATTTTCGTACTGTCAGAAATGAGCGTCTCGATGGGTTGAGTCCTGACCTGCAGGAAGTTATTCACTCCGCCGAGGCGCGCTTGGGGTGGTACGCGGATTACGCAGAGGAAGTTGGAATTCCCGGTCCTGAAATTCTGCGCTCTGCCCAAGATTCCACCAGTCCCGTCCTGGCCGCTCGCCAGGCTCGCATCGCTCTGGATCTTGATGAGACTTCTCCTATTGCTGGGCCAGAAAAAGTTACGACACTAACGCACCACATGGAAGATACAGGGATTCTAGTATCCCGGAATGCCATTGTTGGAAACTCTACTCAACGTCATCTGAGTATTGATGAGTTCCGTGGATTCACCCTGATTGATGGGGAATACTGCCTGGTGTTTGTGAATACAAGTGACGCTAAAACTGCGCAGCTCTTCAGTCTCGCCCACGAGTTGGGTCATGTTGCTTTGGCGAAGGCTGGTATTTCTGACCACAGCGACCACCTGCGGGTAGAGCGCTGGTGTAACGAGTTTGCAGCGGCATTCATCGCCCCAGAGACTGCAGTGAAGGAACGGTACAACAAGAAGTGTTCTTTGCTCGACAACGTCACGTCTCTGGCAAGCGTGTTTGGCATCAGTAGGGAAGCGATGCTGTTGCGCTTGAAAGATATTTTCCTGATCGAGCAACAAGAGTTCGACGAAGTTATGCGATTGGTCCGTGTCAGGAAAGAAAAGAAAGCCACACAAGAGGGCGGCGGCGGTCCTTCGTTCCATGTTCTCGTTCGGTCTCGAGTCGGCGGACGATTCTTTGAGACGATCACCTTTGCCGCAAAGTCCGGACAAATTCCTGAGAGAGATGCTGCGCGGCTTCTTGGTGCTGCCTCGTATAAGTCCTTTGAGAACTTGGTGAAGAAAAGCGATTGGGCTAGCAGGGAGGCAGAGTACTTAGGAAGCAAATTTCAGCTGATCGGGGATTAGGTTTTAGAAAGCGCAGGCAGGACAGGGTGCGCAGCGAAACCAAAGGGATCGATATTAGAACGTCTTTGCGCATCGATTCGAGTAAACTTTGGTGATATGTGTATCGATGAAGGAAACGAGCAGACAATTACCCGCTTGCTGGATAAGAGTGAGGAGGCGTTTGTTCTTGCTGTCGAACTGTACAATCGACCGAGCTTAAAATACGGTGCGGAAAGTTGTTCGATTTTGTTGTGCAATGCTTGGGAGCTGATGCTGAAAGCTCACATGATCAGAAAGTGGGGCATTGATTCAATTTACTTCAAAGATGATCCTAGTAGGACTCTTGCTCTTTCCGATTGTTTGAAGAGGGTTTTTACGAATGAGAAGGATCCTCTTCGGGTAAACATGAAGAATGTGATGGAGTTTCGTAATACGAACACGCACTTCATTACAGACGAGTACGACTTGTTTTATGGGCCCTTCTTGCAGTCGTGCGTGGAAAACTATGCGGACAAGCTTTGGGAATTGCATAACCGTTCGGTAAGCGAGCTCATCCCAGACAATCGGTTGGCCTTGGCAATGAGAAGAGGTGCAATCGTTCCTGACGTTATTCGGACAAAGTATGACGCTGCAGTTGCGCAGGAACTACTTGCCCGGCGGAAAGATGTTGCGGATGCTATCGGGGCTGAAGGAAATCAGAGGATCGCGGCGACTTACGAGACCTCGTTGAGGCTGGTTAAAAAGAAGAATGATGCAGATTTGAATGTTTACATTCAAAACGGATCGGAGCATGGCATCGCCATCGTCAAGGATGTGAAAGATGCCGTTAGCTTTTATCCTTATACTGCTGGTAACGCGACTAAAAAGATCGATTCTTTGTTAAAGAAAAGAGGCATTACTTTTTGCTTCAATGGTTCAGTGAAAGAGAAGTTTACTACGTATGCTTTCCAGCTCTTTACCAAAGCGTACGAGATGAAAGGCGATGAGCGCTTCTCCTACGACCGTAAGACTGCGGGAGAGAAAACGAGCAATTGGATATATTCCGAGGCAGCAGTCGAATTTATCGCGCATCAAGTTGAAAAAGACCCTGGTCACTGTCTTGATCAGTTAAGAAGGAAAATTAATACAAAATAACTGAGCCGCAAATCGCCTTCGAAAAGTAAAACACCAACCCTTGGAGCAAAGGAATTCTCAGGTCGTTTGACCCTACTCCCATTCGGGAACCCAGCTGTATCCTTCTCGGGTTGGTGCTGTGATCCACATTCTACGCAACCTTAGCCAGTTAGGCAATGCTCCATGACTGATTGTGCAAGAAGCAGCTGAAGCCTTAACCCATCCCACCGCACCGTTCCACCACCGCCCACCTCGTGTGGAACAATGTTGCTCATGCAACCGACTCAAGAGGATCTCAATATCATTCAGGAGCAGCTCGGCCGCGCGCCTCGCGGTGTGCTGGAAATTTCCTACCGCACGCCGGATGGCCAGCCTGCGGTGGTCAAGACTGCACCCAAGCTTGACGACGGCACTCCGTTCCCCACGCTCTACTATCTGACGGACCGCCGTCTCACGGCCGAGGCTTCGCGTTTGGAGGGCGCTCAGGTGATGAAGTGGATGGAGGCCCGCCTGGCCGAGGACGAGGACTTGCAGAAGGATTACCGCCGTGCCCACGAGTACTTTTTGGCGAAGCGCAACGAGATTGAGGATTTGGGTACGGACTTCTCTGGCGGCGGCATGCCGGATCGCGTGAAGTGCCTGCACGTGCTGATTGCGTACGCGTTGGCGGAGGGCCCGGAGCACTTCCGTTTCGGTACGGAGGCTGTGGCGCTCGCTGCTGAGCACGGCAACCTGCGCGGCACCGCGATCCCTGCCGACTGGCCGACGCTCGAAGACCTCGGCATCACGCTCGCGGAGGCGGGGGAGCGCCTCGCATGAGCCAGCCGGTAACACTCGCCGCGGTCGACTGCGGCACGAACTCCATTCGCCTCCTGATCACCCGTTTCGGCCCCGAGACGAACACGTTCGAGGAGGTCTGCCGCGACAACATCATCGTGCGCTTGGGGCAGGGCGTGGACGAGACGGGCGCGTTTAACCCGGAGGCGATTGAGCGCACCCGCAAGGCGCTCGCCACCTACACTGAGCGCATGCTCGCCGAGGGTGCGCAGCGTGTGCGCATGGTCGCCACCTCCGCGACTCGCGACGCTTCCAACCGTGACGTCTTCTTCGACATGACCCGCGAGCTGCTCAGCCAGATCCAGCCCGGCGCGCAGGCGGAGGTGATCACGGGGGAGGAGGAAGCCCAGCTTTCCTTCATCGGCGCCACGATGGACCTTCCCACAGGCGACGGCCCCTTCTGCGTGATCGACTTAGGCGGCGGCTCTACCGAGTTCGTAGTGGGCAGCGGCGACACCATCGAGGGCCGCATCTCCACCCAGATGGGGTGTGTGCGCCTCACGGAGCGTTTCTTGCGCTCGGATCCGCCAGCGCCCGAGGAGCTGCGCGCGGCCCGCGATTACGCGCGCGAGCAGGTCCAGCACGCGGCAGCGGTGGTCAACATGGCGAAGGCACGCATGGTGGTCGGCTGTGCCGGCACCTTTACGACGCTCTCCGCGCTCACCCAGCGCCTTCCCGAGTACGATCCAACCCGCATCCACCTCTCACGCCTCTCCTTCGAGGATCTGCGTGCCACCATCGCGGAGATCCAGGCGTTGAGCGTGCAGGAGCGCAAGGACCACCCGGTGATCCACCCCGGGCGTGCCGACGTCATCCCCGCCGGCGCTGCCGTCGTCGAGGAAATATTGAAAGCCGCCGAGGATCTCACTGGTCTTGACTCGATTGTGATCAGTGAGAAAGACATCCTCGACGGCATCGTGGCCTCGTTGGCAAGCCACGAATAGTTACCTTAACTCATGCCGGGGCTAGTCCTCGTCTGGTTCCAAGATTTGATCCTGGTGTCCCCGCCTGCCTCGTAGATCCTTGATCTCACGCATGCGGGGTTCCGGATCGATCTTGTTCGCGATGGCCTTGCGGGTGGAGGTCACCACTTGTTTAGCCACCGGCGAGTTCACTGCCTTCTGCGTGGCGTTGACAATCTGGTGATAGCGCTTGCGCCCGGCTTTCGTGCCGAACACGTACCCGGCGGCTGCTCCGACAACGAATTGAATCATGGGTGCCATAGTACAGAGGATTACGATCTTGCTTCAGTACTGCCACAATTAAGGTTTTAAGAAAGCTAACCGTTATCCTGGAAGCCAAGGCACACGCCGATATTGCGATGACTGTTGGTGCACTCTGTGAGAAGGGAATGAAGTTGGCTCGTATTTTGGTGCTATCGCATTATTGGGCGCCAGAAAATGGGGTCCCACAGCGGAGGTGGACGTGGCTCACTGAGATGCTGCACGAGCAGGGGCATTCCGTCAGTGTCATCGCGCCACCGCCGCATTACAATCGCGTGAATGATTGGGCGGAACGCGCCAAGGACGCAAGAGTGCGCACTCGGCGCCGCATTCGGGGGGTGAACAAAGTCGAGTGGGGTCCATCGGGGGAGCGGATCTTTCGGACGCAGTATTTAACTGGTGGCTCCGGGCTGACAGCGAAGGCTTTGAACCAAGGATTTGTTGCGCTCTCGACGCTGCTGAAAGTCGCTAAACAGCGCTATAAGGCGGAGGAGGCGACGCCTGATCTCGTCATCGGCACGGTTCCGGCGCTGCCTACTGCTTTTATTACTCCGCTCGCTGCGAAGCTGCTTGGGGTGCCGTACGTGATTGATTTGCGGGATGCCTGGCCGGATTTGTTGAAGTACTCGAATGACTGGAACTCTGGACTGGGTGAATCTTCGTGGCGGGAACGAATCTTTGGTAAGGGGCCAAAGCAGGTTGTGATCGCCATTGTTTCGCACTTGTTGAAGAAGTCGTTGCGCAACGCTGCCGGTGTGATTGTTACCGCCGATGATTTGGGGGAACAGCTTCAGACAAAGCTAGCTCGCAGAGGCGCAGGCGTTCCGGTGAACGTTTGTACCGTGCGAAATGTGTTTCCAGTAAAGAGTGCATATTCAATGGAACGTGCAACCCCTGTGCACCACGTGGGGAGTGAACGCCCGTATCTCAATGTGTTGTACGCCGGCACGTTAGGTCGAGCCCAGAAACTTGGCAATGCGATCGAGGCAGCAGAGATAGCCCACCGACAAGGTGTTGATGTGCACTTGAAGCTTATCGGTGCTGGAGTGACCAAAGAAGCTCTGCAAAACCAAGCACGGGAACTCGACGCGGATATCGAAATTCTGCCTAGGACCTCAGCAGATGCGCTCGAGCAGTACTACGCCTGGGCTGATACCGCTTTGGTACATCTTGCGGATTGGGCACCACTACAGCGCGCAGTGCCTTCGAAAACGTACGAGCTCATGGAAGCCGGGATTCATATCAGTGGGGCAGTGGAGGGCGAGCCTGCTCGTCTAATCGAACAACTGCACGCGGGACATACTGTGCCGGCCGAGGATCCACAGGCGCTGGCACAGCTCTGGGTACGGCTGGCACATAACCGGGAGCAATTGGAAGTCCCGAGTAATGCGGCTCAGTGGGTCGTTCACGAACGAGACGTTGCGAGTCCAGCCGCGTTACAGAAGTTTCTCGACGCCCTCTCGAACTAAGGCAGTACCGTGAAATCGTTGCTCAAAGTTGCGTATCTGCGCCAAGCCGTTTTTACTGCCGGATTTATCGCGCAGCAGTGCAGAACTGACGCTGATGCGTTTGCACGCAACGTAGCGCAGCGGCTCAAGTACGTTCAGATCGTGGGGCCGGTACTGCAGCGTCGTGTGCTTTCGGATAAAGACGCCGATCGACAGGACATCGCGAAGGCTGCTCGTCATGCTTTCGAATCTGGTAATTTTTCGGAAGCCATTGACTTGCTCGCAGGCAGTCGGCGTCACCGGCTGACACACCAACGTTATGAGTTTGAGCGGGCGAAACTGCATCAAGGCATTGAGTCGTCCTTGCCGCTGCGCGGTGCGGAACGCGTGTTTCACTACCTGACCAACTCGTTGCCACACACAAGCGCGGGATACTCGCTGCGAAGCCATGCAGTACTTCAATGCATGCAGTCCGTTGGACTTCAGGTAGCAGCTGCGACGCGGTATGGCTATCCAAATGTTGTCGGCAAGCTTGCTACAGATGAACGTGAGTGCGTTGATGGCATTGATTATTTTCGAATCCTGCCTTTGTGGCCATCGGGCTCCTTTTCAGAGCAGCAGGACCAAGTTGTAAAACAGCTGGTGCGTTACGCTGCGAAGTTCGGTGCTGAAGCACTACATACGACTACAGGGTTCGAAAATGCCTTGATCGTTAGCCGAGCAGCAAAACGGCTCGGCATCCCGTGGGTGTACGAGATGCGGGGCGCACCGGAACAAACATGGCTTTCAAAGCAACCAACGGACAAACGCGAGACTGCAAAGCAATCTGAGTACTATCAAGCGGCACACCGCCAGGAACTCGAGGCGGCTCGTCAGGCAGCTGCAGTGGTGGTGCTGAGCGAGATTACAAAACGGTCTCTGATTGAACGCGGAATTAGTGCTGAAAAGATTGTGGTTGCGCCGAACGGCGTGCCCGATGACGTGTTCCAGCGCCGCGATTCGAAGCTTGAACTACGCCGGGAGCTACGCCTTCCCGAGGGCAAGACGCTTGTGGGAGCCATCACCGCAGTTGTCGACTACGAAGGTCTGGAGTACTTCCTCGAGGCACTCACAAAGCTCGATGAGTCTTTCTTGGGTGTCGTAGTGGGAGATGGGGTAGCGCTGGAGGGGCTGAAGGAACAGGCTCAATCGCTAGGCATTGAACAGCGAGTACGTTTCGTCGGCCGACAGCCTGCGAGCAGCATCCACAAATGGTACGGGGCGCTCGACGTCTTCGTAGTGCCGCGCAAGGACACTGTCGTGTGTAGGAACGTGACTCCTATTAAGTCGGTGATGGCACAGGCACTCGACATCCCTGTTGTTGCTTCTGATCTGCCGGCGCTTCGCGAAGTGACCGGTGGTATAGAAACGTACGTGGAACCGGGAAATGCTTTGTCGTTGGCGGAGGGAATCTGCGTCGCGGCAAGCCTCGAGCATGACGAAAGGCGTACATTATGGGCGCGAACGAGGGCGTGGTCCGCTGTAGCGCAGGAATACGCCGCGCTATACAGGCAGTGAGCAAAATAGCGTTGCTACTGCGTGCTTACTAAGCTGTAACAGTTAGGCTTTGAATGACGGAGAGTTGTCGCACCGCCAGTGGAAGGATTGTTGATGAGTCGAGATGCAGACAGCCAGGAGCTGGAGTGCCAGGATTCGAGTACAATCGTAGTTGACACGTCGTCGCTAAAGAGAGTATCTGCACGGCCGCCTATCAGCCAGTACATCACCGAGATCTGGCAGCGCCGCTACTTCCTGCACGCAGATGCAACCGCGAAGGCGTTTCGCACGCCGCGTGACGTCTGGATGGGCAAAGTCTGGCTTGTCATTTCACCGTTGATTGACGCGATGATGTACGCCGTAATTTTCGGCTTCATTATCCGTACGAGTAACGGTATTCAGAACTTCCCCGGATACGTGGTGCTTGGGGTAACGGTATTTCAGATCTTTCAGAAGTACATCACCGACGGTAATGACTTGGTGAAGAAGCAGCAGAACTTGATCAAGTCGTTCATGTTCCCGCGTGCAGCGCTGGTGCTTTCGCAGAGCTTGCGTCTGTTCTATTCGACGATGCTACCTGTCGGGGTCGCGACGGTTTTCACGTTGTTAACACAACTCAATGAGCCGCTGCATTGGACGATTATCTTTCTCGTTCCGCTTTTCTTCCTGGCGCATATTTTCGGCACAGGCATCATGTTCATCGTTGCGCGCGTCACAGCCTTTTACCCAGACGCAGAGATCATTTTCCGCTTGGGGCAGCGTTTTTGGTTCTACTGCTCGGGCGTGTTCTTCTCCGTTGAACGCTTTGTCCACCAACCAGTGCTGAAAGAGGTTATGGAAAACAACCCGGGGTACCAGTTCCTTATGGCAGCCCGTAACTGCGTCATGTACGGTCAAGTACCAGCAATGGACCTCTGGGGACCGATCATCATTTGGTCTTTTGCTACCTTTGCGGTCGGATTCCTTTTCTTCTGGAGGGCGGAAGAGCGCTATGCCACAGTCAAATAGCAATGACAGCGAGATGGTTCCTTCGATCGTGCTTCGGAACATCACTATGGACTACCCGGTGAAGTCTGAGGAAAAGCGTTTCGGCTGGGACACAGTCCGTGCGCTCGATGACATCAACCTTGTGCTGTATGAAGGCCAGTCAGTTGGTTTCTTCGGACAAAATGGGTCGGGGAAGTCAACGATGATGCGGATCATTGCCGGTGCCGAGAGGCCGACAACTGGTGATGTGCTAGTAAAATCCCAGCCGACGCTGATGGGAGTGCATGCCGCGTTGCAGCCACGTCTTTCTGGTGCAAAAAACATCCGTATAGGTTGCCTCGCTATGGGAATGACGCCTGAAGAATCTAAGGCTGCGTTCCCCGGGATTGTTGAACTCGCCGATATCGGTGACGCCATTGATCGCCCAATGAACACATATTCTTCAGGGCAGGGAGCACGATTGGGATTCTCGATTGGGCTAGCAACGAATCCGGAAATCCTAATCGTGGATGAGACGCTTTCTACCGGTGACGCAGCATTTGCTCAGCGAGCGGAAGCCAAGATGAAATCGCTTATCAATAGTGCTGGCACTGTGTTGCTTGTCTCGCATTCGCCAAAACAATTGGAGACAATGTGTGACCGGGGAGTTTGGATTCATGAAGGTAGGATCATCGCGGATGGGGAAGTGGGTAAAATTGCGACAAATTACCGGCAGTGGGCAAACCTGAAAGGGGCCAATAAGCGAAAGGATGCTGAGAATTTAATAAAGCAAATAGAGACCGACTATCAATCTCCTAGTATCTGCCTTGAAACAAGCCGGTAGTTAGGACGTGGTTGCGGATTCGGCACTCACTTCTACATATAAGAAGATCGCGATGAGCAACTATCCCTTTCGGAGCGCCAGAGAAAACAACTTAGGAACTTAGGAGTGAAGCGGCTGCATTGTAACGAAGAACCTTCTGGCGTGATATCATGCGAGATGATTTAGTGATCGACTTAATCGTTGAAGGAAGAATGCTCGGATACCCATGCGGCGTGTTATAACCTACGGAACGTTTGATCTATTGCATTATGGCCACGTTGAGCTGCTGCACCGTGCGAAAGCACTTGGTGACTATTTGATAGTTGCGTTATCTACTGATGAGTTCAATAAACTTAAAGGTAAGCACTCGTACTTTTCCTACGAAAGGCGACGCCGAATGCTGGAAGCTATACGGTATGTTGACCTAGTTGTACCAGAACAAACATGGGGGCAAAAAGCTCGTGATGTAGAGAACCTTAAAGTTGACGTTTTCGTTATGGGAGATGACTGGTCAGGCAAATTTGATGCTGAGCTTGAGGGGAAGTGCGAGGTAATTTACCTGCCTCGTACTCCTGATATTTCAACTACTCAGATTAAGAGAGAATTGAACCGCGATGGATAAATTGAGGTAGTAGTTTGAAACCCCTGGCGCCGCGGTGCATGCCACTGCAGTAGCTAATTGCTAGTGGTTAAAAATTTGGTGTGCAGAGGGGCGATGCCCCTTCCGTACAAGCAAGCTATTTGCAACGTAAGAGTGGATGGGGATAATCGAAGGGGTGCTATCGACTAGTAAGTTAACTTAGTCGCTATAGTCCAACGTGCTGGGTTAGGCACTCTATTGAAGAGGACAGTACTGGGAATACTTGTGGAAGTAAAGATAATCGAAGTCTAGGCGTTCATTATGTGTCCGCGGTGCAAACGACCTTCACGAAGACTTAAGGTTTAAAACTGATGGTGGGGACCAGGTTTTAATTTAATAACTAATGAAAAAGGTAACTCATGAATCAAGGATCGAGCATAGATGCGACGGCTTTAGGCAACTTGAAGGGTGAAAGTGTGCCTAAAATCACTCTAGCTACTCCAAATTCAGTCAGTCTTCCTGAAGGAGCGATTAGGCGAGCCGCCGCCCGCCCTCAGCACCTCCAAGACCCTACTTATGCGGAAAAATACGACGATAGCACCCTCTTCTATGACATAGTTTTAGTGGGAGAAGACGTTGTGTTGTCAGGGCCACCGCTTTTAAATTTGGAAGAGCATGTACGATCAGCAACTGTTACTATTGACGGAGAGGTTGCAATCTTCGAAAAGACCGAAGCCCTCGAGCGGTCACAGATTACAATCTTTTCGCTTCCTTCGCCGCCCGAAAACTCCACAGTTAGTTTTACGCTTCGTATTGAATCTTTAGGGCTCTTCGTAGAATCAGAAATAGACATCTCGAGCTATGAGATTCTTAAAGATTCGAAAGTTCTCATGACGCTGCAAAAGAATGAAGAGCTGGCGTGGATACGAGATTGGGCCCAGTTCTATGTTAAAAATCACGGCGTTAATGCAGTTATAATTTACGACAACGGGTCCGATAGGTATTCCCCTCAAGATATTGCGAAAGCCGTTGCGAGTATTGATGGAATTGGACATGTCGTTGTTGTTGATTGGGGTTTTAAATACGGTCCGCAAGGTAGTCCTTGGGTAGGGCCGGGCGTGGCTTGGGATTCCGACTTCTGTCAGATAGGCGCTTTTCAAAACTGTCGATACAAATGGACAACGAAAGCGGTAGGTTGGATCAATTGTGATGTGGACGAATTGATAGTGCCGCTGAAGAAACGAACAATTTTTGACGAACTTGAACACTCCTCATCTGGAGTTGTCGGTGTTGGAGGGCGGTGGATATCAAACATTGCTGTGGACCTCCAAGAGGGCCAGTTGCCGAGATACTGGAACTTTCCATACTTTACTGCGCAAGAATGCAACGCTAAGTGGGTAATGGCCAGTGACCGCGTGAAACCGTCAGCCCATCCCACAGCTCATTACGTTCGCGGCGTCGGAGAATGCAAGAGCAGTGATTTCATGCTTGCGCATTTTAAGCCTTTGAATTCGGGGTGGAAGATTCCGACGCGTAGGGAAGTGTCGCGGGAAGTTAGACGCAGTCCGCTGACAAGGGACGAATCACATCTATTAAAAGCTGTCCGCTACGCGTTTGAGGACGTAGGTGTGCAAGAGGCATCGGACCTTGCATTGACACGCTCGCTATCGACGGTTGGAATCAAGTATGACGCTTCGGATGCGCCTATGGTTAGTTGGTTGTTTAACGCTTTAAGAACTTCTTCCGAACTCCACAACGTATGGCACAAATGCTGGTTGTGGCGCTCTAAGGTTTTTGTGCTTGAGTACCCAGGAGAATCAAGTGACATTGCATTTGATATCGTACAGCGGGAATCGACGCTGGTCATGAGCTACGGTGTCAGGAATAAAGCGGAAGCCGTCAGATTTAAGGAAAGTTTACAGTCTACATTTGGCGCTGAATTAGGCGCTCCAAAACCCTCCCAGTTAGGTTATGAAGTCTTAGAGCTAGGATGTAGCGAGAGATGGGATGACGCACTCGCGTTAGCCGAAAGAATTATCATGCAAGTCATGGAAATGGAGCCTTTGCAGGCTGGCGTTGTTTCATTACAGCGGAAGCTCAACAAGTGGCCACGTACTCGTTACCCCTTGAAGAATTTGCGGTCTGCGCCAGAGTATAAGGAGTTGGCTGACAAAATTAAAACACGATCCAATGGGGATTGGGTGCTCTACGTGCCAAACATGGGGAACTGGGAAGATGCTCTGATTCACAAGGGTACAGAGCAGTTCCTAAAGCACTTTGGTATTGACTTTAAGACGATTCAGTGGAAAGAGTTGCAACCTTACCTGAGAGAGTCGGAACGCCTAGGCTTAAGAGTGGGAGAAAAGGCTGTTTTAAATGGCGGTGGCGGGTCGTGGAGAGCCTCCACGTCAGGGAACAGGTCCAGAGCTCAAGCGATGGCTGGGGTGTTTGGCAACATAATCGAACTCCCTCATAGCTACGCTACTTCGATGATCGACCAGTCAGGGTGTGAAATCGATTATTTTGCCCGCGATAGGAGCGGCAGCCTAGAACACGTACCGTCAGCGTCATTTTGTCACGATATGGCGTTCTTTTTGCAACTGCCAAGCCTAACTAGGGTTGACGGAGCTTTGGGCGAGGGCTTCTTTTTCAGGGGAGATAAAGAGCGAAGCTCAGCTTTGGGTGACTTGTACAGAGATACATTGGATCTCTCAAAATTTGGTAATCATATGGATTCCATTACACCATTTTTCGAGATTTTAAGCCGGTATTCATGTATCTATACAGACCGCATGCACATTGCAATTGCTGGTGCGATGATGGGAAAGGATGTACGGTTTTATATCGGGAATCATGGAGAATCTTTAGGAGTTTACGAAGCGACGTTGAAGACACATTACCCCAACGTCAAAATTATCGATTTAATCTGATGTGCAGAGTGACGCATCGCTTTATGTTTTGGTCGACACGACATCTCAGCAAGCAACCCTGAGGCGCATAATGGCCTACCGGATACTGTGCCTGTTAAGCGCGCCACAAGCTTGCTTGCTGCTTACTGCGACTGATGGATTAGTAAAGGCGTTGTGTGGACAATGCGACAACGAAGTGGGCTTCTGGCAACACTCCGCAACCTTCCCAAGCCCTACTGCCGGTATCCACACCAGCCGAGCGCTGGCATAGACAGGAAGGAGTGCGCCCAAGGAGGGTTGAGGCTACCACGCTTTAAGGGAAATCCAAGTAGTACGGATGATGTGTCCGTAAAAGAGGATGCTCGTTGTGAGTCAACAACGTAGACAATTCACGCCGGAGTAGCGATGTGAAGCAGCCAACCTCGTCATCGAGTCGGGCCGACCGATCTTACATGGGGCTAAAGAAATCGGCGTCGGCGCAAGCCTGTTAGGTAAGTGGGTCAAAAGTGAGCAGGAGGGTCGCGGCGCTCAGAGGGTGGCTAAGAAAGAAACAGCTGCCTGACCACCAGATAGTTACATTGCGCGTCCACGATTCGCGGGCAACCCCAGTTTGCTCGATCCAGTTCACGGTTCTCTCGCTGCAAACGTTTAAGTTCTTCTTCCATTGTTTCGCCATCCGGCCCTATGCGGCCATCTTGGGTGGAGGCGCTGTCGCGGTACCACGCCCGCAATGTGTGGCGAGATACACCGAGGAGCTCGCCGACCTGCTCGTAGGCCCGCTGCATTGAGTAGGACTCCAAACGGACCACTACGATGATCTGATAGACCGCCTTCACTTTAAACTCGACGGAATACTTCTGGGCATAGTGCCAAATCCTTCCTTACCTAAGGCAGCGACTCAACCCAGGGTGCTTTAGCGCGGCGCGAACAGATAGGAGGATTACATGCCGACGCTTGCGTGTGCTGCGGGGCCAGTTGTAGTACACCCATTCCGTTCGTTGTGGGGGTCGTATCAGCGGGGGATACTGTATGCGGCATCGACGTGAATCTCCTTGTGGCTTCTGGTTGCACTCAGCATGCCAGCAAGGGCAGGTATTCACCTGCTCAAGGAGATCGGACTATCATAAGTTACCAATAACAATAACCGAGTCGCGAGGCTGACCATTCCGGCTCGGTGAACATTACAAACCAAACGGACCAAATTGACTTATGAATTCACTAAAGGCTATCGGACGGAAGGTATATACGGCGCTAACCCAGCTGAAGCGAGGTAATGTCAATTATGTAGTCGCCAGAGCAGTCACACATCTTAATAAGTATTTCCACCACCCGTGGTTAACATTACCTTTTAACCTCCACCCACGCTCGCGCGTACAGCAAAATTTCGACCCCATGGCTGCACCTGCCTACATGTTTAATACTTCAAAACTAAGTTTTCCAAGAATTCGGGCGGCGGTAATCCTGGACGATTTCTCGCTACACTGCTGGCAACAAGAGTTTAATACTATTGTAATAACCGTCGATAATTGGAGACATCAGCTAGAACAAACGAATGTTGATTTTCTGTTCGTAGAGTCAGCCCATTCTGGAAACCACGGAGAATGGCGTGGAAAAATTAAAAGTACCGGATCACCAGACGCCGAGCTTGCGAGTGTCGTAGACTGGTGTAAGAACCGAGGTATCCCCACGGTCTTCTGGAACAAAGAAGATCCCGTCCATTTCGACGAGTTTCTCCAGACAGCCCTACTGTTCGATGTCATCTTCACCACCGACGCGAACATGATTCCGAAATATGAATCTTTCGTCAACAATGCCACCGTTGCGGTTATGCCCTTTGCAGCTCAACCTAAAATCCACAACCCCGCTAACAATTCTCCGACAATGCCAGGGATCCGAGACCCTCGCATTCGTCGGGGTGATATCGCTTTTGCAGGGACCTATTTCACAGAAAAATACGCTGAACGACGTCGGCAACTTGACGTCTTACTAAAAGGTGCCATAAAGGTAGCGCAGGACAATCGAGCTTCATTAACGATATTTTCCAGGCAAAATGAGCTGGATAAACGCTATAGATTTCCGTCTCACTTCAGAAGTTATGTCGTAGGTTCCCTAAGTCCTGACAGAATGCTTAGTGCCAATAAGGAACATAAAGTTTTTTTAAATGTAAATTCCGTGACCGATAGCGCAACAATGTGTGCGAGGAAACTGTTCGAGCTTCCCGCCTGCGGTGCAGCTGTCGTGTCTGCGTATTCCCCTGCAGTTTCAAACTTTTTTGCGGAAGATGAAATTTCTATAGCACGATCGGCTGAGGATGCGGCTGCGAAAATAAAGACTCTAGTTAATTCTCCAGAAGTTCGAGACCGGATGGTTCACAAGGCACAACGCACAATTTGGAATCGGCACTGCTACCACCACCGAGCGCAATTGCTCTTTGACGCTATAAAACTCCAAGACGATTCGGCAACTTTTTCACCTACAATTTCAGTGATCTGCTCCTCAAATCGGCCAAACAACATTGAGCATCTACTTTCGCAGTACTCGCGTCAGATCAACGTTGACCGTGAACTCGTCTTAATCACGCATGGCTACGAACTTGATGATTCAGAACGCGAGCGACTGTTCGAAGCGTATGGGATTTCTGCAAAGGAGGTAATCATAGATTCATCTCCGAAGGATGAGACATTGGGTGCATGCCTCAACAAAGCAGTTAGCTACGCACGCGGCCAATACATTGCTAAATTCGATGATGATGATATCTACTTGCCTCATTATTTAGAAGACATGAGGAACACAGCAGCATTCAGCGGTGCAGATCTTATCGGAAAGCAAGCCTGTTATGCCTACATACAACAGTATGATGCTTTGGTTCTCCGCAACCCAGAATGTGAGCATCTCTGGGGCAACTTTGTAGCCGGTCCTACTCTATTTGGGCCAATAGCTACCTTTAAGCAGACGCCATTCCAACCAAGAAATACAGGTGAAGACACAGCATTCATCAACACGGTAAAGAGGCGAGGTGGCAGTATATACTGCAGTGACCGATTTAATTTTATCCAGGTCAGAAGCTCAGGCCATACGTGGCGAATTTCAGATGAAGATTTCATTGCACAAGGGCAAGTGCGTACATTTGGATTACACGAAAAACATGTAATTGCATAGTTACTGGCTAACAGTTCGACTAGGCGAAACCTGTTGTACGCGATCAACATCCGCGTATCTATTTGCAGTTCTCTTCAGAGCTTGGTGGAGTGGATTCCGCAGTCCTCAGTATACGGGCTCGTGTCCCTTCACTCCGACTAATCGGGACTCTGTTGTCATTATTACGCAGACAACCATGCGTAGGCACTACATATCCAGCCGGATGCTAAGCAGATTGAGCGGTTAACAGGGGTGGTAAGTTTCCCAGGACGCTTCGGCGACCATGATTCTGAGCGGGCGGACATCCATTTGACACTGGTCGTTAGGGATGGAAAGTGACTGGCGTGTCAGTGATGGTCTGTGTTTTGCTGTTGACCGTCTGATAGGTCGTTTTGATGAAAGGACTGGGAATAATCAGGAGCCCGACAGTTCAAATGAGGACGAAAGTGCTAAGGTAATGAAAGACGAAAGCATCCGAATCGGATATTGAGAACGCAAAAGAGGCTTGACGTCTTGCTTAATGTTGCCTATTAGCGTGTTCGCTTAACGTTTTGGTATGCAGTGGCAAAACTGTTGAATATTTGAGGACCTTGTATGAAACATAGTACCAAAGTCGCACAAATCGCTCGTTCCGCAGGACTGGATCGCGTGGTAGACAATCCGCGCCTTCGTCAGATATTGGGGGCGGAGCTCTATGCCAAGCATCGTTCCGGCGCACCGTCTGCTGGTGGTACCGGTGAGAAGAAGCCAGCGATTGCCGAAAAGCGTTCAACAAAGAGCCCGCTGAGAACGGGACCATTGGTATCTGTCATTATTCCGGTCTATAACGTTCAGGAATATTTGGAAGAAGCGGTTTTGAGCGTCTTGAACCAGGACTATTCGAACGTTGAAGTGATTCTGGTGAATGACGGATCGGATGATGACTCGCCGATGATCTGTGAGCAGCTCAAAGATATGGATGACCGAATAACGGTTATTCATAAAGAGAATGCGGGTTTGGGAGCCGCCAGAAATACTGGTATCGAGAGGGCAAACGGCAAGTATCTCACATTTGTTGATTCAGATGACATCGTTACTCCAAGCGGCATCTCTATGATGGTTAAGTCATTGGAGAGATCGGGTTCGTTTTTTGTAGCAGGTTCGATTGAACGGTTTAACTCGACTCGCTCATGGACACCAGCATGGGTGGAAGAAGTTCATTTCAAAGACCAGCAGGGCGTTACAGCATCGGAACTTCCTCCAGCTCTGTATGACGTATTCGCCTGTAACAAGTTGTTTAGGGCTGATCAGTGGGACGAACTTGTAGGCAAGTTTCCTGAAGGGGTCCTATACGAGGACCAAGAGGCGACAGCGAAGCTTTACGCTGGTGGTATCAAGTTCGATCTCTTGGCCGAGGTCGTCTATAGGTGGCGACAGCGGGATGACAATAGCTCTATTACCCAAAATAAAGCGAATCTCTACGACCTTGAGCAGAGGGTGCATGTCGCAAAGTCGGTGGAAAAAATAGTTGAGGTGAGCCCGGATGAATCGCTTAAGAACTACTGGTTCACAAAGCTCCTTTCAGAGGACTTGTATTATTACTACCGAGAAGAGCCACGTACCGATTCGCAATTTGGTCGCTCTCTTCAAGCCGCCGTGCAATACTTTTACCCAAAGGCAGACCTCGGTGCGGTCCAGGCAATGCCTTACGACCGTCGTTTGATGGCGCTAGCACTGGCAAAGGGGACCATTGATGACTTTCGTGCAGTGCTACTTCATTTTCAAGAATTTGGACCCTACTGGGAAGATGAAATCGACGAAAATGGCAATGTAGTTGCTTACTCCAAGATTGAGGACGGCTTATCGTTTGAATTAACCAACGAGGAACGGATCATCAGTCCGTCGCTGTTGAAACTAGATTTTCGGGTCTTCGACCAGAAAATGAATGAAGATGGAACGGTATCGCTGGACGTTTGGTGTGCACTGAATTGTCTGCCGACAGTCTGGGGTGCCTCCCTGGTGTTGGAACCGTACCTTGCATCGAGCGACGGGGACGAATTGATTTCACTTGACCCAGAGCAGATTACTCGCGAAGAGTTAATTCCTTTTCTCCCAAATTGGTTTGTGGACCAGTCCGCGTCAGTAATCCGCATCAATCTCGATCCGGACTATTTAAAGTCAAAAATTGGACATCAGGTCGGACAGGAGATGATGCTGAAATGTCGTGTTAATACTGACGCCTTTTATGTGGAAAGTGAGAGAACGAAGTTTTCGCGATGGATGGGGTTGACCGCCCTGCAACCAGGTGAGCTCACTGGGAGTGGAGACCGAGTGGTCTTTGGTTCGAACTCGAACGGAATCAGCGTCAAAGTCGAGGAAGCCCGATTTATGGTCGCTGACGCAAAATTCGTTGATGGGCGGTTGAAGCTGGAGATTGACAATCTGAAGCAAGACGATAAGCATTGGAGACGATCCATTGAGGAATATGGCCTTCGCATTGAAGCGTCTCGGGGTGGGACTGTCTTAACCCAGGCTGAACTGGACATGGAAGGCGAAAAATGGGTTACAAACCTTCCACTTCCGTGGAAAGGGGGAGACAAAGCTAAAAACATCACCGCTTTCGACCTCAAAATAGTCAGCCACGACATGTATGTATCCCACCTGTCGCTGCCTAACCGTCTAAAGAATCAATACGCTAAGCCATTCTTCGGATTGACCGCGTCGCTCTGGGGATATGCTTCACTCGAAAAATACTCGCAGTTCGGCATTGTGGAGGGGTATTCGTTTGATGAAGGAAGAAACTCCCTGACTGTTGAGGGGAGGGCATTTTTCGATTTGGGGTTAGTCCGGCAGTCATCGCCGTCTTTCGCCTTGGTAAATTCTGCTGCAGGTAACATCTACCCGAGCAATTTCACGTTTAACGGCGAGACTGGCGCGTTCACTGTAAGTTTTCGGCTCGACCGCACGGATGCACGTGGGGCCCGCGTAGCCGTCCCGTCTGGATCGTATGTTTTCCAAATCCTCCAACCGACTGGCAAGAAATTGCCTGCGAGTGTTTGGCCCCGAATTGTTAAGGAAGAAATCCTTCGAGAGGTAACCATTTATGGCGAATTAAGTCGCGTCATCGTATCTCCTACGCCTTCTGCGCATGGCATGAACGTGCGTATCGCACCACTGTTACTTCCTGATAGTCAAGGCAGGATCAAGCAATATCGCTTGCAAAGTAAGTACATGACTGAGGGGAGCCGAAACCTTGTTGAGGCTGTCTTATTCGAGAGCTTTGGAGGGTCGGCCGTCACAGACTCGTGCTTAGCTTTAGACCGTGAGATAGGACGAAATCGCCCTGATCTCGTTCGATACTGGACGGTAAAGGATCAATCCATTGCGGTGCCAAAGGGAGCAGTTCCTTTGGTCCAATATAGCAGTAAGTGGTGGGAAATACTTTCGACTGCAAAGTACCTGGTAAATAATAATAATTTCCCTTCTGCATTCCGTAAGGCTTCGAACCAGGTTTATCTGCAAACCTGGCATGGTACGCCGCTGAAACGCATCGGAAATGACGTGCCGTCACAAAACCTTAGTCTTGTGTATAGGCAGTTAATGGTACGAGAGGCGGCGTATTGGGACTATTTCCTGGCTCAATCCCCTTGGGCCGGGCGTACGATGAGTAAGGCGTTCGGTTACGAGGGTGACGTGATTGATATCGGATATCCTCGGAATTCCTCGTTGTTCGGCAAGGTTGCCAAAGAATCTCGACAGATTACTCGTGAGTTTTTTGAGATAGAGGAAAACCAAACTGTCATCTTATATGCTCCGACATGGCGAGATAACAAAAAAACCTCGTCTGGCCATTACGAAAAGGTGTCATATTTGGATTTTGGTGCATTACAAAAAAGGTTTGGCTCCGACGTGGTCGTCTTGGCGAGAGGCCACGTCAACACGAGCAAATCCAATAAGGTGTTGGCTGGCTCTAATGTTATTGACGTGACGAAGTATCCGGATCTCAATGACTTGATTAACGCATCAGACTTGATGGTCGGCGATTACTCGTCTGTTATGTTCGATTATGTCAACACTGGTAAACCTATATTGTTCCTGGTTCCCGACTTGGAACAATACAGCAGCAAAACGCGAGGTTTTTATTTTAATTTTGTAGACTCAGCTCCTGGACCGTTATGTGAATCCACGTCTCAACTCATCGATGCTTTAAGCAATCTCGACGATGTGAAGGCTCGATACGCAACTGCATATCACAGTTATAGAGCAAAGTTTGCGCCAAATGACTCTGAGAGCACAGCTAAAGAGGTGTACGACTTGGTTTTTAATGCAGACCGGAATTAAAACCCAAGTGAAAGTAAATATAAGCGGAGCCTCGAGGTGGTGGGCGGCAGGCATAAGCCGTCCACCACTCGTATTCCCCCGTAATCGGGGAGGCGCGTAGCGGCTTTTGCGGCGGCCGCGTGAGGCGATGAATCCACGATCTGCTTGTTGAAGGACGTAGCAGATGGTATCGATACTATACCGATCTTTGCACGTCGATATTGGAGACTATTTGGTCTTAAGAGTGGTGGAGTTTTGCTGCGAAAAGCCGAAGTGGTCTTGAGTATCTCGTTTGCTCGTTGCGGTCCGTGGTCTTCGGTGTACAGAAGCTTGAGCTCTTATTTTTATGTTTCGGCATCTAGTCACGCTGTGGCCTCGCTCCCATACTTTGGCGCTGTCGTGACACGAGTAGGAACTCGCCGATCTTCTCGTAGCGCCGTTGCAGTGGGCAAGATTCCAACCGGACCGTCTCTATGCCCCGATGGACCAGTTTCTCTTTTTCCTTAAACTTGCAGGGGTTCTTTCTGGGTATATAATCTAAGCTTTGTTAGGCCCATGGACTTAGCAACACTGTGGTGAGTATCGAGTAACACTTAGACGTCAACTATGAGCTGCTACTTCGTATTGGCTTCGAGGCGCATGTTCGAGCCTTCCAGCGTGACGATCCCAGCCCCACGACAAGCCGATTCAGTACCGACTCAGCGACGACAGCATACGGGATGGACTCGTATCACTCATAGGGCGTGAATTGGGAGGTGACAATCGTTGATCTCCGGTGTTCACGCTCAGCAAGAATATTGAGCAGTTGGTGTGCTGTGGCAGTATCAATCGGCGTCGTTGAGAAGTCGTCAAACGAGTGCATCTGCTAGGTGCAAGTCTTCAAAGAAACTCCACGCGTGCTGTGCTATCCGACAATCATGGCGTGGAACCATCAGTTGGTTGGCCAGGGTGTCTGTTCGACAAGAAACGGGCAGAGTATGTTTAGAAGACTGAAATGGTAGCGGCGTAGTGAGTATCCGGTGTTATGTGTCACTACCTTTTGCACGCTTAAAGTCATGACAGTGTGCACGCTTAAGGTCATGACATTGTTTACACCT
>NZ_JASOZC010000010.1:0-86497 GCF_030228725.1 Corynebacterium sp. UMB10321 | reverse complement strand
TGGGAGGGTGTGGGAGAGTAGGTTACCGCCGGCCTATAACTTCATTTTATTGTGTGTGGTGGGTTCCATTATTCCCGTTGTTGGGGGTGGTGGTACCCACCACACTCTTTTTTGTTTTGGTGGGGGTGTGCACCACGTGCGTGGGGGTGTGTGCACCAGATTCCTTTACGTAGGCGGCGTGAGCTGGGGAAACGCCACCGCACAGTCCCGAAGATCCAGAATGTGGTGCACAGCTGCTTCGGCTACCGTTGGAGGCACGCTATTGGTACTCCGAGAGGGTTTATGGCCAGGGCACTGAAGGATCTGTCGTGAAGTGGACGGCCTTGCCGGAGAGGGGGTCCGTGAATGCAACGGAAATGCATTCCAACAGCATTGGTTTGGTGAAGTCGTCCTCCCCAAAAGGATGTGGGACGGGGTAGATAGAGTCGCCGATGATGGGCACCCCGGCGTCCAACATCTGGATTCTCAGTTGGTGCGTGCGTCCACTGATCGGTTCGAGGAGATAGCGCCCGAGCGGTCCTTCCACTCCGTAGCGTTCTTGTAGCACTGTTTCCTCTTCTGACGGCAAACGGGACGCGCCAAGGAACATCGTTTCTGAATTGGGTTCCGCGCCGCGGACAATCTTGGAAGCAACTTCGCCGTGTTCTTTGACGATGTGATGCCGCCAAGGTCCGGCAGGTAGCGAAGCATCATAAGGAGCAACCGCGGAATACAGGCGGCGGACTTCTCGTCGGGCGAACATGTCCTGGTACGCCCCGCGGACGTCACGGCGCTTCGTCAGTAGCAACAAGCCACTCGTCATCCGGTCCAAGCGGTGGGCCGGGGTGAGCTCCTCGTTGCCGGTCTCTCGGCGCAGGCGGACGGTGAGGGTCTCCGTGATGTGGGCGGCGCGTGGCATCGTCGCCAAGAACGGCGGTTTGTTGACGACGAGGACGTTATCGTCTTCGAACACCACGGTGTGAGTAAACGGTACGGGAGTTTCGGGGGCGGGGCGTCGATAAAAGAAGACGTCTGTGCCCGGCTGCAAAATATCGTTGGGGGAGAGCGGGGTGCCGTCGCGCAGGACGACTTCGCCGACGGCGAAGCGCTGGAGGACGGCTGCGGCGTCGTCATCGGCGTGGCGGTGGCGCTGCCCCTTGATGACTTCGGTGAGGAAGTCGCCGGCGGTAATGGGGGCGTCGGGGACGCGGACTCGTGACGCGCCGAGGCCATCGCGCGGAGGCAGTGGCGGGGGCGACTTCCTTCGTTTTCTACTCATATCCTTTGCTAGATTAGTCGCTATGGATCTTGGAGCGATGTTGCAACCAGTACTGGCGTTCTTCAATGAAGGTATCGGGAAGGTGATCGCGGACGTGCTGCGAGCACTCTATGAGACGTTCTTCCCTGCGAACTCTGAGGGCGCGAAGCCCGTGGAAATTCCCAAATAAGGGCCACGATATCGATGTGGGTTTTGTCTACAATGGGGGTAGAAACTGCCTACCTTCTTGAGAAAGGGCGAAACACATGTCGAATGAAGAAATGGTCGTCGTAGCTGTGGACGGAAGCCCGGCTTCCCACAACGCGGTCCGCTGGGCGGCGAACACCGCCGCGAAGCGCGGCATCGCGCTGCAGCTGGCTGCAAGCTACACCATGCCGCAGTTCCTGTACGCGGAGGGGATGGTTCCGCCGAAGGAACTGTTCGACGATCTGCAGAAGGAAACCATCCAGAAGGTCGAGGAGGCGCGTGACATCGCGCTTGAGGTCGCCCCAGATATCAAGATTGGGCACGCAATCGCGGAGGGATCCCCGATTGACATGCTGCTTGAGATGTCGCGTACCGCGACCATGATCGTGATGGGGTCGCGTGGCCTTGGCGGGCTTTCCGGGATGGTCCTCGGCTCTGTGTCTGGTGCGGTTGTCTCCCACGCAAGCTGCCCGGTTGTGGTGGTCCGCGAGGACAACAACGTGACGGAAGAGAATAAGTACGGCCCGGTCGTAGTCGGCGTTGATGGCTCTGAGGTTTCCCGCCACGCAACGGAGGTCGCCTTTGAGGAGGCGCACGCTCGCGGTGCGGAGTTGATTGCGGTGCACACCTGGATCGATACGCAGGTGCAGGGGCCGGGCGCTGGGTTCTCTGTCACGGACGAGCACTGGAAGGCTGTGCAGGAGGAGAAGGACGAGATCCTCAATGGCTACCTGGAGGACTCCGCCGCGAAGTACCCAGATGTGCAGATCCGCAAGGTGATTACGCGTGACCGTCCAGTCCGCGCGCTTACCGAGGCCGCTGAAGGCGCACAGCTCCTGGTCACCGGTTCCCACGGTCGTGGCGGGTTCAAGGGCATGCTGCTCGGCTCGACGTCGCGTGCGCTGCTGCAGTCCGCGCCGTGCCCGATGATGGTTGTTCGTCCGAACGACTAATCTCGCGGAACGCAACCAAGTCCCAGCGGTGCCGTTTCCAGATCGTTACCCGTTGGTGTCCGAATCGTAGTGGCATTATGCCCGAATGGGAGGCACCATGGTCAGTAGACATTAAACGATCGTTATAGAAGGAGACGTGCACATGCTGGGACTTGGCTTTTTCGGCTGGATTATCATTGGCGGACTTGCGGGCTGGATCGCTTCGAAGATTAAGGGCAAGGACGCCGACATGGGCATCGGCCTGAATATTATTGTCGGCATTATTGGTGGTCTGATTGGCGGCTGGTTGCTGGCGAAGTTCGGAGTGGACGTCGACAATGGCGGACTTTGGTTTAGCTTCTTCACCTGCATCCTTGGTGCGGTGATCCTGCTGACCATTGTCAACTTTGTGAAAGGCAAACAACGCCAATAGCCAGTAGCGCGAAAAGCGCGTGATGTATGTACCGGCCGGAGGGACACACCCCCGGCCGGTATTTTTCTTTTCAGAAACTACGGTACGCGGTATGGTGAACGTACTGGTTTGTCTACTAGAGATTTTGGAGGAGCAGTCGCGTGAGCAGCGGTACAACCAGCAAGGCAAAGAGTGCTTCCAGGAGGCGGAATCGTCCCAGCCCCCGGCAGCGGCTGCTGGACGCCGCCACGAAACTCTTCCAAGAAGAAGGCATCCGCGTCATCGGTATTGACCGTATTTTGAGGGAGGCGGACGTCGCGAAGGCGTCGTTGTACTCCCTGCTTGGGTCGAAAGACAACCTGGTCATCGCGTACATTGAGCGGCTGGACGAGGAGTACCGGCAGCGTTGGGCGGAGCGCACCGAGCATGTCTACGACGCGGACGGCAAGGTGCTGGCGTTCTTCGACATGGCGATTGAGGAGGAGCCAGACCGGGAATTCCGTGGCTCGCCGTTCCTGAACGCGGCGAACGAGTATCCGCGCCCGGACACGGAGTCGGAGGAACGCATCGTTGCGGCGTGTAAGAAGCACCGCCAGTGGATGTACGACACGATTACGCACCTGCTCAGCGTGAAGAACGGCTACAACTCGGCCTCGCAGACGAATGAGCTTTTGATCTTCCTCGACGGCGGCCTGGCGGGAGCCCGCTTTGTGCGCGATACCGCGCCGCTGGAAACTGCCCGTACGCTGGCGAAAGCTACGCTTGGGACTCCTCCTGCTGACTATTCGATTTAGCCTCCCGCTGCACTTTCGACCGCTCTTTCTCGATTGCCTTTTTGGCGCGCTTCTCGTCGCGCTTGGCCTCGGCTAGGGCGGATTTTTCTGCGCGGATGTCGCGGCGAACCGCTGGGATGGTCGTCGGTCGCACGAGCGCGCCAGCCTTCTTGCGGCGCCAGGTCCGCTTGCGCTCGCGCTTCTCCCGCTTCTTTTCGACGTACGCTTCGCGCGCCTCGCGTACATGGTTGCGGTGAATCTCTTCGGAGGGGAAACGCTTTACAAGCAACGCCCAGAGCAGAACGGTCTGTGAGGCGGTCCAGAAGTTGTTGACTACCCAGTACAGCAGTAGCGCGATCGGCACGAGGCCGAGCAGTCCCGCCGTGGTCAGGGACAGTGCGATGAAGGGGATCATCCAGTACAGAAACCGGTAGCTGCCGCGGGTGAACGCGTTTTCCCACTCGAGGGTGGTGCGGTTGCGGATCTGGGAGAGCAGCAGGTTGATGCTGGTGAAACAGATGGCGGCGATGAGCATCGGTATGGCCAGGCCGCGAACGGCGTCGACCGTAGTGCCGAGGGAGGCAAACTGCTCTGGTGTCATGGAGACGTAGGCGGGGAGGGGGACGTCGAAAAGCGTGGTGTTGCGGAAGCTTTCGATCTCGTCTGGGGTGAGCAGGCCGATCCGGTGGGCGTCGCCGACGTCGGGGACGGCGAGCCAGTACAGCAGGCGGTACAGGCCGAAGAAAAACGGCAGCTGGATCATGGCGGGAACGCAGCCGGCGAGCGGGTTGTAGCCGTGCTCGCTGCGGAGTTTCTTGATGGCTTCGCGCTCCGCCTCGATGTCCTCGAGTGCGGTGGAGCTGCCGTAGCGGTCCGCGATGGCTTTCATGTGTGGCCGCATCATGTAGCTGGTGCGGCCTACCTTGTACGTCTTCCAGGAAAACGGTGCGATGGCGCCGCGCACTGTGATGACCAGCAGGATGATGGATGCGATCCAGGCGCCAGAGACGGGGGCGCCGAGGACGTCGGCGAGGAGCCAGTGCCAGAACTGCAGCACGGCGGACACGGGATAGACGAGGATTTCCATCATTCGCTAATGTTAGGCCATGGTTTACCAACAACCCAGACGCAAGGTGCGCGCCTCCCAGGTGTTCGGCGAGGTGCTGCTGACCATCGGGGCGTTGTTGTTGCTGTTCGCCTTTTACGAGTCCTATTGGACGAATATCGCTTCCGGCAAGATGCAGAACGAAGCGCAGGACACGTTGTCGGAGCAGTGGAAGAACCCGCGCCAGCTGCGCACGCCACAGCTTGGCGACGCATTCGCGCGCATGTACATCCCTGCGTTCGGGTCGGACTACCAGTTCGCCATCATCGAGGGCACCGACGAGAACGAGTTGTTGGTGGGTCCGGGCCGCTACCCGGACACGCAGATGCCGGGCGAGCCGGGCAACTTCGCGGTGGCGGGGCACCGCGTGGGCAAGGGCGCGCCGTTCAATGACCTTGGGGCGCTGAACAGTTGTGACGCCATCGTGGTGGAGACGCAGGATTCCTGGGTGACGTACCGCGTGCTGCCGATGGGCCTGGACCCGCAGGAGCGCCGGGACGTGGCGGCGGGCTGCGTGCCAGCCGAGATCAACGAGCCGATCGCGACGGGCGAGTACCGCAACGTGGTAGGCAGGCACATCACGCTGCCGGGGGACGTGAACGTGATCAACCCGATCCCGGAGCAGCCCTCTATCGAGGTGCGCCCGGACATGCTGGGCATGATCACGCTGACCACGTGCCACCCGCAGTTTTCGAACGCGGAGCGCATGATCATTCACGCCGTGCAGACTGAGGTGCTGGCGAAAACGCCGGGCGAGCAGACCCTGCCGCAGGCGATGTCGGAGGTGAAATAGACAATGTATGGAGCACTTTGGCGGATGCTGCCGGGGCCTACGCCGGTGAAGTGGCTGCTCGCGATCGTGATCGCGGTGGCCGTGTTCTTCCTGCTGATGGAAGTGGTGTTTCCGTGGGTGTCGGCGCAGATGCCCTACAACGACGTCGCAGTGTAACGCTCTAGAGCTGCAGGTTCTTGATGGTCTCCTCGGCGACGAGCTGCGCCTTGATGGACTCGTCCTGGTTGGTGAACACGGTCACGGCCGTGTTGCCCTTGGCCACGGAGTAGGCGGCGCCGATCCGGTTGGGTACGGCCCCGCCGCCGTGGCGTCCGCCGTTCCACCCGGCTGGCTGGTTGGCGGGTTCGGTGTAGTCGATGGGTGTTGCCCAGTCGACAACGGCCATGGCGTCCTCGGGGCTGTCCATGTGCCGCACGATGACGGTCAGCTGTGGCTCGGGCGGGTAGGACCAGAACTGGCAGGCTGGGGGGTCGAAGCGGGCGTCGATACCTACGCCGGTGACGCGCTGGCCGTTGGCGTCGGCGACCCAGTCGGTGTCGAGGTATGGGCAGGGCTGCCACGCGTTGCGGTCGGTGGCGGGCAGGGCGTCGAGAGGCAGAGCAGCTTGTTGCTTCTCGACGCCCCCTTCGTCTGCGGGCGCCGGATCCGGGTCGGGGGCGACGCACCCGGCGAGGACGCCGAATGCCATGACTGCTGCGAGGGTGGGTAGTGTCAAACGCATGGGTTCCAGATTAGCTGTGTTGTCGCCGGGCCCCGGCGAAACCACTGAGGTGCCGGTAAACCGCTCCTTGGATATCGGTATCACGGTGTTGTCGGTGTCGCTGGTGTTGGTGTCGCTGGCGGCGCTGGCGCGAATGTCGCTGGATGAGGCGCTGCTGCACATCACTCTGGTGACGACGTTTTCCTTCCTCCTGTTCTACGGGATGACAGAGATGCACTATTGGGCAACCCCGGGCCGCGTGCTGTGGCTCGTGGGGCTGACTGGCGTGTGGATGCTGGACACGACGATCTCAGTGGTTGCGATGTACTGGGTGTTCATCCTGTTCTTCGTGTACATGCGGGCGTTCAACGACTGGCGAGGTATTGCCGGGGTTGCTGCTGGGCTTGTGATCACGGTGCTGGTACAGCTGCCGGATCATCTCACGCTGGGCAGCGTGTTGGGGCCGGCGCTGTCGGCGGTGGTGGTCCTGGCGATCAACTATGCCTTCACCACGATTACGAAGGTGAGCGACGAGCGCGCCGAGCTCATCAACGAGCTACTGGAGACACGCGAACAGCTAGCAACCACGGAGCGTGCTGCGGGTGTGGCGCAGGAGCGGGAGCGGCTCGCGCACGAGATTCACGACACGGTGGCGCAGAACCTGTCCTCGATCCAGATGCTGCTGCACGCCGCGGAGCGCGACCTGTTGGCCACGGACCTTTCGGAGGAAGAGCTGGCGGCGCCGTTGAAGAGGATGGAGACGGCACGTAGGGCGGCGTCGAGAAACTTGGCGGAGACCCGTGCGATTATTGCGGCGCTGACGCCGGCGCCGCTGAGCACGACGTCGCTGGAGGAGGCGCTGCGCCGCATCGCGGCGGACTTCGGTACGACGGGCGACATGGACATCGAGGTGGAGGTCGACGGTGAGCCGCAGCAGCTGCCGATGCGCATCGAGGCCGGCCTGCTGCGTATTACGCAGGGCGCGGTGTCGAACGCGGTGAAGCACTCCGAGGCGAGCCGCATGCGCATCACGCTGACGTTTGGGGATGACGAGGTCCGCCTTGATGCGGTGGACAACGGCAAGGGCTTCGACGTAGCGAGCCAGGCCAAAAAGCCCTCAGGGTTAGGCCATTTGGGTCTCGATGCGATGCGTTCTCGGGCCGAGGAATTGGGCGGTGAGCTGGCAATTGAGTCCCAGCCCGGCGGGCCGACAGCACTTTCTGTGGCGGTACCGAGTAGTATCAAACAAAAGACTGACCAGGTGGAGAGGAAAACTTCATGATTCGTGTGTTGCTGGCTGATGACCATGAGATCGTCCGGCTGGGGCTTCGGGCCGTGCTCGAGGAGGCCGAAGACATTATGGTCGTCGGCGAAGTTGCCACAGCTGAGGGCGCGATCGCGATGGCGCAGGCCGGCGGCATCGACGTGATTTTGATGGACCTCCGCTTCGGCGCGGGCGTCGAGGGCACCCGCGTGACCACGGGTGCGCAGGCAACGGCGCAGATCATCGCCTCGATGACGAACCCGCCGAAGGTGCTCATGGTGACCAACTACGACACTGACGCCGACATCCTCGGCGCGATCGAGGCCGGAGCCGTCGGCTACCTGCTGAAGGACGCCCCGCCGGAGGAGCTCGTCGCCGCGGTGCGCTCCACCGCGCGTGGCGACGCCACCATGTCCCCGGTGGTGCGCGAGCGCCTCGAGACGCGCGACCGCACTCCGCGCTCCTCGCTCACGCCGCGTGAGCTGGAGGTGCTGCAGTTGGTGGCGGCGGGGTCGTCGAATAGGGAGATTGGCACGGAGCTCATGCTTTCAGAGGCGACCGTGAAGTCCCACCTCGTGCATATTTACGACAAGCTGGGTGTGCGTTCCCGTACTTCCGCCGTGGCGTCGGCGCGCGAGCAGGGCGTGCTCTAGTAGTAGGGGTGGGCTTCGTGGAATGCTTCCACGATGCCGAGGGGGATCTTGCCGCGGTTGGCAATGGGCAGGCCTTCGGTCTGCGCCCAACGGCGGATCTCGGCGGGGTCAAGGGCCCGATCGGTCGCGTCGCACGCCTCCCTGGCTGCTTCGACGTACGGCTTGAGCTGCGCCAGGAAGCGCTCTGCGTTCTCCGGCTTGAGGTCCAGCACGTAATTCTTCCCCTGTAACCCGAAGCGGATCACGCGAACATCCGCCTCGTGCAGGGGCGTGTGGTCCAGGTCGTCGAAAAACTGGGTGATATTTTGCCGGGCCATGAAGGCTGTCCTTTCTCCGGTACTCCCAAGAGCGATACTTGGGAGTAGTGTTCGCGTTTGGAGGAAGTCTAGCAAATACTTTGGCCGATAATACTAATTAAGTTTCTTCTGCACTTCCGCGGACAGTTTCTGCAGGTCTTCATCAATAGAGTTGTGAGCCAGGCGCTGCTGTACCGGGTTCATGTGCTCGGCGTTTTCCACCGCGGTCTGCAGCTCCGCGAGGCGGACCTTCGCGTCGGTGGCGAAGCCCTTCGGCAGCTCGGCGGTCTTGACCTGGCCCTCGAGGGCGTCGACGCGCGACTTCAGCTGCCCGCCGCGCTCAGAAAAGCGCGAGACTTCCTGGGAGGACAGGCCGACGCTCTGCGCGCGCTGCTGCACCTGCTTTTGCTGGTAGGACGTCCAGCCCTTGTAGAACAGCGGCAACAGCACCGGCAGGAGCAGACGGGTCGCGCCGAGCCACTGCTTGGCTTTCTTCTTCGTAATGCCGGACTCCTCAATGCGCTGCAGATGTGCCTTCGCTAGCCGCTCCTCGTGCTTGCGCTTCTGCTTCAGGCCCTGCTTCTCTGCCTTCAGCAGGCGCTTCTCGGCCTTGTCCAGCAGCTTTGCGGTGCGGAAGTCCTGCTTCGCCTCCTCCTTGGCAAGCTTGCGGGCGTGCGCCTGCGCGGCCTTAATCTCAGCCTTGGCCTTCGTGCGTGCTTTCCGGATGGATTTGAACAGTCCCATGCGAGTTAACTCCTTTACGCTTCAGCGTTCGTTTGGACACCAACCTTACCTGTTTCTCCACTGCGCCTAGTAGAATATTGCCCATTGTGAGTACGTCGAAGCAGCAGGACGGCACACGCATGCGGCCGTCGGATCTTGTGGGGTGCCGCTTCCGGTTCCGCCGGAGGTGCCAGTTTCCGGACTACCCGTCGCGCGAGGAAGCCGAGGCGCACCTGCCGCAGCGCATCGCAGTGCAGGAAGCGGTACTCGCCCAGCTGCCTACCAAGCCAGCGCTTGGCGACGGCCGGCGCCGCCTCTTCACCCGCGCCGACGCCGCGGACGCCACCACCGAGGGCGTCTTTGACCTGATGCGCCGCGGCACCCACCTGATCACGCGGGCCACGCTCCATGGGGACATAGCCGGGGTGGCGGTCGAGGTGGACGTCGACATCCTGGTGCGCACCGCCGACGGGTACGTGCCGGTGATCATCTCGAACCACAGAGTCGCGCGCACGCACCCGACCTCGACGCTGCAGGCCGTGCCGGTTGGGCGCCTCGGGCTGGGGGCACCACTGCGGGTTGCGGGCAAGTATCGCCACCACACCGTCGACGGCTACCGGCTGGCCATGGCGCACCTCCTGCTCGGGGAGCGCTCCGCGGGCCGCGGCGGCGTCATCGGGCAAGATAGGTCGCTGGCGTACGGAGTGGACGTCGAAAAGTATGTCGCGCCGCTGCTGCTCGCGCTCGCCGAGCCCACGCCCGAGCACCCAACCCGCTACAAACAGTGCGCCACCTGCAGGTTCTGGCCGCTGTGCCTGCCTGATCTCGAGGCGCGCGACGACATCTCGCTGGTGCTGCCCGGCGGCAAGGGCGACCGCTTCCGCGCACAGGGCATCACGACGGTCCAACAGCTTATCGACGCCCAGCTCGGCGAACCTTCCCGCATCGCCGAAGCCTGGCGCGCCGGGATCCCCCTGCTCAGGCGGCCGGGGCCGATTGCAATCCGCCGTGCGGACGTCGAGATCGACATCGACATGGAGTCCTACATGGACCAGGGCGCCTACCTATGGGGCACCTTCGACGGCGAGCGCTACCGGCCGTTCGTGACGTGGGAGGAAGTCGGCGGCGACGCGGAGGAAGCCAACTTCGCCGCGTTCTGGCGCTGGCTCCTCGACCAGCGCGCCCAAGCCCACGCGGAAGGCAAGACCTTCGCCGCCTACTGCTACGCCGCGGCGGGCGAGAACCACTGGCTGCGCATGTCCGCGCAGCGCTTCGCCAGCATCGACGCCAAGGAAGTCCAGGAGTTCATCGCTTCCGAAGAGTGGGTCGACGTGTTCGCGTCGGTGCGCAGGCACCTGGTGGGCACCGACGGGCTGGGGCTGAAAGTGCTCGGGCCCATCGTGGGCTTTCACTGGGAGGACGACGACATGGACGGCGAAGCCTCCATCGACCGCCGCTTCGCCGCCGTCCGCGGCGACGAGGACGCAAAGCAGACCCTGCTGCAGTACAACGAAGACGACTGCCGGGCCACCCGTGCCGTCCGCGAATTCCTCGCCGCCGACGCCCCCGGCATCCCTTTGCTCTAGCTTTGGGGTTTAGCGCCTGGTGTTTTAACGCCTGGTGTTGCGGGCCACCGCCGCGGTAATCAGCACCAGCACCACAACGAGGCAGGCCAGCACCATCGTGAACCCGGCCCACGGCAGCAGCTCGTACACCCAGCCCGACGCCGCCCCCACCATCGACGACCCCATGTAGTACCAGAACACGTACATGCTGGACGCCTCCGCCCGGTCGCGCTCCGCGATGATGCCCACCCACGCAGAAGCCGTCGAGTGCATCGCGAAGAAGCTCGCCGTAAACACCAGCAGACCGGCCAGCAGCGCCACCAGGTTCGGTATCGCTGCCAGTATCAGGCCCACCACCATGAGCGACGCGCCCCCAATCACCACGTGCCCGCGACCGTACTTGCTCACCAGCGCACCCGCACGCGACGCAGACCACGTCCCCGACAGGTACAGCAAAAACGCCAGCCCCACCAGCGACGGCGGCAGGCCAAAGTATTCAATCGCGCGGAACCCCAGGTAGTTGTACAGGGAGACGAACACGCCCATCCCGATGAACGCCGTCGCGCACAGCGCGAGAATCCTCGGGTTCCTCGCGTGCCGAACCATCGCGCGGAACTCATTGCCCGGTCGCAGCTTCGCCTTCGGCGTGAAGTTCCGCTGCGCAGGAAGCAGGATCGCCGTTGCAATCGCCAGTGCAAGTGCCGTCACGCTACTGGCTGCGAGCGCCCACCGCCACGACGTGACCGCCAGCAGCCCCGTCGGGATCAACCTACCCGTCAGCCCGCCGATCGTATTGCCGGCGATGTACAAGCCCATCGCGCCGGGCAGGTCTTTCGGGTCGAGCTCCTCGGAGAGCCAGGTCATCGCAACGGCCGGGGTGCCTGCAATCGCGACGCCTTGCAGGGCGCGCAGCAGCACCAGCTGCTCCATCGACTGCGCTAGTGGTAACAGCAGCCCGATGCCCGTCGCCACCAGCGCCGACACGATCAGCACGCGCCCACGCCCATACTTCTCCGAAAGTATCGACGCCGGCACCACACACAGCGCCAACCCGCCCGTCGCCGCCGACACCGTCAGCGCCGTCGTGGACGGGGAAGCGTCGAACGCCTCCGCCAGGGTGGGGAGCAGGGCCTGGGTGGCGTAGAGGGCGTTAAAGATTCCGAGCCCGGCGAGCAGCATCGCAATCGTTGCGCGACGATACTCCGGGCTCCCTTTCTTCATGCTCCATATCCTGGCACTTTGTGGCGGGGACCTCAAGGAGCGTTCAGGATGCATGCACCACATTCCTGGTTTTGGTGGACGGATTTGTAAAAGCCCAGGTCGGTTTGTGTGCGTGGTGGAATGTGGTGCGCAGGTCGACCGGAGCGAACACTGCGGCCCAAAACTGGCCCAGCTAACCCCGTCCCCTACCCCCTCTTGCGTGACAGGTTAGCCTACCCTAATATTCCTAGTGGGTCCTGGTTCCTTCAACGGACTCGTCGTGAATACAGATAAAACCCGCCGTGTTTCATACCCCTGTATGAAACACGGCGGGTGGCCATGTAAAGCGCTCCTCGCGAGAGCGCCTTTAATCTAACAGAATTACATGGCGTTGTCTATACCGACTTACTTGGAAGCCGCTTCGAAGCGCTCGTTGACGTCGTCCCAGTTGACAACGTTCCACCAAGCCTTGACGTAATCGCCCTTGACGTTCTTGTACTGCAGGTAGAAGGCGTGCTCCCACATGTCGAGCATCAGCAGTGGGGTGAAGTCAACGGAGATGTTGCCCTGCTGGTCGGTGAGCTGCTCAATGATGAGGCGGCCGGCGATGTGGTCGTAACCCAGGACTGCCCAGCCGGAGCCGTGCAGGCTGGTTGCAACACCGGAGAAGTGTGCCTGGAACTTCTCGAAGGAACCGAAGTCGCGGTCAATTGCCTCGGCGATTGCGCCGGTTGGTGCGCCACCTGCGTTCGGTGCCATGTTCTTCCAGAAGATGGAGTGGTTGGTGTGGCCACCCAGGTTAAATGCCAGGTTCTTGGACAGTGCACGCAGCTTGTCCGGGTTGGCGTCGCCGTTGCGCTCTGCCTCGAGGGCCTCGAGTGCGGCGTTTGCGCCAGCGACGTAGTTTGCGTGGTGCTTGTCGTGGTGCAGCTCCATAATCTCGGCCGAGATGTGTGGCTCGAGTGCGTCGTATGCGTATGGGAGCTCTGGAAGTTCGTAAACAGCCATTGTCAGTTCCTTTCGTTTGGGGGTTGGTGACGTGCCCCATAATAGACAAGAATCACATTCCCGCAATGGCGTACGCTAATTTTTATGGGTTTCTTGTTTGCACCGGAGCCGAAGCTGGTTCCTGAAGATCGCACGTTGCCGGGTCGTGATGAGCCGGTGTTGGCGCACCCGCGTCCGCATGCTGTGCTGGGGACGCCGATTACTGGCCCGTGGCGCGAGGGCCAGCGCCGCTTGCTGGTGGGCATTGGGTGTTTTTGGGGCGCTGAGAAGATGTTTTGGCAGATGGAGGGGGTGGAGTCGACGTCGGTTGGTTATGGCGGGGGTTCGACGCCGAATCCGACGTACCGCGAGGTGTGCAGTGGGCAGACGAACCACGTCGAGCTGGTGGAGGTGGTCTATGACCCGGAGCGAGTCTCGCTGAAGGAGTTGGTGCGCGCCGCGCTCGAGGCGCACGACCCGACGCAGGGGTTCCGCCAGGGCAATGATGTGGGTACGCAGTACCGCTCGGCGTTCTTCACCGACACGGAGCACGAGGCGCAGGACATCAAAGGGTGGGTTGCGCACTACGGTGAGCAGCTTGTCGACGCCGGCTATGCCCCGATTACGACGGAGGTGCGATGGGGCGTCGATTATTACTTGGCGGAGGACGAGCACCAGCAGTACCTGCATAAGGTGCCGAACGGGTACTGCCCGCACCACTCGACGGGCGTGGAGTGTGGAATCTAGTGTTGCCGAAGATTGTGGCGCATCGCGGCTTTTCGGCGATGTACCCGGAGTCGACGCACCTGGCGTTTGAGGCGGGCCTGAAGTTGCCGATCCACGGCGTGGAGTGCGACGTGCGGCTCACGCGCGACGGGCGTCTGGTGGTGTTCCATGACGGACTGGTGGACCGCACGACGGACGGGATGGGACGCGTGTCCACGATGGACTTCTGCGACCTGCGCGAGCTGAACTGCGGCACCGATGAGTGCCCGCAGCAGGTGATGCTGCTCGAGGAGCTGCTCGAGCTGCTGCAGGACTACCCGGAAAAGCACCTCTATATTGAGACGAAGCACCCGACGCGCTACGGCCCCGAGGTGGACGAGGCGACATTTCGGGCGTTGGCGTACGCGGGCATGCTGGACTCGGAGCAGGTTGCGATCATTTCCTTCTCGCATAAGGCAGTGCGGTATTTTACGCGGATGGCGCCGAACCTGCTCACGTATTACCTGTTTAGGGTGCGTGAGGCGAAGTGGAACCCGAAGAGTGTGATGCTGTCGAGCCCGTACGGGATCGGGCCGGGGTTAGCGCATGTGCAGCGGCGCCCGGAGCTGATCGGGAAGCATGGGTGCCCGACGTACGTGTGGACGGTCAACGACCCGAAGGATATGCGGTGGTGTGCCGAACACGGCATCGCTGCGATTGCGACGGACCACCCGCAGCTGGCGCTGCAGACGTACGCAGGGCTGCTGTAGCGCCTGTACGATGTGTGTCTATGGCTAAAAAGAACCGTAGAAAGCAAGAGAATCTCCCAGAGGGAATGAGCCGCCGCCAGGCGAAACTCGCTGCCCGCGCCGCTGAGCGCGAGGCGCTGCAGAAGGACCCGCGCCCGTACGAGGGCCTGGTCGCTGAGGCCGAATTGGTGGCGCTGCAGGAGTTCGTGCCGTCCGCAACCGCGCAGGTGACCGTGAAGGAAACCCCGGTGCAGCTGGTGACGGTGCTGCCAGGCGCCGTCGCGGCGATGGTGCGCGAGGGCGGCGAGCGCCTGGTCGCGCTGCAGGTTGCTGCGCACTCCCAGAACCCGGGCCGCGACCTCGCGTACGCCCTGAACTGGGTGCTGAGTGCCAAGGAGGGCGAGCAGCTCCAGTCCACCGCGGCCGACGGCCAGCAGCCGGCCCTGAAGGACATCTTCCCGGTTGACGACGCCTTGGACGTCACCTCCTACGACGACTTCTCCTGGTGGTTCCCGGAGGACGCGCAGATCCCGCCGCAGATCCAGCAGGCGATGGCGGCCGCGAACGACGCCGTCATCCCGTCCGTCGAGGTCAAGTCGGACGCGCCGGGTGCAGTGTGGTGGGTCAACCCGGGCGGCGGCAAGGCGCACATCCGTTGGGTGCGCACCGAGGATAACGAGAGCCAGATGCTCTCGGCGCTGGCGCGCATCGCGGCGCGCGGTGAGCTTAACCTGGGTGAGGGCACGAAGTTCGCGGGCGCGTTCCGCACCCACGGCGTCGTGGTCCCGGTGTGGGACCTGGACCCAGCCGTTGAACCCGCGTCCTACGCGGATGCGTTGGTGGCGCTGAACAAGGCTATAGAGGCCGAGTACGCGAACGACGCCCAGCTCAGCGCCGACGAGCGCAAGCAGCTGGACAACATCAAGTCCCGCCAGGTCACCATCTAAACAGAGGGCGACCGGGCTACACGGGGGCTATTCGGGGGCCTACCTGAGGGACGAGAAGAGCTGCTCTGCGGCGACCTCGTCCCACAGGATCACGTTGCCGACGTCCGCGTCCATAAACCCGCCCACCGGGATGGTTTCCGTGTTCAGACCCATGCTGAACGCCAGCCCGATGCGGGCCAGGTTCCATACGTGGTCCTTGCTGCCCACGGTGAACATGGCCGGGGCGGTCCACAGTAGTGGCAGCGCCCGGAACGGGTTGAGCAGCACGCCGGGGGAGAGGATCCGATTGGTCAGGGCGCCGAGGAACTCGCGCTGGCGCCCGACGCGGTCCAGGTCGCCCTGGGCGGTGGCGCGGGTGCGCACGTAGCCAAGGCCGGTCGCGCCGTCCATTGTCTGGCAGCCGGGCTCGACGAACAGGTTAGCCAGCGGATCCTGGATGGGCTCCGCCACGCAGATTTCTACGCCGCCGACGGCGTCGACGATGTTGGCCAACCCACCCATGCCGATTTCCGCGTAGCGGTCCACCCGTAGGCCGGTTGCCTGCTCAACGGTCTGGATGAGCAGCTGCGGGCCGCCGTAGGCGAACGCCGCGTTGATCTTTTCCTGCCCGTAGCCGGGCACGGCCACATAGGAGTCGCGCGGGATGGACACCAGCGTCGCCTTCCCGAACAGTGGCAGGTGCAGCAGCATGATCGTGTCGGTGCGGGTGGTGCCCAGGTCGCCACCAGTGCCGAGGCGCGCCGCGTCCTCCTCGCTCAGGCCAGTGCGTGAGTCGGACCCGACGAGCAGCCAGTTCGTGCCCGAGGTGTTCGCGATGCGCTCGGCGGGCAGGGCGTCGACGCGGGAGAGCCGGGCGTCGACAAGGAAGGTGAGGGCGAGCAGCACCACGAGGAGGGCTGCGAGCAGACGGCCGCAGCCACCTTTACGACGCCTCCTCCGTCTCAGTGCGCGCTGTGGGCGCTGCTGCTGTGGCCGCTGCGTGACCTGCATCGGAACGTGCTCGCGCTCCGGGCGCTGCTGCGGCGGCCTGTGCTGCGCTGGACGTTGCTGCGCCGGGTACTGGCGTGGCCGGTATTCGCGCGGTTCGTAGTCTTGCGGGTTGTACTGTCGTGTTTCCTGCGGCTCGCGCCGCTCCGGCCGGATGGCTGGCCGTTCCTGCCAGGCAGGGGGCCGTTGCTGCTCCCGCTGCGGGCGACGCTTCCGGATGGGGCGTCCGTAGCGGTCCACGAGCGGTTGGCCGTCCCTGCCAAGCACGAAGTCCTCGAGGTTATCCCGGGGATCGTTGGAATGCGGCGTATTCATGGCAACAGTGTAGACGGCAGGAGTGGGTAGGCGAGAAAAGCGACGGCGTCGATAAGGAAGTGTGCGAGGATGAGTGGCCAGACTTTGCCGGTGCGGTGGTAGTAGTAGGCGAAGACGGCGCCCATCGCGAGGTTGCCGAAGCCTGCGGAAACCCCCTGGTAGAGGTGGTATGAGCCGCGCAGGACCGCGGAGGCGGCGATCGTGGCGGGTACCGACCAGCGCATCTGCCGCAGCCTGGTGCACAGGTACATCACCACCACGACTTCCTCGGCGAACCCGTTGGCGAACGCCCACAGGAGTGAGGTGGGGACTTGGACAGCTTCGGTGGTGGGGATGACCACCTTGGACCAGCCGAAGTGCACTGCCCCGATGTAGAGCGCCAACCCCGGGATACCGATAAGGGCCGCGAACCCGGCGCCGCGCAGCCAGTCGCGCCACTTCGGCGTAACCCACGCAGTGCCCAGCAGGTACCACGCCAGGCCGCCCCACCCGATGAGCGAAAGGGCTGAGACGGCCTGGAGTGCCACGTCGAGCCAGCCGATGGAGCTCGCCTGGGAGTAGAGCGTCGTCGATTGCTCGTTGAGGGGCGCCTGCAGCAGCGAGTCCACCAGGCGCAGCGCGGCGCGCAGCCCGCTGGCGCCGAAGGTGACGGCCAGCACAAGGAGGACTTCGACGCGGTACCGAGTGTGCATGCAGGCTACAGTAGCCCCATGACAACGATTGCGTACCTCGGCCCGGCGGGAACGTTCACGGAGCAGGCCGTCTGGAACTTTGACCTGCCCGACCCGCAGCTAGTGCCTGTGGATTCCCCGGCGGAGGCGCTCAACGAGGTGCGCGCCGGGCGCGCGGACTACGCGGTGGTTGCGGTGGAGAACTCGGTTGACGGCGCGGTCACCGCGACCACGGACGCGCTGGCGGAGGCTCCCGGGGTGCAGATCTACGGGGAGACCGAGCTGGAGATCGCCTTCGCCATCATGACGCGCCCCGGTGCTTCACTTGTCGACGCCACCCACTTCGCCACCCACCCCGTGGCCTACCAGCAGGTCAAGCGCTGGATGGCCGAGCACGCCCCGAACGCGACCTTCCACCCGGCGACATCGAACGGCGCGGCAGCGCAGCTCGTCGCTGAGGGTGAGGCGGACGTGGCCGCGGCCCCGGAGCGCGCGGCGGAGCTGCTCGGGCTCGAGGTGCACGCGCGCGGCGTGGCCGACTTGTCCACAGCGCGGACGCGTTTCGTGTTGGTCGGGCCGTCCGGGAAACCAACGCCGCGCACGGGCAACGACAGGACGTCGATCGTGTTCCAGACCCCGAACGAGCCTGGCACCCTGGTGGCGGCGCTGCAGGAGTTCGCGTTCCGCGGCGTGCACCTTTCCCGTATTGAGTCACGCCCAACACGCAAGGAGCCGAACACGTACTCCTTCCACGTGGACATCGTGGGGCATATCGACGACACCGCCGTGGCGGAGGCGTTACGGGCTGTGTACCTGCGGTCCTCGCAGATTACGTATCTGGGGTCGTGGCCGTGCGCGCAGCAGGCAACCTGGCCGAGTGGGAACCCGCGCCTCGCAGAGGCCCAGTCCTGGGTAGACGGGCTGCGCTAAGCAGGGATAGCTTCGGCTAACCCCAGCCGAGTTCGTGCAGCTCGTGCTCCTCGAGCCCGAAGTAGTGGCCGACCTCGTGGAGGACGGTCACCTTTACCTCGTGGCGCAGTTCTTCTTCATCGCTGCACATCGCCTCGAGTGCGTCCTTGTACACGAATACCGCGTCCGGCAGGAACCCGCTGTGGTTTGAGTGCTGCTCAGTAAGTGGGATGCCCTCGAACAGGCCCAGCAGCGTGGGTTCGTCCGGGTTGAAGTCACGGGCCAGCACCACCATGTTCGTCATGTGGCGGGCGAACTCCTCGGGGATGGTGTCCAGGGCGTCGTTGATCATCTCCTCGAAGGCGTCCTGGCTGACCGGCTCCATCATGGTCGGGGCTGCTCCTCCCGAAGCGGGCGGCGCTCGGGACGCTCCGGTGGCGGGTTGCCGTCGATCTTGAGCACTTCGCGCCCGGCGGTCGCGGACCCGGTCAGGGTAGCGAACTGCCCCTCCGGGTTCGAGAAGACCAACGCGCAGTTTACGCTGTGCGAGCCGCCCTCCCACGCGGACGGCTTCTGTGTGGTCCAGAACGGCTGCAGCGCGATCTGGTAGAGGTTTTCCTCCGCGCCCATGTACTTCTGGGCGGCGTCGGTGCATACGTCGCGAAGGTGGTTGTCCTGCTCTTCGATGCTCGGGGTGTGGTCGGGGAAAACCGGTGCGAGGTCCACCGTGCTGGTGATCTCCATCTGGTGTGGCTCGTTGCAATCCACGCTGCTCAGGCTGGAGGTGCCGTCGATGGCCACGCACTCCCCGGGATTAAAGGTGCGCGCCTGGTCCTGCTCGGACACGCGGCCCGTGGTCAGGATTGGGGTGCCGTCGCGGTCGGTTTCCTGCAGGCCGCACAGCATGGTGCGGTCACCGTCTTCCCACGCGGCCGCGGGCGGCAGGATCGGCGCGATCGAGTAGCGCCCGTTCGGGTCGAAGGCGCCGTTGAGGTAGCGCAGGGTTGCGCCCCCGCACAGCTCCTCGCGCAGCTGCGCCTGGCGGGTCTGGTTCGGCATCGGCGCAGACGGCCCGAACTCGGAGGTGGGATAGGTGGCCAGGTCCTCGCGTGCGGAGATTTCAAAGCGGTGCTCGAGTGCGCAGTCGGTTTGCTCGAAGGCGGTGATGTGGCCCTCGGCATCGGCTTCCCAGGTCAGGCAGGCGCCTTGGTCCGCCGTGGTGAACGGCGCTGGCTTGTTCTTGCTCTGTCGCTTCGGAGTGGACGTCGATACCCCAGATGCATCAGTGCCGCCTTGCGGCGCGGGTGAGGCGTTGTAGGTGTAGGAGCCGAAGCCGACCGCACCCGCGAGCAGCGCGACGAGAAAGCCGCGCAGCGCTGTTGTCCTGCTAGCCATGTGCATTTCCTATCCCTCGAGGTTGCGCAGTACCTGTGTGTGCAGACTATAACGATCCGTCCGGTACACACTGGCACAGTATTCCACACGTGTGCCATGGCTTTGCGCATAGCGCACGATTCGCAGCAGCGCGCGGTTCGCCGGCACCTCGAGTAACGGGGCGACGGTCGCGCCGGCATTCACGGCGGTCACGGTCTGCTCAGCTTTGGTGATGCCGAGGTTGTAACGCTTATCGAGTACCTCGTACACCGACGCCTGCAGGTCGTGTTCCAGCAGGTCGGGGACCAGCTCGCCGTTGTACCAGCCGTCGTCGACGGCGTAGGGTTGGGCGTCGCCAAGCCGGAGGCGACGCAGGTGGATGTGCTCTGTGTGCGGCGGGGTGCCGAAGTACTCGGCGACTTCTTGAGGCGCTGGCGCGCGCTCCGCCAGCAAAATACTTGACGACGCCACTACGCCCTGCGCCTGCATCTCCTCGGAAAAACTTGCCAGCTGCAGCTTGCTCACCAGCGGGCTCGGCGCCACGAACGTGCCCTTGCCCCGGACTCGGCGGAGTTTTCCCTGGGCGACGAGGTCCCCGATCGCGCGACGCACCGTGATGCGGGAGACGTTATAGGTTTCTTCGAGGGCGCGTTCGCCGGGCAGCGGGTCTCCTGGAGACAGCTCATTGCGGCAGTACTCTTCGAGGATGATGCGCAGCTGCGCGTGTTTCGGGAGGGGGCCTTCCTGGATTTCGGTGGGGGGCTGCTCGGGCGTGGACATACCCCCACCATAGCGCACTGGTTATTACCAGAGCGGGGCGGCGGCGCAGGTGGCGTATGGAGGGGCGGAACCGGGTAGAGTTGTGTGCGTGATTGATCTGAAATTTCTGCGCGAGAATGCAAACGACGTCCGAGAGTCCCAAACCGCCCGTGGCGAGGATCCCTCCCTCGTCGATCAGCTGCTAGCGGCCGACGAGCAGCGCCGCGAGGCTATCCAGGCAGCAGATGAGCTGCGTGCGGAGCAGAAGGCCTTCGGCAAGAAGATTGGCCAGGCTTCCCCGGAGGAGCGCCCGGCGCTGCTCGAGGGCTCGAACGAACTCAAGGCTAAGGTGAAGGCCGCCGAGGCCAAGCAGGCTGAGGCAGAGCAGGCCGTGCAGGACTTGCAGTACAAGATCCCGAACCCGATCCAGGGCGCACCGGCTGGCGGCGAGGAGGACTTCGTGGTCCTCGAGCACGTCGGCGAGGTCCCGACCTTCGACTTTGAGGTGAAGGACCACCTCGAGCTGGGTGAGAACCTCGGGATTATTGACATGAAGCGTGGCACCAAGGTTGGCGGCGCGCGCTTCTACTACCTGGTCGGCGACGGCGCCTGGATGCAGCTGGGTATGATGATGCTCGCCGCGCAGAAGGCCCGCGAGGCCGGCTTCAAGGTCATGATCCCGCCTGTCCTGGTCCGCCCGGACGTCATGCAGGGCACCGGCTTCCTCGACGAGCACGATGAGGAGATCTACTACCTCGAGCGCGACGACCTCTACCTGGTTGGCACCTCTGAGGTCGCACTGGCCGGCTACCACACCGACGAAATCATTGACCTTTCGGACGGCCCGCTGCTCTATGCCGGCTGGTCCAGCTGCTTCCGCCGCGAGGCCGGCTCCTACGGTAAGGACACCCGCGGTATCCTGCGCGTCCACCAGTTCGACAAGCTGGAGATGTTCGCGTACTGCAAGCCTGAGGACGCCGAGGCGATGCACCAGAAGCTGCTCGGACTCGAGCGCGAGATGCTCGCCGCAGTCGAGGTTCCCTACCGCATTATCGACGTCGCCGCCGGTGACCTCGGCTCGTCCGCGGCACGCAAGTTCGACACCGAGGCGTGGGTGCCGTCGCAAGATACGTACCGTGAGCTGACCTCGACCTCGAACTGCACCACGTTCCAGGCGCGCCGCCTGTCCATCCGCTACCGCGACGAGAACGGCAAGACCCAGACCGCCGCAACCCTGAACGGCACGCTCGCGACGACGCGCTGGCTCGTCGCCATCCTCGAGAACAACCAGCAGGCCGACGGCTCCGTGAAGGTGCCTGAGGCGCTACGCCCGTGGGTTGGGAAGGACGTACTGGTTCCCTAATGCGCACGATTGATGGACTGTTCGAAGTAGCGGACGGCTACACCGCCCCGCGGCCGCACAGCGGCGACATGCACAACCGCTTCTACCAGCGGATTGTGCGCGCGGCGAAGCGCTACTTCCGGTTCGCCGGGACAAAGGCGACGGTCCACGGCCTCGAGCACGTCCCGCTGGATGGCGGGGCGATGCTGGCGATCAACCACACCGGCTACCTCGACTTCATGCTGGCAGGCATTGGCCCGTACCTGCGCGGGGAGCGCCTGGTGCGGTTCATGGCGAAGAAAGAAGTCTTCGGCATTCCGGTGCTGCGGTGGCTGCTGCGCAACATGGGGCACGTCCCTGTGGACCGCTCGGCGGGCGCCGGGGCTATCGACGCCGCCGTTGCCGCCCTACGCGAAGGGGCGATCGTCGGCATCTTCCCGGAGGGCACGATTTCGCGCTCCTTCGAGATTGCGGACTTTAAGACGGGCGCCGTGCGCATCGCTCGCCAGGCCGGAGTGCCGCTCGTGCCCTGCGTGATCTGGGGCTCCCAGCGCCTGTGGACCAAAGACCAGCCGAAACGGCTCGGACGCTCGGGCATTCCGGTCATCATCCGCTACGGGGAACCCGTTGCTGTCGACGGCACCGTTGAAGAAGCCACGGGTAGGCTCAAGGCAGCGATGGAAGCCATGCTGGAGACCACCCGCGCCGAATACGAAACGCGCTTCGGACCCTTCGAGCCCGGCGAGCCATGGATGCCGGCCTCGCTCGGAGGGAGCGCACCGACTCTTGAAGAAGCAGCCGAAATTCGCCGAAAAGAACGCGAGGCAAAGAAAGGGAAATAACATGAACGCCCCCAGCCTGATCATCAGTGACATCGATGGCACATTCCTCAACTCCTACGGACGGGTGACACCTCGTCTGCTGGAGGTCGTCGCGCGGGCTGTGCGCGGCGGAACCAAGTTCGGGCTGGCCACCGGGCGCCCCCACCGCTGGCTGCTGCCGGTGCTCGAGCAGCTGCCGTTCGAGCCGGTCTGTGTGGCCGCCAACGGCGCCGTCATCTACGACCCAGAACACGACGAAGTGGTGAAATCCTTCGCGCTGTCCCCGGAGAGTATGCAGGAGACCGTGGAGGTCGTCGAAAAGGTGATGGGGGAAGCCGACGCGACCGTGGGCTACGGGGTGGAACGGCTGAGCCAGAGCGCGCTCGACCCGGAGGAAGAGTGCTTCCTGATCACGCCGGAGTACAACCCGGACGCCTGGGACGCCCGCTTCGGCGTCGTCCACGTCGAGGAGCTGCTGGCAGAACCTGCGGCGAAGCTGCTCGTGCGCTGCCCGGACCTGATGGCGGCAGAGATGTTCGACATGATCGCCCCCGAGATCGACCAGGACATCGCGCACGTGACCTACTCCATGGAGGAGGGGCTGCTCGAGTTCTCGCGCCCCGGCGTGACCAAGGCGGCAGGTGTTTCCTACCTGGCTGCCCAGTACGGGATCGACCCGTCTCAGGTGGTGGCGTTCGGCGACATGCAAAACGATGTTGAGATGCTGGCGTGGGCCGGCATGGGCGTTGCCATGGGCAACGCGACGGACGCGGTGAAGGACGCCGCTGATATTGTGACCGCATCGAATGATGAAGACGGCGTGGCACAAGTACTGGAGCACTGGTTTTAACTCATGACGTTGCTGGCGGCTATTGATCAAGGCACAACATCAACCCGGTTCGTAGTCGCCACTACGGGCGGCAAGGTGATCGCGCAGGCGCAGTTCGAGCACCGGCAGATCCTGCCGCGCGAAGGCTGGGTCGAGCACGACCCACTCGAGATCTGGCGCAACACGCGACGCGCCATGAGCGACGCCGTGGCCAGCGCAGATATCGACGAAGCCGCCATCGCCACTTTGGGCCTGACCAACCAGCGTGAAACCGCCGTCATCTGGGAGCGCGCAACCGGTAAACCCATCTACAACGCCATCGTGTGGCAGGACACCCGCACCTCCTACGACGGCGACGCCACCGAGTTCCAGGCCACCACCGGGCTGCTACGCAACTCGTATCCGGCCGGGCCGAAGTGGGCCTGGATCCTCGACCACGTCGACGGCGCCCGCGAGCGCGCCGCCCGCGGCGAGCTGCTCGCCGGCACCATGGATACCTGGCTGATCTGGAACCTCACCGGCGGCCAGCGCGACCCTGACAACGCGCTGCACGTCACCGACGTGACCAACGCCAGCCGCACCCTCCTGATGGACCTGGAGACCCTCCAGTGGGACCCCGCCCTGTGCGAGGCCATCGGCGTGCCGCCCGAAATCCTGCCGGAAATCCGCCCGTCCGTCGGCGACTTCGGCCATGTCCGCAACCAGGGTCCGCTGGCCAACGTGCCCATTTGCGGCGTGCTCGGCGACCAGCAGTCGGCGCTCTTCGGCCAAGGCGGCCTCGAAGAGGGTGCTGCGAAGATGACCTACGGCACCGGCCTGTTCATGCTGCTCAACACCGGCACCACACCCACCTTCAGCGAGACCGGCATGCTCAGCACCGTCGCCTACCAGCGCGCCGGGCAGCCCGCCGTCTACGCCCTGGAGGGCTCCGTCGCGGTGGGCGGATCGCTCATCCAGTGGCTTCGCGACCAGCTCGGGATCCTGTGCACCGCCGCCGAATCCGAGAAACTCGCCAGCGAGGTCCCGGACAGCGGCGGCGTCGTCATCGTGCCTGCGTTCTCCGGGCTGTTCGCGCCGCGCTGGCGCCCGGACGCCCGCGGCGTCATCACCGGCCTGACCCGCTTCGTGGACCGCCGCCACATCGCGCGCGCCGCCCTCGAGGCGACCTGCCTGCAGACCCGCGAGGTCGTCGAAGCGATGGGCGTCGAACTGCGCGAGCTGCGCGTCGACGGCGGCATGACCTCCAACGACCTCCTCATGCAGATGCAGGCCGACATCCTAGGCACCCGCGTCGTTCGCCCCGGCAACATCGAAACCACCGTCATGGGGGCGGCGTCGGCAGCGGGGATGGGCGCCGGGCTTCTCGATGCCCCACTCTCCCTCGGCACGCCCACAACCTGGGAAGATACGGCAAACGCGGCGACTCGCGAAGTGCTTGTCGCCGCGTGGGAAGATGCGGTACGCCGTTCCTATAACCTTGCCTAGTCGCTAGCCGTTGCTAGTGCACGCCAATGTTGATGGTGTTGGTGTGCTGGTTGTACGTGATGTCGCCGCCTTGGAAGTCGACGCGGAAGAGGCCGTCGCCAATCGGGTGCTCGGAGTTGACCGGCAGGCCGAGCGGGCCGGCGTCGAGACCCTGCTGGAGCCAGGCGTTCGCGATCTTCGTGAACATCGTGAACGCTTCGCCCTTCGCGTTGCGCACGGCGATGCCGTTCTGGAAGAAGCCGAAGTCGTTGCCGCCCACGCCGCCGACGCCACCGATGACGGCGCCGAGCGTCGGCTCGAACTGCTTCCACACCGCAGCCAGGTCGTTCTGGCCAGCGAACTTCAGCATCGGCTCGATGTACGGGGCGATCTGCTGCAGCGTCAGCCCCGGAGCGATCTCCACACCTGCGAGGTTCTGGATGCCGCCCGGCAGCAGGTCGTTCGCCTTCGCGTACAGGAAGATCAGGCCAGCCAAGGTGCCGACGGCCGCTGCGATCGCCACCGCGTCACCCGAGGCAATACCTGACAGGGAAATGTTGTCGGAGGAGCCCGAGTTGGTCACCTGGGTCGTGGTGCCGTCAGGGTTCGTGACGGTGTCCGATTCCTTCTTACCGGAGCCCAGTGCGTCGAGCAGGTCGCCGACCGTGGTGTCGGTGACCGGTCCCGTGTAGTCGCCAGGAGGGGTGAACTCGGAGGAGTTCTTCAGCGCGCGGTACTTCGTGTTCGCGATGGTGCGCACCGTGCCCATCTGGTTGTACAAGTTCTGACCTGGGCACTCGTTGTAGTGGAAGTCCCGGTGCGCGTTGATGTTCGGGAACATCCCGCCCTGGCCGGCGCGGTACTTGCTGCCCTTGAAATCGAAGTCAGCGTAGTGGTAGCTCGAACCCATCGGGTCGAACCCGGAGACAGCAGCCTTCCAGCCGATGATGTCGCCCAGCGCCTGCAGCGACGCCTGCGTCGGCACCGCGGTCTGGTAGTTGCCCAGCACGGACACGCCCCAGGTGTTCTGGTTGAAGCCACCCACGTGCGCGCCCTGGACCGCGCGGTCGAGCCCGCCGTACCGGCCCTCGTAGATGTTGCCGTACTTATCGACCATGGCGTTGTAGCCCACATCGCCCCAGCCCAGGGTGTAGGTGTGGTAGTTCCAGATGCCGCGGACGATGCCCGGCGCCTGCGCCTCGGTGTAGTTGTTGGAACCAGCGGTATGGTGGACCGTCGCGGCCGTGACCGGCGCGGTGTACGTCGGGTTGCTGTTCTTGCCCGCACCCCACTGCGCGCGGGTGATCACCTTTGGCATCCCGTAGGTGTAGGAGTCCACGACTGGCTTGATGGCGCCGTTGGTGGTGCCGGTGCCGCCGTCGATAAAGATGGCCTGGATGTCGGTGGCCGCGTTCGGCGCGGTCGAGTCCTTGCGGCCGTTCTCCAGGAGATCGACGTTGCCCGTGGAGACCTGAACACGCTTCGTCGGCTCCACGAAGATCGGCTCGGTGCCAAACGTGTCGGTGCCGGGTGCTGCATCGAGCGGATCCATCTCGAACCACTCCGTCCAGCTGCCGTCGGCACGCTGGGCACGCACGTAGGCGACAATGTCGCGGTCGCCCTTCCACGTCAGGCCAAACAGCGTGAACTCGCGGTCGCGGGTGAACTCCTTGACCACACGACGCTCCTCGGTCTCCTCACCCTGGGTGCGCACCGCTGCGTCATCCACGGTGATATTCGCACCCTTGGCGAAGGACTCGCTGGCGTTATAGACGTCCATCTGCGCCGGTGCCGCCGACTGGACCTGGACAATGTGGTTGCCGCCGAACGCTCCGGCGACAACGAGGGCCACGGACATCACCGCAGCCATCAGAGGGCGCATCCTGGAGGATTGCCCATTCAGGCGCTTCCGCTGTTGCACGTTTTAACTCCTGTGGCTATAGGGATAAAGGTTACTCCAGTGAAGTGTAGTGCAAGTTAAAGTCTCAAGTGAATCTTGAGGCTTGGCGTGTCGTGCGGAGGGGCGTCGAAAAGAAATGTGACAAAATGGCCGTATGACTTACGACCTCATTGTTGTTGGATCCGGATTTTTCGGCCTCACCGTGGCAGAGCAGGCCGCCAGCGAGCTGGGTAAGCGGGTGCTCGTGGTGGAGAAGCGCAACCACATCGGCGGCAACGCCTACTCCGAAAAGGAGCCGGAAACCGGCATTGAGGTGCACAAGTACGGTGCGCACCTGTTCCACACCTCCAACGAGCGCGTGTGGGAGTACGTCAACCGCTTCACCTCCTTTACCGACTACCAGCACCGCGTCTTCGCGATGCACGACGGCACCGCCTACCAGTTCCCAATGGGTCTGGGCCTGATCAACCAGTTCTTTGGCAAGTACTACTCGCCGGACGAGGCCCGCAAGCTGATCGAGGAGCAGCGCGAGGGCCGCGATCCCGCCGAGGCTACGAACCTCGAAGAGCGTGGCATCGCGCTGATCGGCAAGCCGCTGTACGAGGCATTCGTGAAGCACTACACCGCCAAGCAGTGGCAGACCGACCCGACCGAACTGCCGCCGGAAATCATCTCCCGCCTGCCAGTTCGCTACACTTTCAACAACCGCTACTTCAACGACAAATACGAAGGCCTGCCCGTCGACGGCTACGCCGCCTGGCTCGAAAATATGGCCGACCACGAACTTATCGACGTCCGCCTCGACACCGACTGGTTCGACATCCGCGACGAGTACACCGGCATCCCAGTGGTCTACACCGGGCCGCTCGATCGCTACTTCGACTACGCCGAAGGCCACCTCGGCTGGCGCACCCTCGACTTCGAACAGGAAGTACTGGACACCGGCGACTTCCAGGGCACCTCGGTGATGAACTACAACGACGCCGACGTCCCCTACACCCGCATCCACGAGTTCCGCCACTTCCATCCAGAGCGCACCGAGTACCCAACGGACAAGACGGTGATCGTGAAGGAGTACTCCCGCTTCGCCACCGACGACGACGAGGTGTACTACCCAATCAACACCCCTGAAGACCGCGCCAAGCTGCTGAAATACCGCGAACTCGCCGCCGAGGAATCCCGCAAGAACGGCGTCCTGTTCGGCGGCCGCCTGGGCACCTACCAGTACCTGGACATGCACATGGCCATCGGCGCTGCCCTGTCCCTGTTTGATAACCACCTGCGCCCCCACTTCGAGGACGGCGAGCCGCTGGACCAGAAGCGCGGGCACTAGGGGCGTTAGGTAGCTAATCAGACCGCTCTAGCGATAAACGTCCAGCGTCCTGTACCCATTGACCGTGGACTAGGTAGCTAACGAAAAACGGATCGAGTAAATCAATCGTCGCTTCTCCGTTTGGTCCGGAACCTGGTCCCAACTTCAGCACTGGGTCCAAGCCGTCACGCAACTCCTCAGCCCTGTCATGTGAGTTAGACATGGCGGTGGTAGCTTGCTTCTTAGTGTAAGTAGGTTCTACCTGCCATCGGCGGGTCATCTCTACTACCTCAGTTGGAGTGAAAGAAAGATTCCTGTTTTGATTAGAGCCAGTTGCAACTATTAGCAAATGGCGGAGTGATAGTAGAAGTACTTCGTAGAGATCAAACGTCTTATTCTGAAGCTCTGGCTCGGGTGGTTTAGCAATTGAATAGCGCGTGCGCTCTTTACCGCGCGGATTTTTGCCTGCCAGAATTTCTCCGAATGATGAAGGCTTGTAAGACGAGGAGATTCGTTGCAAATTTGCCTTCAGATTTTCGTCAACTTCCCGGAAGGCTGCTTCGGGGGTGATGCTTCGGCCGACGAGGTCTCTTGCGATTTCAAGTGAATAGGCTTGCATGAGGTGTGGTGACCCAAATGCTTCTTGTGCAATGCGCCGAGAAATATCTTCTATTGAAATGTCATATCCGAGTTGCGGGAATCCTTTTAACCCAATTTCCTGCAATTCTTGGACGCCCCATGGCTTGACCTCGATCGATCTGAACCTGCCAACATTGTCGGGTGCTTTAATCATGGGGGCAAATGCTTGGGATGGGATTGCAATCAAGACAACCAGGTTGTCGCGCACGATTGGCTTGAGGACTTTGCCGATACTTGCTGCTAGGTTACTTTCGCAGTGATGAAAGTCATCGATAACAAGCGGGCGTCCAGATAACTTGATCCCGCCGCTGACCAGCTTAGCTAGGTTCTTCTGTCCGGATTCAGTAAGCGAATTGGCTTCGGACGTTGATAACTCTTTTCTGATATATGCAATCCGGCTATGAAGTTTAGCTTCAGCGGAGTTGCTCCTGGTTTTTTCGTTGTTGACGCTCCACTCTTGCGTGAGTTCAAGCTCTGTGACTATCTGAGAGTAAAAACCTTCGATGGTATCGATTGTGGTTCCCTCAATGGTGAGAGCAGATTTGCCTGCACCATCGAGTGCACGTTCTACCATCGACGTCTTGCCCATTTTTGTCATGCCGTGAATAACAAATCCGCCATTGTTGCGTTTGAATTCGCTGGACAGCCAGTCCTCGTAGGTTCCGTACATGCGGGGATCGAATGGTGGGTCTCCCATGGAATCGGACTGCCGAGAAGTATAAGTGGCTTCTGGAACTTTGTCGGGATTGAATACGTCAAATGGCGTCAAACACATAGTGACAGGGTACATGACTGCTTCTCACTGGATTCTCAAAGCGTGTCGTTTTAGTGCCACTGAGCTCTGGATTCTTGATTCTATTAAAGGCTAGGTTGGTGGCGAGCGATTGCAGTTGAACACGATTTGCGCATTGGATAGTTTGCTTAACTCACGTCTTCGCTCTTGGATTACGAAAGCCGGAAGTTAGGTAGACGCGGTCGTGGGGAACACTGTTGTTTTTGTATGGATGCGCTTTGAGCATCGTCTCGAAGTCCCTGTGCTCCCTGGCGATTCTCGCCTGTCGTTGGGCTTCTCGATCTAATTCGCGAATTGCACGCAGGAATTCATGTGCGGAGGAGTTCCGCTTGATTCTGACCTTTGGCGAACTTGTCCGAGTGCGTGGGCGGTGGGATCTACCTCGCCGCTTCTTGGATTTACGAGTCGTCTCCTCAATTTCGCGGAGGATCTCGGCGCCTCTAGCTCCCGATTCGAGGCGCTTCCAGGTTTTCGAGTACCAGGATTCAATGGTGTTGAGGCCTTCAAGAATCTGTGATTTTTCCTCGACTGGACGTTCGGCGTCCTGGATTTGCTTGAGTTTGTCGAGCAATACCGTGCGGTCGTTTTCGTACTTGGTACGAGCTTCGACGGCCTCCTTGTCAACCAGGAGCTGTGCTCGGTCATACGGGGTAAGGGTGGCTGATGAATCTCCATTCGGCTGCTCAGCAGGTTGATCGCCTGATGTTTGCGCTGTCTCCTGCACTTTGTTGGGAGGGGAAGTTGGCTCGGGTTCTGTTTTCCCCACTTGCCTACGAATCTGGTCGAGGCGGTCTCCGGATCGGAGGCTGGAGAGGCTATCCAGAAACTTCTGGCACGAGGTGTCGAACGCTCGTTGTTGTGGGGTTCCTTTTGCCACTGCTTTCGCACTTGCCTCCAGCTGACGGTCGAAGAGTCGCAGAGCCAGCCGAATGCCTTCGATCTGTCTTAAAAGCACGATGTCTTCGGCTGTGGCACGGGGACCTGGGGCGATTGGAAGTATCTGGTCCACTACGCCACCTCCGCCCAGCGGGGAGCGAAGCGTTCCATCTGCTCCAGGACGAGCACGATTGCCTCGTCGCGTTGCTCTCGGGGATAGCCGCTCTTGCGCAGCAGCGTTTTGATTGAGCGACGGAGTTTGGCGCGGACGTCATCGCGTACGGTCCAGTCAGTTTTGGCGTCACGGCGGAGTGTTTCCACGAGGTCGCGGGCGATCTGGGCGATGACATCGTCGCTGAGTACCTCGTCGGCGGAACCGTTGGAGGCAACGACGTCGTAGAACGCGAGCTCGTCGTTGCTTAGTGGTGGATGGAATTGGTCGCCACGTTGGGATTCTGCAACGATTTCCTTTGACAGCTCGATGAGTTCGGCGATGATCTCGGCGGAGGTGAGCTGCTGGTTGGTGTAGCGGTTCATCAGCTCGCGGATGCGCTCGGAGAACTGTTTCGCTCGTACTTCGTTGTTACCGGTTGCGGCGCGTGATTCTTGAAGGAGGTCGCGGCGGAGGGCGCCGATAAGGAGGGCGGTACGCGAACCTCCCTGCTTCTCGAGGTGCAGTGCTTCGATGTTGAGGTCCTGTAGGTTCGGCAGGTCGCGGTCGATCTCTTCATAGATGTCGATGACTTTTGAAGAAGCGCTTGAGTCGACGACGAGTTGGCTGAGCATTGTGAGCACTTCCTCGCTGAGGGGTTCGCCGTTGGCACGCCGGTCTGCAGCATCCATCTTGATGAGTTGGTTGCGAATGTCGGAGTAGAAGCGGACGTCGCTGCGGTATTCGTCGGCGTTGGGGCTGCCTGATGCCAGTGACCATGCTCGGGCGAGCTTGCCTGCTAGTTCGTTGAATTGCTTCGCGAGTGGGTAACGGCCGTTCTCGTCAGTAGTCTTGGGATCGCGGAGCTTTGCAAGCAGTTGGAGGCGTGCTTTGCGTTGCTCGCCGGCGGCTTCGAGCGCTCGCCACTCGTTGCCTGCGAGAACATCAAGCTTTTCGACGAACCCACGTACGATCTTCAGCGCCTCCTCAATGCTTTGGCCGATTACTTTTTCGTCTTCTTCGGTTGAGCTCTTTGTGAACTCGGCGATTGCTGCCTGGAGATTGTCGATGAGAGGCGCGTAGGCAACGAGGAGACCGCTTTCTTTTTGGCGGAACTTCCGATTGACCCGGGCGAGTGTTTGCATCAGCAGCGCGCTTTTCAGCGGGCGGTCCAGGTACAGCGTGTGCAGCGGGGGTGCATCGAACCCGGTCAGCATCATGCCTTGGACGATCGCGATTTCGAGTTCGTCGTCGGGGTCTTTCATACGGTCCTTGATAGCGTCCATTCGGCTCTGGTTGCGGAGATGTTTCTGCAGGTGAGCTGGGTCGGATGCTGAACCGGAGTAGATGACTTTGATCTTGCCCTCGAGGTCGTTGTCGCTATGCCATTCTGGGCGGAGTTCGATGATTTTTTCGTACAGGTTGGCCGCGATGTCTCTGGTCTGTACCACGATCATGGCTTTGCCCGGCGCACCGATGAACTGCCTCATGTTTTCGCGACGATCTTCCCAATGGCGTATGAAATCCTCGGCAAGTGTGGTGAGGCGCTGCTCCGATCCGTAGATGGTGTTCAGCACGGCGACTGAGCGTTGCGCTTTCTCTCGGTCCTCTTCATCAATATCGGCGAGGATATCTGCAGCTGCTTCATCGATGTCGTCATCCGTGATCCCTTGGATCCGCTCGAGAGGGATAAGGCGCGGCTCGAAATAGACGGGAACCACGGCTCCGTCGGCGACAGCCCGGTTCATGTCGTAGACATCGATTTCACCGCCGAATACTTCGCGGGTGTTTCGATCCCACTCGTCGATTGGGGTACCGGTGAATGCGATCATGGTGGCGTTCGGCAGTGCGGTACGCAGGTGGTGTGCGTAGCCATCCGCGTTCGTGTCGCCGAATCCGTAGTGGGAGCGGTGTGCTTCGTCCGAGATGACCACGATGTTGTGCCGCTCGGAAAGCACGGGGTGTTCCAGCTCGCGGTCGTCGTTTGCTCCCTGCAAACCGAACTTCTGCAGTGTTGCGAAGTAGATGCCACCAGATTGGCGTTGACTGAGCTGTTCACGTAAGTCTTCACGGCTCGTGATGTGGACTGGTGACTCAGGCAGAAGTGTTGAGACGGAGAATGTGTCGAAAAGCTGTTTGTCCAGCTCGTTACGGTCGTTCAATACGACGACGGTGGGCGAATCCATCCGGGCATCACGCATGATCTTCGCGGTGTACATTTCCATTTCCATGGACTTGCCGGACCCGGTTGTGTGCCATACAACGCCGGCCTTTTTGTCGCTGCGGGTTGCTTGGATAGTCCTGCCGGCGGCTTTCGTCACTGCGAAGTATTGGTGGGGTTTTGCTACGCGCATGCGTAGCTCGCCGTTGAGCTCGTCGAATGCGGTGAAATCCACAAAGATCTGGCCGAAGCGTTCGACGTTGAACAAGCCCCACATGAGCATGTCGAACTCGGTCATTTCTTCCCCGTCCACGACTACGAGAGGACCTTGCCCGAAGGGGTTGCCGTCGTCGTCGACGCGCCAGCTGCTCATGTGCTCGCGTGGGGTGAATGGTGTTCCGTAGAGTGCATCGATGCCATCGGATGCGACAACGATGTTTGCGAAGCGGAAGGCTAGCGGGAACTCGTCGACGTAGGTACGCAGCTGGTTGTATGCGTCTTCAACGGTAGCGGTAGACCCTGATTGCTTGAGCTCAAAGATCGCCAGTGGAAGACCGTTGACATAGAGCACGACGTCGAAGCGACGCTCTTTATCTAGGTTCCGTACAGTGATCTGGTTCGCGGCGATGTAATCATTCTTGGATGGGTTGCGGGAGAAGAACGTGATAGTGGGGTTCTGACGCTTCCCATCAGCGTCGACGTACTCAATCCCGCGGTATCCCTCTACGAGAATTTCGTGCAGGCGGTGGTTTTCGGCGATCGCGCTTTGCGACGTCGGCGTAACCACCTCTGCCATCGCTTGCCTCAGGTACTCGTCTGGTACTTCGGGGTTCAGGTTGCGTAGTGCGTTGAGAAGGCGACCGCGAAGCACGATGTCGTGCCAATTCTCGCGCTCGCCGCTGCCCGGAGCGAGCGCTTTGCCTTCGGTAGGCTTCCAATCGAGCTCACCGAGCAGCTCAAGTGCATCGACTTCAAACATCGCTTCGCTGTACACCATGGTTCTACGCCTCGTTCTCCTCACCCAGGATTTCCGCACCTGCAGCGGTGGCTTCCTGCGCCGCTTCTCTTACAGTGATCTTGCCATTCATAAGGAGCGGAAGCAGCTCATCGCGAGTTTTGGCGAGGGACAGGTTTTCATAGGTTAATCGGACTTCAATTTTGGCAAGAGTCTCGAGCAACTCGATCTGTGCATCAGTAAAGACACGGACATCTGGGACTATGCAGTTCAACATGTCTTCTGGTTTTACTCGTTGGTGGCTTTTTGACGTTCCTCCCACTAGGGAAGCGAGCTGACGATGAAACTGCGGATGTAGCGTAGCTGCGTACAACTGAGATTGAGTGATCTCCGAGGGCTCCAGGACTATGAATTCTGTTGAGGCTAATGACAAGGCCTCAGTTGCAGGGGCTGGAACACTCCAAACTCGGGGAGTGTCGGGGTTGAGTTTGGAAACCAGTACGGCTGCGCGTTCCACGTGCATCTTGTTGCTCTTAATCGAATCTGTGGGTTCCATCATTGGAGCACCAGAATCGAAACTGGGAATGCTGTAGTGCATGACGAAAGGATCGTCCAATTTAGCTGGATTAATGGATTTTTTATTTCGAACAGCAAGCTCATCTAGAGACACTGTGTTGCTTACAGTTTCTGCAACAGTTTGGATCATTTTTCTACTGGCAGAGATTACCTTTGTGTTCGCCGCGGTCTTGTCGTCGAGAGAACCAAGGACGCCAACGATGCGGTCTTGTTCTGACCTAGATGGAGCAGTCACACTGAAACCACTAATGTAGTTCCGGTTCAGAGAAGCTTGGGCGGTCCCCGAATTGAAACCGGTCAAATCTATTGTTTGGAATAGATAAAAGAGCCATCGTGGATTATTACCTTTAAAGTCTTTAGCAAACAGCGTCGTATTCAATGGCCAAAAGTCCGTGTCACTCCACTTTGGAATGCCGAGGTTTGAGCTTCGCCCGATGACAAAGCCAGGGCCGGTGACCTTCGCTTGGTTATGACTTGCGATTTTCTTTCCGGCAGACAGAACTGGAACGCTGCCAGGGATTCGGCTTTTGGAGGGGAGGTCGAACCCCCTCTGGAGTGTGACTAATTCTCCCAGGGTGGTTTCTGTCCAGGTCATTATTGCAACCTCCCGAGCTGCTCACGGACCACTGCATCGAGGCGCGCGGACTCGTCCAGCGCGGCGGTGAGTTCTGCCTTGAGGCGTTCGATCTTCTCATCGATTGGTTCGGTGTCCTCTTCAGCGACGGCGAACCCTACATAACGGCCTGGGGTGAGTGCGTAGTCTGCTTCACGGAGCTCCTCCAAAGAAATCGACTTGCAATAGCCAGGCACGTCTTCATATTCGCCCTCGGCAGACGGACGACCACGCCAGGTGCGGAACGTGTTCGCAATCTTCTGGATATCCGCATCCGAGAAAGTGCGCTCAGTGCGGTCAACCATGTGGCCGATTGAGCGAGCGTCAATAAGGAGGAACTGGCCGCGGCGATCGATGGATCCCTTAGAACCAACGCCCTTGTCTTTGGCGAAGAACCAGACGCACACGGGGATCTGTGTGCCGCGGAAGAGCTGAGCCGGAAGCGTGACCACGCACGAGACGATGTCGTCTTCCAGCATGTTCTTACGGATCTCGCCCTCGCCGGAGGTATTCGAAGTCATGGTGCCATTCGCCATGACAACGCCCGCTTCACCCTGGGCGCTCAGTTTCGAGATGATGTGCTGCATCCAGCCAAAATTGGCATTGCGCTTCGGCGGTACACCGTAAATCCAACGCTTATCATCGGTGTTGCGCACCCAATCATGGATGTTGAATGGTGGGTTGGCCAGTACATAGTCCATCTCCACGCCTGGGTGGATGTCGCGGGCGAAAGTATCGCCCCAACGCTCACCGAGACCGCTCGCGCTCAAGGCGTGAATGGCAAGGTTCATGCGCGCCATGCGCCAAGTGAGCTCATTGTTCTCTTGGCCGTAAATTGCAATCGCAGACGGGTCCCTGTCGTGTGCGTCGAGGAACTTTTCTGCCTGGACGAACATGCCACCTGAGCCGCAGCACGGGTCGTAGACGCGGCCCTCGGTCGGCTCGAGAATCTCAACAAGTGTGCGCACCACGGAACGTGGGGTGTAGAACTCGCCGCCACGCTTGCCTTCTGCAGACGCGAAGCGGGCGAGGAAATACTCGTACACCTCACCTAACAGGTCGCGTGCACGCTCCGGGCCTTCAGCGGTAAAGCGGGTCGTGCTGAAGAGATCGATGAGCCCGCCAAGCCTGTGCTGGTCTACGCTCTCGCTGTTGTAATTTCGCTGCAGTGTGCCTTCCAAGGAAGGATTATCGGCCATGAGGGCTTCGGCGGCTTCGTCGATAAGCTTGCCGATGCTCTTAAACTCACCCCCAGCACCTTCAGTCTTGCCCTTTGAATGGCGCTTGAGGTAATCCCAGCGGGCTGTTTCTGCTACCCAGAAGACGTTCTTTTCCAAGTAAGCGTCACGATCTTCGAGATCCTCGAGAATATCCTCTTCACTCGCGCCGTCTTCTTCGAGCTCTGCTCGAAGTTCCTCGCGGCGGGCGTCGAAAGCGTCGGTGACGTACTTAAGAAATACAAGGCCCAGGACGATGTCTTTGTATTGTGAAGCATCCATGGAGCCGCGCAGCTTATCGGCTGCTTTCCACAGGGTGTCCTGGAATTCTTTGATGGGGGTCGGAGTCATATCTGGGATCCTACTTTCCTGCGAAGACAAGATTGATCAGGGCTTCGCTCGCGTGTTTGGTTTCGCGTTCAAGTTGGCGTGCAGCCGAACTGGCGTTTTCGAGCGAACGCTGCGTTTCTGCAATGACCGCCTGTTGATCACGATTGAGCTCTGGGATGACAAGACGTGCTACTGAGTTTCGCTTCGGCACCGGGCCACGACTGTCGAAATTCGCTGTGGCGTTGAGGCATGCGGCGATGAAGTATGGGTCGTACGCATCGGATGCAGCGCGGAAAACGATGAAATGATTTGAAGGAACCCAATTCTGGCTATCGTCTTCGTGCACTCGCGCCGGGATGGTTCCCAACCGTGGCATCAGGATGTCACCAGGTTGTAGAACGTCCTCAGGCTCGAAGTCCTTGACAAAGGTAGGTTCCGCATCGTCGTTCGGAGTTGCGAGACGGGCGCCGTCCTGATCTTGGCTGTCGTCGGAGCGATAATTGCCGAAAATACGAATGAAGTGACCGGCGTTGACGAGCTCGCGCATAGTGGTGGACGAGGCTGAAGACGGGATTGCGTCTGCGGAGACGCTGGGGGCGGAGATTTTCATGAAGTCCTTTGTGGTTGCTTGTAAGTGTTGGAAAGCGGCATCGAACTCGGCGGCTGCGTCGCTGGGGTCGATAGCGATGGCCTGAACTAGATAGGTTGACGGGTGAAGTGATCCATCGTTGGTAACAACGTCTGCCAAGGTAACTGCCTCGTACGGCACGTCCGTGTCTTGCTTGTTGCGTGCGGCGGTGAGCCAATTTGCGATTCGCTGGGGGACAGATTCCGGCTTCTGGTGAGAAGCATCAATGAGCAACGGCTCTTCGATACCCCCTGCACTCAGCACCCACAGTGCAACTGGAATACGCGATGCCGAGAGAATCCCACCAGGGAGTTGCACGACAGCTTCGATCTGCCCTTCTGCTGCGAGGCGCTGCCGGTGTTCCTTGAACTGCCTGATGAACGTTGTGCCCAGCCCCGTGATAACGTACGCGCGACCGTCGGCAGCTAGGTGTTGCACGCAGTAAAGCAGGAAGAGCTCGTCGCTCATAAGTCCCCTCAACGGGTATTTCGGGAAAACACGCTGCAGGTGATCTAGCTCATCTCGCGTAAAGCGCATTCTTATCGTAGGTTCACAGACGATGAGGTCGGCTTGGACATCCGAAAACGGATCGTAGCGAAGAGAATCACTGGTTTTGATGGTGGCTTCCTGACCTGCGAGATACACAAGCAGACGGGCTAGGGCTGCGGAGTCGGACGTCATCTCTGTGCCCATGAGCTGTGCACCTGGCGCGTGTTTGCGGACGCCGAGAAGCGTTCCGGCAATGCCACACGCAGGATCTAGTACCGTCTGAACGTTCTTACTGGTAGTCGAAGCGGCCGCCACAATTGTTGCACTGGAAAGCGAATGAGAGGTCCCATACTGGCTACGAGAACCACGCGAGCCTAGACCAAGGAATCGATCGACTACTAACTGGGCAGCTTTGCCGTAATCGATGACACCAAGTTTGGAAATGCCATGCTCGACGTCATTGATTGTTTCTTCGCTGATGTGAGCCCGCAATGTCTTGAATTCTGCTGGGGGCGTAAAGGAGGGATCTTTATCGAGAGCGAGCAGAGTCAGTATTACTAGCGGAATATCTTCAATCGGGATCTCATTACGCAACAGATTTGCGGCCGCCCACAGTGCCGTGAGTTGCAGATCTTGCTCAGCATCTTTGGGGAAGAAGTCGTTGCGTTTGAGCCAACTTACAACAGCTGCTGCCTCGAATAAAGGTTTACGCGGGGTTGATTCCTCTACGGGCGCAGGGAAGTCATCGTAGCGCTTACGCCAGTTACTCACCGCAGGGCGGCTGACCTGGGCGAGCTCTGCGATGTCTTTGAGCGTGAGGTGTCCGGTGGTTGCAACCATTTATGCTGTCTCCTCAGTGTGCGGGTGAAGCTGAATTACGTTGTTGTTCATTGTCGGGGTGGTTTCGAGGTTGGTGCTGGTTGGAATGTACCCATCCTCCGCTAGGAAAACTTCGGATGCCGCGAAGCGGAGTTGGTGAGAAAGCTGCACTCCGTGTGAATACACCTTGGTAGGTACTCCGAACTCTGCGGCGAAAGCGACAGGGTTGGCGAAGATGCCATCTCCGGAGACTAATGCGATTTCGTCAAACTGTCCGAAATTCATACGTTCAATCTCTTCGATCAGTCGATGATCTGCGCCGTTGGGACCCATCCCCATGAGCAAACGCGGACCTTTCCAACCTGCGTTCACATTCAGGACGCCGCTCTTGTCTGATGCGATGATTACGATTTCGCCTTCCTGGATATCTAGCCAAAGAGTGAGCATCTTCTTACACCATTTGGCCTGGGCAACGCTTTGAATTGGCTGGCCATTGAAATTTTCAATGTCAATCAGAATGAGGCGGCGAGGTCGGGTGTCGGACTGGGGGTTGGGGGCGCTTTGGGGTGTGTTCATTGCCCGGATTCCTTTCGTGGTGTTCGCGTTTGCTGCAAAAAGATTAACCTACGTTCACATTAGTGTCAAGCGTATGTATGTTCACACTACAAAAGGTCTGGATAGCGTCTCATTTGCGCTGTTGCAGATTCCGATTGTGGCAAGATTATCTATGTTCACAAATACTGTGAATGTGGGTCCGCTTGTGCCCTGTTTTAGGGTTGGAGGTTCGGGTAGGAGACTATGGGGTGGTGTGACTCAAATGTATGGCGAACACTTTGTTTCAATTGAGGTCTCCTGCGTGGTGTGTATGTCTGTATTGGCACTACAGTTGGTGTGGGCGTGAGCGGTGAGGGTGGTCTTTTTGGGGGATATCCCGATTTGGCGCAAAAATGGGAGTAATAAACAACTCGAAACAACTCTCGGGGCGACGAAGGGAGTGTTTTGGGAGTGCAATGCGCCGAATGGAGCCGCTTCAAAGTGGCGAACGCGCTGGTAGAAGACTATGGGCGGATACTGCTGAACGATCTGATCGGTGCAGGTCTGGCGGAAGGCGCAAGCCACACTTACACGTTATTTTCCAGCGGCTGCGGGAGTTTCGCTGTGCGTCGTTTGCTTCAGCAGATGTTCGCGGGTACCTGTGCGGACAATCTCGAGGATGCAAGCCGCCTTGACAGCGGTGCATGCCTCATAAAGCATGCATGCCTCGAACGGGAATGCGGAATAAAACATTTGCGCAGCTTGGATAATGACCACAGCGCCAACCAGGTACTTCCAATTCATCTCATAAAACGCGAGCGTGGCCAGGGCACACACGGTGCCTACCAAGATTGCCTCGGGATATGGCCACGCATGGGCAGTGAGTAGCCGCCCCGCAGTAAGAATGAGAAAAGCGGCCGTGATCGCGCCGGGCATCGATAGCCTGCTCGTGTCTTGACGAAGTACTAACACGGGATTGGCCTGCTCTATGTGGGAAATGATGAGGACGTAGATTCCTGCGAGCAGTAACCCTGCCGGAAGCGGAATCCAAACGTGTATAAACGATTCTGGGCTGGGGGCCAGGACCATGGGCACAATGATTGCGATGAGACCTAGCAGGCCGGCTGCGCTGGAGATAACAGCAAACTTCCGAGGTAGCGGCCGCAAGAGCAGTGCCACTATTCCAAACACCAACGCGGAAAATGGCCCGAAGGTGCTGATGATGCTTCCTATCAGTGATTCAGGCTCCGATGCTGTATCCGGAACTTCGAGGAAGTAGTCGAGAAGGATGGCTAGTAACGGAAGGAAATGAAACATATCAGCGCTCCGCGTACTTGTCTTTCATGGGATGGAAACACATAGCGGCACGGAACCGCTAAGAGATATGCCATAAATGTACAGGAGGGCGGTCTTGTGCGTGCAGGATGTTGGAATGGGCTGGCTGGGATGAGGCGCGCGGTACCTGGCACGCCACCTCGTCTCTTGGCTGGTCAGCTTGCAGGTTGCTCAGTTTCCGGCGGCTCAGGGTTATCGTCGAGCGGATACAACAACCACTGGAGGATATAGGTGGCAATGGCGGGCAAGCTAAATAGTTGCGCTACTGCATACCACCAACGGATTGTGTCTGGGCTGCGACCGTAGCGTTCTGCGAGCCCTGCACAGACCCCTGCAATGACGCGTCCGCGTGATGTCCTGTAGTAAGGCCTGCGCATGTTATTCCCTTCAGACGAAATGGCGGGTCGAAATCACTGTGTCAGAGCTTAATGGATGGGTGCCGACGACGATATGAACAACGAGCGCGCTCACTCCTGGTGACAGGGAAGCTCAGGGCCGCTTGCGTCGGACAAGCACCAAACCGGTTCCGATCAGTGCGTCCTACCCATCGCTAAAGAGAATGTATCCGCCTTTTACTTCGCCGGGTCGACGAACGTCGATACGAGGTAGCGGTTGATGATGCCCCTGCTGTCACCTGCTTTGAAGGTGGCTAGCCGACTCCAGCTACGCGGGCGCTAGGGGACTGCGCGCTTCACACTTTCTATAGGTTAGGCAAGCCTATATAATTTACGGGGTGAGTTTTAGGTCTTTTCTTGCAACCGTCGTCCGGAGTGAACGTATTGCGCCGAGTTTCCAGCGGGTGACGTTCACCGGGATCGACGCCATGGGGCCCGCCGTTCCGATCAGAGATTTGCGTATCAAGCTGCTGATCCCGCCTGCCAGCGGTCTGTTCGAGCTTCCCGAAGAGGGGTGGTGGGACACATGGCGTGCGATGCCGGAGCACACGCGCGGACACCTGCGTACCTATTCCATTCGGGAGTTCCGGCGAAGTGCTGACAGCCCTGACGAAGTGGATGTGGATTTTGTTTTGCACAGCGATAGTCCCGGTCCCGCCTCGGCGTGGGCACAAGACGCTCACCCTGGACAGCAGCTGCTGATTATTGGACCAACCCGTGACGATGATTCCGGTGTTGGTATTGAATTTAACCCCGGATCTGCTGGGATTGCCCGTCTTTACGGCGATGAAACCGCGTTGCCTGCAATGGCTCGTATCCTGGAGGATTGGCCCGAGGGGCTCGCTGGTTCGGTTGATATCGAGGTGCCCGCCGGCAATCACCTGCCCATCGACTCCCCTTCACAGGTTGATGTCCGGTGGCATTTTCGTGCAGAGGGGGACTTCGACTATGGAGGCTTGCTTCTTGCGCAGCTGAAACAGGAAGTTGGATCCCGTTGTGCCTCCGCTTCGTTGGAAAATGGAGAACCTGGTCTTGTGGATGAAGCCCAGCTCGATGAAGTCTGGGAGACACCCACGTATTCCAGCAGTGGAGAATTGATAGGTCCCACGTCGGATACTGCAGGGCACACCTATTACTGGATCGCAGGGAAGAACACGGCTGTGACGGCGATGCGGCGGCTCCTGGTGAAAGAGGCGGGTGTGCCTCGCCACCACGTGTCGTTTATGGGGTATTGGCGATAACGGGGTTACAAAGTGGATAAACGTGTAGGGCTTGTCGCTTTCCTTGCGGCTTCCACCGTGTGCGCGGCATTAGTGTCTCTTCTGTTCGGGGCGCGTGAAATGGGTTTCGGGGCAACGTTGGGCGCGGTTCGCGACGGAATTGTGTTGGCATTCTCGGGAGGAGCCGAGAGGCTTGAGGCCTCCAGCGACGAGGCGAAGATCATTGCACAGCTTCGGGTTCCGCGCACCCTGCTCGGCCTGTTGGTGGGGGCAGCCTTGGGCACAGCGGGGGCGTTGCTGCAGGGACACACCCGAAACCCGCTCGCAGACACAAACTTGCTGGGTGTAGGCCCTGGTGCGGCGCTTGCGGTGGCTGCAGCCATTTCCTTTCATGGCTCAATGACGGTGTTGGGCACTGTTGGGGTGGGATTCCTCGGCGCAATACTTGCGGTGGCGCTCGTGTTCACACTCAGTATGAGGAGCCTGGGATCGAGCCCGATCATGGTTGTGCTCGGTGGTTCTGCGCTGGGCGCGGTTTGTAGTGCCCTCACCAGCGGCATCGTGCTGACCAATACACAAAGCCTCAACGAGATGCGGTTTTGGACGGCGGGCGCTATCGCTGGGCGCGACATGCAGGTGGTCGCGGTGCTTGCCCCGGTGATTCTCCTCGGACTAGTGGGGGCCTTCGCCATGGCAAACAGGGTGAACCTCCTGAACTTGGGAGACGATGTGGCAAGCGCACTTGGCGTGAGCGTCCCCCTCTCGCGGGCCGTGGGCATCGTCCTGGTTGCATTGCTCACGGGTGCCGCGGTGGCTGGGGCGGGCCCAATCGGGTTCGTCGGTCTGGTTGTTCCACACCTTGTGCGCGCCTTCACGGGGCCCGATTACCGCTGGGTACTACCGTGTTCCGCGTTGGCTGGGGCCACGTTGCTTTTGCTTGCCGACGTTATCGGCCGCGTCATCGCCAGGCCCGGCGAATTGCAGGTGGGCATCACGCTCGCCTTCGTTGGTGCCCCATTTGCCCTGTACCTCTTGCGCAAAGGGGCGAAACTGTGATGCGGGTTTTCGTGACGAATGGTGTCCTTGCGGTGTTGGCTTTCGCCGCGGCCATTGGCGGCGTTATAGTCGGGGACTTCGGGCTTACGGTGCGGGATGTCGCTTCTGCGCTCATGGGCCAATCCACAGAATTGGCTCGTACGGTGATTGTTCAGTGGCGTCTGCCGCGGGTGGTAACTGCTTTGGGAGTAGGAGCTGCGCTTGGTTTTGCGGGGGCGATCTTCCAGACCATCACGAGGAATCCATTGGCGAGCCCAGACATCTTGGGCGTCACTTCGGGTGCCTCCGCTTTCGCATTGACTGCGTTACTTGCTGGTGGAAGCTCCGGAATGCTGCTGCATCTTCTGGGGGTCCCGCTCAGTGCGTTCCTCGGTGGATTAGCAGTGTCTGCGGCAATCTGGTGGCTGAGCCGTGGCGCGGGTCTCGGGTCTTTCCAGCTTGTCTTCGCCGGGATCATTATCAATGCACTGGCGATGGCATATACCTCGTTCCTGCTCGTTCGCGCCGACTATCGTGACGTAGGCAAGGCGCAGGCGTGGGTGACCGGCTCGGTGGGTTCTGCTAGCTGGCGCGATGCACTCGCCGTACTTATTGCGCTGGCAGTCGTCGTTCCGTTCTTGCGGTGGGCAGCCTTCAATCTGCAGGCGCTCTCGCTCGGGGAGGATACGGCTGCTGGCCTCGGGGTGGAGCCCCGGCATATGCAACTCATCCTCATGCTCATGGCTGTAGTGCTGGCATCGGTGGCCGTCGCGGCGTCTGGTCCGATAGCTTTTGTGGCGTTTGTTGCGCCACAGATTGGACGCAAGATCACACAAGCAGCAACGCCACCTTTAGGAACAGCGATGCTCGCTGGCGCGGCGATTGTGTCTGGCGCAGACTTAGCAGTGCGCACCCTGGTGCCGGGGAACTTGCCGGTGGGCATAGCTACAACTGCGATTGGTGGCGCAGCACTGCTCTACACACTGCTACGCGCAACACGAAAGGTGTCCGTATGATGCTTCAGGTTCGAAATCTCAAGGTGAGTTATGGGGCTTCCGTCATCGTTGACGGCATTGATCTCGACGTGCCCCAAGGCGGTGTCACCACAATCATCGGCCCCAACGGTTGCGGCAAGTCAACGCTGTTGCGAGCTACAGCAGGGCTTATTGCGCGCGATGGCGGCACGGTAATGCTGAACGGCGTAGACACGTCGAAAATGAAGCGCCGAGAGATTGCGCGTCAGCTAGCAGTATTGCCACAGACGCCTGTCGCCCCCGAGGGACTGACGGTTCGTGACTTGGTCAGCCGCGGACGCCACCCGCATCAGTCTTGGCTACGACAGGCTTCTGCTGAGGATGCGCGTGCGGTTGATGCGGTGATGGAACTGACCAATATTGCAGAGTTTGCAGATCGTCCACTCGAACGGCTTTCTGGCGGACAGCGCCAGCGTGCCTGGATCGCGATGGTCTTGGCGCAGGACACTCCGCTCGTGTTTTTGGACGAGCCGACGACATACCTGGACCTGTCTCACTCCGTCGAGGTCTTGTCGCTCGTACGTCGACTCGCTGATCAAGAGGGGCGAACCGTGCTCATGGTGTTGCATGATTTGAACCTCGCAGCACGCTACTCGGATCAACTTATCGTGATGCAGCGTGGCGAGGTTCGTGCGGTCGGTGCGCCTGCCGAGGTGGTCACGGAGACTTTGCTGAACAGCGTTTTTGATCTGCCTGCTGTCGTGGCAACCGACCCGGTAAATGGGGGCCCACTGGTTGTCCCCCGGTAAGCACCACTTCTAGAGCGACTTTTTGATTTGCTCGATTGCGTACGGGATGGTGAGGGGGTTCGGCATGCTCATTGCATTGGCGGTATCGGTGTCTAGCCAGTAGACCCCGCCACGCTTGTTGACATCAAGGTCCATGAAATTCTCGTCGTTCTTCAGCGCATCGATTGCGCCGTAGTAGTCCAGCACGAAGAGGTAGTCCACGTCGTTGAAGTCGACGTAGTTTTCAGGCGACCAGTCGAGGAAGAAGCTGGAGCCATCGCCGTTGAACTTCTCTGGGATCTTGAAACCAAGCTTTTCAATGAAGGAGCCGCGGCCGTCGCCCGAGGTGTATACGCCAAACTTTCCGTCGTAAGGCATGCCGATTACCGCTGTTTTGCCTTGCAACTCAGGGTGAGCTTCGCGGAAATCTTGGAAAGCCTGCTCGGAAGCGGCGATGAGTTTTTCGCCTTCGGCTTCCTTATTCAACGCCTTGGAGATTTCCTTAATCTGCTCATCCCACGGCACTTGCCAATCTTCGTATGCATCCGAGTGGAAGGTAGTTGGCGCAATTTGCTCGAGCAGCGCCTTCTTGTCAGCTTCGAGACCACTGTTCACCGCAATGATCTTTGTCGGGTTGAGCGAGGCAACTCTTTCGGCAGTGTCGGTGCTGAACTCGGTGGTCGTATCCCGGATCGGGTTTGGGTCGACTGTGAGTTTGTCCTTGGCCCATGGTCCAAGTCCGGAAGGGTCTCCCGAACCTTCCTGTTGCCAGGTGGCGTAACCGACCGGTTGTTCACCGAGCGCAAGGACCGTATCGACGTCGCCGAGACCCATTGTCACAATGCGCTCCTCTGACCCGTTGGCATTGGAGGTTTCGGGAGCGGTTGTCGAATCGCTTGATCCGGTGGAGCAGCTGGCAAGCATGAGCGCCGCAGTGAACGTGGCTGCGATCCCCTTCAGGGCGCGAGGGGTAAAGAGTGTCAAGGTTGCACCTTTCGTAGGTGGTTAAAGAATTTCGCGTTAGGTCTCCCTGACCCAACGTGACCACTCTAAGGTATGCCTTGCCTAATGGGCAATCCTTGTCTAGGCGCTCGGGACCGGGTCGACGAACGTCGATACGAGGTAGCGGTTGATGATGCCCACGACGGTGCCGTCATCCGCCACAACCAGCGCCTTCTTTAGGTGTTTATCGGCGAGGACGGAGGAGATGTGCCCGAGGTCGTTGTTGACGTTGACCGTGATGACGGACTTGGTCGCGATGGAGACGATTGGCCGGTCGAGGACTACGGCGACGTCGGTACCGAACTTCGTCGAGTCGTTGTGCGCGAGCAGCGCATACGGTGTGGTGAGCGCCGGGACGGAGTCGCCGATGACGTCGAGCACGTCGCCGTCGGCGACGAAGCCCGTGGTGGGCGTCATGACGGCCGCGCCCAGCATGTATGCCGTGGCGAGCCACTGGACAGTCGAGACGCCAATGTTGAAGTCGGCCATGATGTTGGTGAAGCCGACGTTGAGGAACGTTTCATTAAACGTAGCGATAAACGCAGCAAGCGCCGCCGCAAACATAATGGACAGCGGCCGGTTTTCTGCAGCCTGAGCTGCCGAGGATGGAGACGTAGCCATGAAGCCTCTCTCAGTCGAGCGGATAGGAATGGCTTCGGTGGCGTTAGCAGATTTACGCGCGGCTATCCCGGCAGCGGGGCCGCACAACGTGTCTCGTATTCCAGGCCAGGGGCAAGGCTGTAGCAGATTTTCGGTTTTGGTAGGAGTGGATTTCAAAGTGGCGAGTAAAACCATTCCAAACTGCCGAGTAAAAGTATTTCAAAATGACGAGTGAAACCATTTCAAAGTGTGGAATAGGCAGTTCATGGCTATGATTTATCCTCATGGTGGATTCGTATATTGCTCGCATTGCGGACGCTCAATTAGAGGCAGCGCTTCGGCGGCAAGGTGGGGTGCTCATCCAGGGACCAAAAGGCTGCGGGAAAACAGAGACGGCAAGCCGACAAGCGGGAAGCATTTTGAATGTTGAAACCGATCCCAGCGTCCCATTGGCGATGGCTACCGATCCACGGTTACTGCTCGATGGGGAGGCACCTCGCCTTTTCGACGAGTGGCAACTGCATCCTCGCCTGTGGGATTTTGCGCGACACGAAATTGATCGACGCAAAGCGAAAGGGCAGTTCATTTTCACAGGCTCGACAGCGCCTGGGGTGAACGCGACTCGCCACTCCGGGGCAGGTAGATTTGCGCGATTGACAATGTCGACCATGACTCTATTTGAATCGGGCGAATCGGATGGCTCGGTATCTTTGCGGGATGTCGTTGCTGGCAAGTCTCCTGCTTTTGCAACTCCGCCACTCGCATTTGCGGATTTAGCGAATCGGATGTGTCGTGGTGGCCTGCCCTACAATATGGATCTTTCTTTGGAAGATGCCATTCAAAACGTCCGCGACTACATGCAAACAGTCGCGGACGTAGACATTCACACGGTTGGGGATGTGACTCGCGACTCGGAACGGGTTCGTAGAGTTTTGCGCTCTATTGCAAGAGCCGTGGGGACAGAGCTTGGCCTACAGACGATTGCAACCGACGTCGAAGTGAGTCGCGATACAGCGCGTGACTACCTTGACGCGCTTTCTCGGATTTTCGTCTCCGTGGATCAACCAGCCTGGTCGACTCACCTGAGGACAAAAGCAACGTTGCGAAAGTCTCCCAAGCGTCACCTCGCTGACCCTTCGTTCGCCATGGCTGTCCTTGAGCGAGGCCCACATCATCTGATGCAGGATGCCCGCTATTTTGGGCAACTGTTTGAGTCGCTCGTTGTGCACGAATTACGCGCTTTGACTGGCAAGACGGTGTACCACGCAAGGCTGAATACAAAGCTCGAAGTGGATGCTGTAGTCAGCTTTGACGATGTTGATCTACTCGTCGAAGTGAAGCTTGGCTATACGCCAGAGATTCTTGACCACGCCGCAGATACGCTTAAACGGTTTGCGGATCAGCTTGAACAGGAAACAGTTTTGCTCATCGTGACCTCAGGGGGTCCGGTCCACAGGCGTGCGGACGGTGTGATTGTTGCGCCGATTGGGGCGTTGGGTCCGTAGCGAAGGGGGTGACGTGCTGTTCCGCGGGTGGTGGTCACTGAAAAAGTTGGGCGGGGAACTTTTTCAAAAAGGATAGGAGGGGAAACCTCTGTACCATGTGCACATGGAACCTCGAAGCATTCTCCGGACCTACGCGACGGCGATGGTTGTGTGTCTTGCGCTGGCGATCGGTACGCAGATCCTGCTCGGTAGCTCCGTGGAATTCATGACTATGACCATGGTGTGCGGCATCGTGGAGGCATCGACGGCGCTGCTTGCGCTGGGCGGTGCGGTCTGGTTCACGCAAGCTGCGTGGGGGCGCGGCTACAGAAGGGCAGTTGTGACGGTGTGGTTAGCCGCGGTGTGCCTGGTGGTCGGGTGGGGGTCGATGGCGGTGGCGCGGTGGGAAGAGTATCGGGCGGAGATGTCCCTGCCGATCATCAACCTCTTTATGTTCCTCATTCCCATCGGCCTGGTGGTGTTGTTGAGCGCGGTCCAGCTGGTGCGGAGGCGCTAGCGCTGCGCACCTTTAATAAGGAACACCACTCCCACGATCGCGCAGGCGGCCGCGATGATAGCGCCTGTCGAGCCTGAGATGAACATGACAGCAAACGCTGAGAGCAAAATTCCTGCCCCGCCAATCAAGAAATCCATAGGTTGCAAGGCTAGTGCATGTCAGTAGACTTCGGTGACCTTGGAGGGGTCGCCGAGTCGCTCGCCGGCGAGTACGAGGCCGAGGAAGCACAGTGGCACGACGTAGCCGAGCATGATCCAGAAGGTGTGCAGCCGCGGGCCGCATGCGCGGGCGATGCCGACGCCCACCAGGGTGCCCACGGTGTTCATGAGGAGGTCGTCGATATCTGAGTAGCCGAGCGAGAAGATGTATTGTCCCGTTTCGACGGCCAGGCTCAGCCCGAACCCGAACAGCACGGCCCAGCGGGCGTCGCGGAAGGCAACGTATGCGAGCACGCCGACGGGGATGAAGAAGGCGATGTTGCCGCCGTAGCCGAAGATGGGCGCGAACCAGGATTGGGCGTCGTGAAGCTCGGCGAGGGGTTGCAGCGAGAGGCCGCGGCGGCGTTGGTTGGCTGGATCCCAGAGGTAGCCGATGCGGAAGAACGCTTTACACATTGTTAACGCAATGACGACGCAGCAGTAGGCGGCGAGTGCTCCGAGGGCTTTGCGGTTCATGGTTGCAACCTAGCACAGTTTCACACCAGTCACAGGGGTAACGGTGGGGGCGTCGAAAGGCTGCCCTGAACTGCGTAAACGGAAAAGCGAGATAGTGGGTGAAAATAAATGCTTGACTTTCACCCACTAATTCTTTAAAGTGAACAGCAAGTTAACAAACGGTCAACAAAGTAAATGAAACCGAAGGGAGAGTGTCATGAAGTTCCTCAAATACTTGCTCACGTACGATACGCGCACGATCCTTGAGGCGATCGACCGCGCATCGAACTAACAACTAACACAGAGCGAACGCGAACTGGCGGGCACCGACGAGGGGGTTGGTGCCCGCCAGATTTTTATGGGCACCCACATATGAGAGCGCCGAACATGCACCGGCGCCCGCGAACGCACTACGCTTAGGACGAAACTCTAACTAGGCACCGAAAGTGAGACCTGTGGAAACCACGACTGCAGTAGAAGTCCTTCAGCGAGTGCTGATGCCGAAGAAGGGCGAACCGCACGACGTTCGCATGCTGTACCTCATCGAGGCAGAGCAGAACAAGCAGCGCTTGACGTGGGCGGACCGGACGAGCGTATCCATCCCCGCCGGGGAGGAAGTTTCCTTCGAGACGTACTTCAACGCGTTCCCGGCATCCTATTGGCGGCGCTGGTCGCAGCTGGAAAACGTTGTGCTGGCGATGGAAGTTGAGGGGCAGGCGACTGTCTCCATTTACCGCTCGAAGCACGACGGTAAGCGCATCGCTGTGCAAAACGCTGAGGCCAGCGACGGCGTGCTGGAGGTAGTGCTGCCGCTGCGCAACTTCGAGGACGGCGGCTGGCTGTGGTTCGACGTCACGGCGGAAACGGACACGACGATCCGCAACGCGGGTTGGTTCTCTGACAAGGAGCCGGAGGCCCAGACGATGCCGGATGGCACGACCACCGGCCCGGAGCCGAAGCAGGTCGCGGTGGGTATCCCGACGTTCAATAGGCCTCGCGACGCCGTCAACGCCCTCCACGCGCTGGCAGAGGACCCGTTCGTGCTCGAATCGATCTCCGATGTGCTGATGCCCGACCAGGGCGACCAGCACCCGTCTGACCTACCGGACTTCAAGGAGGCGGAGAAGAACCTGCAGGGCAAGCTGCAGATCTTCCGCCAGGGCAACCTGGGCGGCTCGGGCGGCTACGGCCGCATCATGTACGAGGCGCTGCGCACCACGGATGCCCCATACATCCTCTACATGGACGACGACATCGCGATCGAGCCGGATTCGATCCTGCGCGCGGTGCAGGCCGCCCGCTACGCGAAGGCCCCGATCCTGGTCGGCGGCCAGATGCTGAACCTGCAGGACCGGTCGCAGCTGCGGACGACGGGAGAGGCCGTCGATAAGGATGTGTTCATGTTCCGCGCCGCGGAGCACGCGGTGTACGACCACGACTTTGCCAAGTACCCGCTGGGCTACCTCGGCACCGAGGAAGAAGAGCTGGACCCTCGCAAGACCACGTCGCGTGCCCTGCACCGCCGCGTCGATGTGGACTACAACGGCTGGTGGATGAACCTCTTCCCACGCGTCGTCGCGGAGAAGCTCGGCCTTCCGATGCCGCTGTTCATCAAGTGGGACGACAACGAGTACGCCCTGCGCGCCAAGCAGGCCGGCTTCCCCACGGTGACGTGGCCGGGCGTGGCAATCTGGCACATGGCCTGGGCAGATAAGGACGATGCCATCGATTGGCAGGCGTACTTCCACATGCGTAACCGCCTCATCGTCGCCTCCCTGTACGGACCGGAGGCCCCGGACGCGATGCTGAAGAACATGCTGAAGTCCACCTACAAGCACATCATGTGCATGGAGTACTCCACCATGGCCATCCAGCTGGAGGCTATGAAGGACTTCCTCGCAGGCCCGGACCAGCTGTTCGACATCCTCGAGACCTCGCTGCCGCGCATTCAGAAGATCCGCGCCAACTACGACGACGCCAAGGTTGTCGCCTCCGCAACGGAGCTGCCAGCGCCGACGGGCGCGCCGGGCGTACCCACCAAGAACATCGGCGGGCGCCTGGCCAAGCTGAAGAAGATCCCGTGGGCAATCAAGGCGCTGCGCCACCAGTTCGCCCAGGAGAACCAGGAGCACTGGGAGGCGCCGCAGCTGAACCTCACCGCGGAGGAGGCCCGCTGGTTCACGCTGGCCCGCCTCGACTCGGCGACGGTGGCCACGGCAGGTGGCACGGGTGTGGCATTCCGCAAGCGCAACAAGGCGCTTGCCGACGACCTGCTGCGCGAAACCAAAGCGCTACAGGAAGAAATCAAGGAGCGCTGGCAGGAACTGCGCCAGCAGTACCAGAGCGCGAAACCGGCGCTGACCAGCGCAGAGAACTGGGGGAAGGTGTTCGATGAGCAAGCGTGAGGCTGATATCCTTGTCGCGATCCAGAACGCGGCGTACACCCCGGCAGCCGTCAAGGCGGCCAGGGGCCTGAGCCACTTCGGCGAGCACGACCTTGGCTGGTTGGCCGTCGCGGGGCTCGGGGCGGGCGTCGATAAGAAGAGGCGCTCGAAGTGGCTGGCGCTGGGCGTGGGCACCTTCGTGGCGCACGCGGCGAGCGTCGTCATCAAGCGGATTGTGCGGCGCCCAAGGCCGCATGACCCCCGCGTGAACATTGGCGTGGCCACCCCGTCGAAACTGTCGTTCCCTAGCTCGCATGCGACGAACACGGGCGCGGCCGCGGTGCACCTGATGGACATCACGGGCAAGAAATGGCCGCTGCTGCTCGTACCGGTGATGATGTTCTCCCGCAACCTCCTTGGCGTCCACTACCCGACGGATACTATTGTCGGTGCTTTGCTCGGCGCCGGGTGCGCCAAAGCGACGATCGAGGTGGAAAGGCAGCTGAAGTGAGCAACACGCAACCGCACGAACCCTTTTTGAAGCCGGAGCCCCACACTGAGGGCGTCGACTACCAGCAGGTACGCGTCCCGCCCAAGAACCTTCCCGACGCCATGGTGAAGGGCCTTCGCCCGAAGCAGTGGGTGAAGAACGTCCTGGTGCTGGCGGCTCCGCTGGCCGCCGGGACGGAGGCATGGACCTCCCGCACCGCGCTGGACGTGCTGTTGGCGTTCGTGGTGTTCTGCTTCGGCGCCTCCTCGATCTACCTGGTCAACGACGCCCGCGACGTGGACAGTGACCGCGAGCACCCGACGAAGCGCTTCCGCCCGATCGCCTCGGGCATGCTGCCGATCAACCTGGCCTACGCGATGGCGGTGGTGCTCATCGTCGCAGCGCTTGGCCTCTCCTTCTTAGCGACGGACGGCTTCGCCCTCGCCCTCGTGATTGGCATCTATATTGCGCTGCAGCTGGGCTACTGCTTCGGCTGGAAGCACATCCCGGTCATCGACATCGCGCTGGTGTCCTCCGGGTTCATGCTGCGCACCATGGCCGGTGGCGTGGCGGCGAACATTGACCTGTCGCAGTGGTTCCTGCTGGTCGCGGCGTTCGGCTCGCTGTTCATGGCGTCGGGCAAGCGCTACGCGGAGCTGCTGCTGGCGCAGGAGACTGGCGCGAAGATCCGCAAGGCCCTGGAGGGCTACACGGCCACCTACCTGCGCTTCGTGTGGACCCTGTCCGCGACCGCCGTCGTGATGAGCTACGCCCTGTGGGGCTTCCAGCTCTCCAACTCGGTCGAAGGCGCGGCCGCGGTCTGGTACCAGATCTCGATGGTGCCGTTTGTGATCGCGATCCTGCGCTACGCCGCGAAGGTTGACGGTGGTCACGGCGGCGCGCCTGACGAGATTGCCCTGGAAGACCGCGTGCTGCAGATGCTGGCCGCAGCCTGGATCCTGTGCATTGTGCTGGCAGTTTACGTGGTGCCAGCGCTGGCTTAGTAACATTGGCGCAATGAAGATCAACGCCCGGGTGACGCTGCTGCTGTCGTGCGCCATTGCGGGCGTGTTCGCATTTTGGGGCGGGTGGACCAGGCGCTGGATGTCTGACGACGGCCTCATCGTCCTGCGCACCGTGCGCAACCTGCTGGCCGGCAATGGCCCAGTCTTCAACGCAGGCGAGCGCGTGGAGGCGAACACCTCCACGCTGTGGCAGTACTTGATCACCGCCTTCGCGATGGTCAGCGACGCCCGCCTGGAAACCATCGCGATGTGGCTCGCGCTGCTGTGCACCGTCGTCGCGGCGGTGCTGGCCACCTACGCTGCGGGCAGGTTCTGGCGCACCGCGCCGGTGGTGCCGCTGGGCATCTTGGTCTACTTCGCCCTGCCGCCCGCGCGCGACTTTGCCACCTCCGGGCTGGAGTGGGGCCTGTCCCTGCTGTGGCTGGCGGCGTGGTGGGCGCTACTCGTCCAGTGGGCGGGCGGCACCGCGCGCCGCGCCGCCCCCGTGGTCGGCTACTGGCTGGCCTTCTGGTGCGGACTGTCCTGGCTGGTCCGCCCAGAGCTGGCACTCTACGGCGGGCTGACCGGCCTGGTCCTGCTGGTGTACTCGCCGCGCAAGACGCTCGGCATCCTGGCGGCAGCGCTGCCCGTGCCCGCCGCGTACCAGATCTTCCGCATGGGCTACTACGGCCTGCTCACCCCGCACACCGCAGTGGCCAAGTCCGCCTCCGGCAGCGAGTGGGCCGAAGGCGCCAAGTACGCCTGGGACTTCATCGGGCCCTACGCGCTCTACCTGCCGCTCCTGCTGGTCATCGCGGTACTCCTTATTTCTTTACGACGCTTCCTCGTCACCGGACGTCGCGCCGCCATCGTGGCGCTCGTCGTGGGGTGCGCGCTGATCCACATCCTGTACGTGCTACGCGTCGGCGGCGACTTCATGCACGGACGCATGTGGCTGCTGCCGCTCTTCGCGCTGCTGCTGCCGGTGATGGCCGCCCCACTGACGCGCCTCAACGTGGTGGTTGCGCTGGTGGTGGCGGTGTGGGCGTCGATAATTGTGGTGCGTGCCCACCCGCTCGACGAGGACATCCACAGCAGGACGGCGAAAGAGCTCGGCATCGTTGACGAGCGCGAGTTCTGGACGATGGCCGTCAACCGCGAACCAGACAACCCGCCGCGCTACGCCGAAGACTTCCTGGGCTCGAAACTCATGACGAACTACACAGACGCTGTCATCGAGGCCCGCGACGCCCACGCCGCCCAAATCGCACCGGGGCTTATCAGCCGCGACCCGGAGCTCTACTCCTGGTACCCGCGCCCCCGCGTCCCCGACGCAGACAGTAACTTGCAGGCCTACCAGTTGTCGCTCTACCTGATCAACCTCGGCATGACCAGCATGAACGCGCCTCTCGACGTCCGCGTCCTCGACACCGTCGGACTTGCGACGCCGCTCGCGGCCCGTATGCCGCGCGACCCCGAAGGGCGCGTCGGGCACGACAAGCAGCTCGCCGCCGAATGGCAAGTTGCGGACACGGCCGTCGACCTCTCAAAGGTTCCCGAGTGGATCGACCAGGAGGAAGCGCGCCAAGCCCGCGCCGCACTCCGTAGCCCCGAAATAGCCGAGCTGCTCGCCACGTCCCGCGAGCCAATGAGCCGCGAACGCTTCTGGAAGAACATCAAATACTCGCTGGGTAACGGCCGAACCCTCCAGCTTTCCGACGACCCCTCCACCTACCTCAGCTACCTCACAGACGACGAACAGGCACGGCTCAGCCAAGGCGAGGATTTGGGTATCCATAGCGGTACCCGTGTAGTTTGGTAGCAAACTGCTGAGAAAGGGAAACGCTGTATGAAGAACCGCCACGGACTCATGGGCCTAGTGGTAGCGCTCCTGACCGCGCTGTCGATGATCGTCGCCGCCCCCCAAGCACAAGCCGCCAACCGTGACTGGCTGCGCCCCGACTCCACCGGCACCTGCGAATGGGACCGCGTCGGCTACTGGGTACAACGCTGCACCGTCTGGTCGCCAGCAATGGGCCGCCACATCACCGTCCAGATCCAGCCCGCTCAGCGCGGCGGCAACGCCGGCCTCTACATGCTCGACGGCCTCCGCGCCACCGAACGCACCAACGCCTGGGTCCAAGACGTCAACGCAGCACGCACCTTCGTCAACCACAACATCACCCTCGTGATGCCGGTCGGCGGCCAGTCTTCCTTCTACACCGACTGGAACGCGCCAGCCACCTACAACTTCAACAGCCCCGTCACCTACAAGTGGGACACCTTCCTGTCCAAGGAGCTGCCCGCATACCTGCAGCGCCACTTCGGCGTATCCCCGACGAACAACTCCATCCTCGGCCTGTCCATGGGCGGCACCGCCGCGATCAACCTCGCCGCGCTGCACCCGCAGCAGTTCCGCCAGGTGCTGTCCTATTCCGGCTACCTCACCACCACCATCCCCGGCGCCCAAACCGCGCTGCGCCTCGCACTTCTCGACGGCGGCCTCTACAACCTCAACGCCATGTGGGGCTCCATCTTTGATCCCCGCCGCTACGAGAACGACCCATTCCTGAACATGGGTAACCTGCGGGGCCGCGACGTCTACGTCTCCGCCGGAAGCGGCACTCCATCCGCACGCGACGACCGCTACCTGCCACAGCACAAGGCCGCCGGCATCGCGCTGGAGATGGTCGCGAACTTCACCACACGCCTGTGGAGCGCCAAGGCCACAGCCACCGGCGTCAAGCACACCGCCGTGTTCACACCTGTTGGCCTGCACAACTGGGAACAGTTCGGCCAGCAGCTTGAGTACACGAAGCCTCGCATCCTCAACGTGATGAACGCCTGGTAGTTTTTGGCCCTTGCACTTCTTGGCTCCCGCGCACCAAATTCCTTGATTTGGTGGGCGGGTTTTGCGTTTCCCCAGGTGGTGCGGCTCGCGGGAGGGAATTTGGTGTCTGCCTAACTCCGGTGTGCACCAAATTCCTGGATTCTCGCGTGCTGATCTGCAAACGCCCAGGTCGCTGACTCTCGCTGAGGGAATTTGGTGCTTGGTGTACGAGGGTGAGTGACAAAAGACGCACCCCAGTTTTGACGACCTGGGCTTTTACCCCGTCCCCGAGCATGAATTGCGTCCTCTGCCACTCGCTCCCCGATCTGCGCACCAAATTCCTTGGTTTGGTGGGCGGGTTTTGCGTTTCCCCAGGTGGCGTGGCTTGCGGGAGGGAATTTGGTGTCTGCCTAACTCCGGTGTGCACCAAATTCCTGGATTTTCGCGCGCTGATCTGCAAACACCCAGTTCGCAGGCCCTCGCCGAGGGGATTTGGTGCACGCGCCCCACCCAACGCCAAATAACTCGGTGGCGCTCCGGCGTGTCTGGTGGCTAAACTCTCAAGGCATACTTAACCTTTAGAGTGATTTGTTAGCGCCGTCGCTGGTTGATTCCGGGGGAGGGGAACCCTCGGAGTTGGCTGTAGAGCACGCGGCGCTGGTTGTGCACACCCAAAAAATGGCAAAAGCCCAGAAGAAGAGTTGAGGCAGGAAATTCATGCGTGAGACCCGTTCCCCTATGAATCGGATGAAGAAGGCTGCGATTGTTGCGGCGGCGGTGCCGATGGTGGCGTCGTTAGTTCCGGTGTTGTCGACGTCGGCTGCGGCGCAGTCGTCGTTGCCGCTGTCGAGTAACCGTGGTGGGCTGTCGGATAATATTCGGCCGTCGGACCCGCCGAAGCGGACGCCGATTGAGGTTGATAAGAACCCGCAGATCCCGGGCCTGCCTGAAGGTGTGAGCGTGGACCGCATTGAGTGGTTGACGAACCGCCGCGTGGCTGTGTTTATTCGTTCGGCGGCGATGCCGGAGCAGCTGATGCAGGTGCAGATCCTGCTGGCGCGTGACTGGCACTCGAATCCGCAGGCGAAGTTCCCTGAGGTGTGGGCGCTGGATGGTCTGCGTGCTCGTGATGATGAGAATGGCTGGACCATCGAGACGAATATTGAGCAGTTCTACGCTGACAAGAACGTGAACGTGATCCTGCCGGTTGGTGGTGAGTCTTCGTTCTATTCGGATTGGCAGCGCCCGAACAACGGGAAGAATTACAAGTGGGAGACCTTCTTGACGAAGGAGCTCGTCCCGGTGCTCAATAACGAGTTCCGCTCGAATGATAGCCGTGCCGTGGTGGGTATCTCGATGGGTGGTACTGCCGCGATTAACCTGGCGGAGCGTAACCCGCACCTGTTCAAGTTCGTGGGTTCCTTCTCTGGTTACTTGGACACCACAACCACGGGTATGCCGACGGCGATTAAGGCCGCGCAGATGGATGCGGGCGGCTACGACTCGGAGGCGATGTGGGGCCCGGCTGGGTCGCAGGACTGGATTGACCACGACCCGAAGCTTGGCATTGAGGCGTTGAAGGACATGACGGTGTACGTGTCCTCGGGCTCGGGCCGCGATGACTTTGGTAACCCGGAGTCGGTGGCGAAGGGCGCTGCGAACCCGGCTGGTGTCGGGCTTGAGGTGATTTCTCGCTTGTCGACGCAGACCTTCGTCGATTACGCGTCGCGGACGCCGGTGAAGCCGGTTGTGAAGTTCCGTCCGTCGGGCGTGCACTCGTGGGAGTACTGGCAGTTTGAGATGACGCAGGCCTGGCCGTACATCGCGAATGCGTTGGCGTTGGCGGAGGCTGACCGCGGTTCGGACTGTAGCCCGGTGGGCGCGATTGCTGAGGCGACGAAGTCTGGTGTGATCGGTAGCTGCGTGAATAACGAGTACGACGTCGCTGACGGCAAGGGCAAGGCCGAGGACTTCCGTGGTGGTACCGCGTTCTGGTCCCCGAAGACGGGTGCGTACCCGCTGTTCGGCGCGATCCTGGCGAAGTACAGCGGCCTGGGTGGCGCGTCGAGCTGGCTCGGCTTCCCGACCACCGGTGAGACCAAGACGCCAGACGGCGTTGGCCGCTTCGTGCACTTCGAGAACGGTTCGATTTACTGGACGCCGCAGACTGGCGCCTACGCTATCCCTGGCGACATGTTCAAGGCCTGGGGCGAGAACGGCTACGAGACGGGCGACCTGAAGTACCCGGTTGCTGAGGCGAACCAGGTGGGCAAGGGCTACGTGCAGAAGTTCCAGGGCGGGTTCCTGACCCGCAACCCGGACAAGAGCCACAACATTGTCCACGGCGCGATCGCTGAGAAGTACGGCGAGCTGGGCACGGCGACGAGCGCATTGGGCTACCCGAAGAGCAACGAGATCGCGATCCGCGGAGGGTTCTTCCAGCAGTTCGAGAAGGGCAACATCTACTGGTCGCCAGAGACCGGCGCACACGTGGTGCTCTACGGCGACATCTTCGAGGAGTGGGGCAAGCGCGGCTACGAGCAGGGCGCGATGGGCTGGCCGACCTCGGACATGCGCGAAATCCCTGCCGGTGGACTGGTGATTGACTTCCAGCACGGAACGCTGGAGCAGGTCAACGGCGTGGTCCGCGAGCGGAAGTAAGGAGCGGCGATGAAGCGACTGCTGACGAGCGCAAGCCTCTGCCTCGCGTTGGGCTTGGCGGCCTGCGGTGGCACGACGGTGGAGAGCGATGACGTGACGGCGACGCAGGCCCCGCCGACGGCAACGTCGTCGGCGTCTGGCACTGCGAAGGCGACGACGTCGGAGGGAGCGAAGCCGGCGTCGAAAAACCAGGGCCCGGCGGATCAGCCGGCGCGTGAGGTGACCTCGATTCCGGAGCAGGCGCCGACGTTTAGCCCGAAAGAGCAGGCGTTCCTTGACCAGCTGCAGCAAAGCGGCGTGAATGTGAAGGGCGTCGAGGATCAGTTGACGGCGACGGGCGCGACGGTGTGCAATGGTGACTCCGTGACGCGCGATGCGGTTGCGGGGCAGCTGGTAGAGCAGCGCCGCACCGATTTGGATGCGAATGCCGTGGCGGCGCTGATTGGTGAAACCGCGCAGTCCAAGCTGTGCAAGTAAGGGAGTAATATGCGCAGAGCAGGCGTTGTAGCTGCGGTCATTGTGGTGCTCGCGGCGATTGGGCTGGGGGTATTCCAGTGGCTCAAGAACCAGGACGGGCCGAGTGTCGTTGAGCCGGGTGAGCCGGGCACGTCGACGGAGGCGCGCCAGGAGCCAGATTGGTGCCCGGCGGTGGAGTTCGTCTCGATTCCGGGCACGTGGGAATCGTCAATTGACGACGACCCCTTCGCCCCGCAGGCGAACCCGAACAGCTTTATGCTGTCGATTACGAACCCGCTGCAGGAGCGCTACTCGATTGACCAGGTGCGCGTGTTCACGGTGCCGTACACGGCACAGTTCCGGAACATCCAGACTCCGCAGGGCCGCAACGAGATGAGCTACGACGAGTCCCGCGCTGAGGGCACGGCGCGCGCGAACGGCGAGATTGCGTTCGTGGCGGAGCAGTGTCCGTCGACGAAGTTCATTGTGGCAGGGTTCTCGCAGGGCGCGGTGATTGCGGGCGATATTACGAACCAGATTGGCGCGGGGACGCACGCGTTGCCGCCGGAGCGCCTGCTGGGCTCGTTGATGATTGCGGACGGGCGTCGTGAGAACGGCGTCGGCGTGAACCCTGGTGTTGAGCTGAGCGGTGTTGGCGCTGAGATTGCGCTGCGCCCGCTGCAGATGGTTGTGAGCGCGGCGACGCCAGGCGCAACGATGACCGGTGCGCGGCAGGGTGGCTTCGGCCAGGTGGCTGACCGCGCGTATGAGATTTGTGCGCCGAATGATTCCATCTGTGACGCGCCGCAGGATATCGGAAATGCGGTGGACCGCGCGAGTGCGTTGTTGCTGGCCAACGGCAATCACGCGATGTATGCCACGAACCCGGATGTGATTCCGGGTACCACTACGCCGCAATGGGCTGTAGATTGGGCAATGTCCGTAATTGATTCTTTCTAGAAACTAACTAATTCTAGGACCTGACTACAAGGAGTGCCCATGGATCTCCAAGTACTGATTCAGCGGTTTATTGATGAGACCGGCCAGATCAAACTCCCGCCGAACTTCACCATCCCGGCCCTCACCGAGATGCTCTACGGGGCAGCCGCACAGGCCGGTGCGACAGACACCGTCAACATCCGCTCGTGGGACTACTCCGCAGACCCGGACGGGGCGCTGCGCACGTTCACGCGCGCGGAAGTAAACACACGGATCAAGTCGGTGGCGGCGCGCCTGCAGCAGATCGGAAAGCCGGGGGACCGCGTGGCCATCCTGGCGGGCAACTGCCCCGAGTACATCTTCGGATTCATGGGTGCCATGTACGCTGGCCAGATCCCGGTGCCGCTCTACGACCCGACCGAGCCAGGCCACGAAGGCCACCTGCGCGCCGTCCTCGCCGACGCCGAGGCCAACGTGGTGCTCACCAACAAGCAGGGCGCGCCAGCAGTGCGCGCTTTCTTCGCGGAGCTGCCGGGCAAGGAACGCCCGCGCATCATCGCGGTCGACGCGCTGCCGGACACGCTCGCTGCCGGCTGGGTGGCCGGACAGGTGGAGGGGGACGTCGATACGTCGGACCATGTGTCCTTCCTGCAGTACACCTCCGGCTCCACCCGCAACCCGGCAGGCGTGATGCTCACCAACGAGTCCATCGTGTCTAACGTCATCCAGATCTATACGGCGGCGAAGCTGGAACAGCCGATGCGCGTGCCGTGCTGGCTGCCACTGCACCACGACATGGGCATCATCATCTCGATGATGCTGATCATCCTTGGCAGCGAGTTCGAGCTATTCACCCCGCGTGACTTCATCCAGCAGCCGATGCGCTGGGTGGAACGCCTCGGTCGCTGCGAGAGCGACCCGGAGGACATCCACGTCTTCACCGCGGCGCCCAACTTCGCGCTCGAGCTGTGCGCTCGTGCCGTCGGGCACGCGCCGCAGGACCTGGACCTGTCCGTCCTCGACGCCCTCGTCATCGGTTCTGAGCCGGTGACGAAGCCGAGCGTCGACAGCTTCATTGCGGCCTACGAGGGATTCAACCTGGACCGCAAAGCGATGCGCCCCTCCTACGGGCTCGCGGAGGCGACCCTGCTCGTTTCCACCCCGCAGACCCCGGACCGCCCCAAGTTCGTCACCCTCGACCGTGACAAGCTCACCGAGGGGCTTGCGGTAGAGACAGATGGCGGCGTTGTGATGGCCTCCAACGGCCAGCCGGTGTCATGGATGCACTTCGCCGTCGTCGACCCGCAGACCCACGACGAGGTCGCGCCTGGCACCATCGGCGAGCTGTGGGCACACGGCCCGAACATCGCCCTCGGCTACCAGGACCGCGCGCGCGACACCGCCGACACCTTCGGCAACACCATCGGCGCCACGCTCCAGGAAGGCCTGCCGAAGGACGGCTGGCTGGCAACAGGGGACCTCGGCACGCTTCTCGACGGCCACCTCTACATCACCGGCCGCGTCAAGGACCTCATCGTCGTCGCAGGACGTAACCACTACCCGCAGGACATCGAGGCCACCGTCATGGAGGCCAGCGAACATGTGCGCAAGGATTCGGTGGCGGCGTTTGCGGTGCCGGGGGAGGACGTCGAAAAGCTGGTGCTGCTCGTCGAGCGCGCCGAGACAGCGACCCCGGAAGATGACGCCGACGCCATCGCCGCGATCCGCTCCGCCGTAACCGCGAAGCACGGACTGGCGCCCGCAGACATCCGCTTCTACGCGCCGGGCGAGATCGCGCGTTCATCCTCGGGCAAAATTGCGCGCCAGGTCAACGCGAAGAACTACCAAGGCTGATAACGAAAAGAAAGGCACGACCGATAGGGTTGGATGCTATGAGTGAGAATGCATTGATCCAGTGGCTGCAACAGTGGGTTGCGGAGACGACCGGTGTGGAAAGCGTTGACGCGACCACCCCGTTCGAGTCCTACGGGCTTTCCTCCCGCGACGCAGTGGTTCTCTCCGGGGAACTGGAGAAGCTACTGGGCCGACGCATCGACCCCACCGTGGCCTACCAGTACCCGACGGTCGCCGCCTTGGCCCACGCGCTGACCGCTGACGCCCCGGCGGCGTCGAACGTCGTCGCCACCGGCCGCGACGTGGAGGCGAAGGGCCACGACATCGCCATCGTCGGCACGGCCGGGCGGTTCCCGGGCGCGAATAACGTGGACGAGTACTGGGACCTGCTCGCCGCAGGCGAGGTCACGACCGGCCCGCTGCCGGAGGGCCGCTGGTCCGAGTACAACTCGGATCCGTTCCTGCGCACCAAGATGCACGAGGAAGCCACCGACGGCGGCTACCTCGACGACATCGCCGCCTTCGACAACGAGTTCTTTGGCCTGTCCCCGCTGGAGGCGAAGAATATCGATCCGCAGCAGCGCATCATGCTGGAGGTCGCCTGGGAGGCGCTTGAGGACGCCCACATCCCCGCCGACTCGCTGCGCGGGCAGCGCGTGGGCGTGTTTGTTGGTTCCTCCAATAACGACTACGGCATGCTCATGGGCGCTGACCCGGCGCAGGCGCACCCGTACGCGCTGACCGGCGCGTCGAGCGCGGTGATCCCGAACCGGATCTCCTACGCCTTCGATTTCCGTGGCCCGTCCATGAACGTGGACACGGCCTGCTCTTCCTCGCTGGTGTCGGTGCACTACGCGGTGCGCGCCCTTCGCGAGGGCGAAGCCGACGTCGCCCTCGCCGGCGGCGTGAACATCCTGGCCAACCCGTTTGCTTCCCTGATGTTCTCGGAGCTGGGCGTGATTTCGCCCTCCGGGAAGATCCACGCATTCTCTGATGACGCGGACGGCATCGTCCGCTCGGAAGCGGCCGGGTTCATCGTGCTCAAGCGTGTGGAGGACGCCATCGCCGACGGCGACGACATCCTCGCCGTGATCAAGGGCAGCGCCACCAACTCGGACGGCCACTCCAACGGCCTGACCGCGCCAAACCCGGAGGCCCAGGTAGACGTGTTGCAGCAGGCGTACGCCGACGCGGGCGTGGACCCGCGCACCGTCGACCTCGTGGAGGCCCACGGCACCGGCACCATCCTCGGCGACCCGATCGAGGCCACCGCGCTGGGCCAAGTCTGCGGCGCCGGACGCGAGGCTGGCCAGCCGCTGCTGCTCGGCTCCGCGAAATCGAATATCGGCCACTCGGAGTCCGCCGCGGGCGTGGCGGCACTCATCAAGGTTGTCCAGGCCCTGCAGCACGACACGATCCCGGCCATGGCGAACTTCGCCGGCCCGAACCGCTACGTCGACTTCGACGCCAACAACCTTGAGGTCGTCGAGGACCCGCGCGAGTGGCCTCAGTACTCCGGCCAGCGCGTGGCGGGTGTCTCCGGCTTCGGCTTCGGCGGCACGAACGCGCACGTCGTGGTCAAGGAGTTCGATCCCGCAGACTACGAGGCAGCGCCGCAGCGCCCCGAAGCGCTTACCGGCGTATCGACGGCCACCCTCCCCGTCAGCAGCCTGTTGACCTCGCGGCGTAAGTCCGCGGCAGCCGAGCTGGCCGACGCCCTGGAAGGACGCCCGGACGCCGACCTTATTCCTATTGCGCGTTCGTTGGCGCTGCGTAACCACGGCCGTTCCGCCGCGGTGGTTACCGCCGCCACGACCGAAGAAGCTGTGAAGCGGCTGCACCAGGTTGCCGAGGGCAAGATCGGCCCAGGCATCGCCGTGGCAGACTCGCCGAACGCGCTCGGCCCGGTGTTTGTGTACTCCGGCTTCGGCTCCCAGCACCGCAAGATGGCGAAGCAGCTCATGGCATCTTCGCCGCTGTTTGCGCAGCGGATGCGTGAGCTGGACTCCATCGTCCAGTTCGAGGCCGGCTGGTCCATCATCGAAATCATCGAGGACGACGGGCTGACCTACGACACCGAGACCGGCCAGGTCGCGGTGACCGCCTACCAGATCGCGCTGACCGACATGCTTGACGCCGCCGGGATCCGCCCGGCAGCCGTGATGGGCATGTCCATGGGCGAGATCGCCGCGGGCTACGCCTCCGGCGGCATCAGCGCGAAGGACGCGATGGTGATCGCGTGCCACCGCGCCCGCCTGATGGGCGAGGGCGAAGCGCTCACCGCCGACACCGACGCCGAGGGCGCCATGGCCGTCGTCGAATTGAGCGCCGATCAATTGGAGGGCACGGGCGTTGAAGCGGCCGTGTTCGCCGGGCCGGGCATGCTCACCGTGGGCGGTCCCGTTGGTGCGGTGAAGGGGCTCGTCGAGAAGCTGGAAGGCGAAGGCAAGTTCGCACGACTGATGCGCGTGCGCGGCGCCGGGCACACGAGTGCGCTCGACCCGATCCTGGGTGACTTGGCCGCGCAGATCGCCGGGATTGAGGCCCACCCACTGCGGATCCCTCTGCTGAGCAGCGTCGACGAGCGCGTGGTGTACCAGCCGGGCCAGGTTGTGCACACCGACGAATACTTCCTGCGCATGACGCGCCAGCCGGTCTACATCCAGCAGGCCACCGAGACCGCGTTTGCCGAGGGCTACACCACACTCGTGGAGGTCGCGCCGAACCCGGTGGCGATCATGGGCTTGATGAACACCGCGTTCGCCTCGGGCAAGCCGGATGCGCAGCTGCTGTTCACGTGTAAGCGCAAGGTTGACGAGGTTGAATCCATCCTGGACCTCGCGGCGAAACTGTACGTCAGCGGCACCGCCGTCGACTTCACCGCGTTCTACGGGCGCGGTCCGCGTATCGACGCCCCACTGACCCAGTTCAAGCGCTCCGAGTTCTGGACCGACGCGCGCCCCGCCTCCGCGCACACCTCGCTGTTGGGCGCGAAGGTGCGCCTGCCGGAGGGCCAGGTCGCGTACTCGACGGCCGCGGACACGCTGTTTAGCCCGCACCAGATTATCGACGCCGTCGCCGCCGAAGTCCTGCCCGGCTCCCGGGTGGTGGCCTACGAGGACCACGACGTACTTCCTGCCGAGGGTGACGTGACCACCATCGCGGCGACCTCGCTCGGCGGGGTGAGCGTGAAGGTGTTCCACGAGGACACCCTGCTGGCGGAGGGCTTCGCCACCGCGCTGGACCTGGGTGGTGCTGTTGAGGAGGACTCAACGGCTGCTGCTCCTGCCACAGTGGCCGACGTTGCTGGTGACGCCGCGCCGGTCGTGGACGAGCTCGCCGACGTCGACGCCATCCGCTGGGACCCGAACTCCGGCGAGTCCGTCGCCCAGCGCCTGCGCTCCATCGTGTCCGAGTCCATGGGCTACGACGCCGAGGACCTCCCCGATGAGCTACCGCTCATCGATCTTGGCCTGGACTCCCTGATGGGCATGCGCATCAAGAACCGCGTGGAAAACGACTTCCAGATCCCGCCACTGCCAGTACAAACGCTTCGCGATGCTTCCGTCGCCGACGTCATCCGCATCGTCGAGGACGCGGTCGCCGGGGTGCAGTCGGAGGCTGCTGATGCCGTCTCTGAGCCTGCCGATACTGCCCCCACCGATCCCGCCGAGAAATCAGAGGGTGCCCAGGGCGTCGGCGTCGCACCGCGCGACGCCTCCGAGCGCATGGTGTTCGGCGCGTGGGCCAAGTTCACCGGCACCGCAGCAGCCGGCGTGACCTCCGAGCTGCCATCCATCGACGACGCGCAGGCCGAAGCTATCGCCAACCACCTGAGCGAGCGTTCTGGCATCACCGTGACCGCCGAGCAAGTCAAGGACGCAGAGACGCTCGAGCCGCTCGCCGACATCGTGCGCGAGGGCCTCGAAACCGAGGTCGAGGGCAACATCCGCGTCTTGCAGCAGCCAGAGCACACCACCAAGCCGCCAGTGTTCGTGTTCCACCCGGCCGGTGGGTCCAGTGCGGTGTACCAGCCGTTGGCTCGTCGACTAGCAGACGACGTCGCGGTGTACGGCGTCGAGCGACTCGAAGGCACCCTCGAAGAGCGCGCCGCAGCCTACGTGGAAGACATCAACCGCATCGCGCCCGAGGGCAAGGTCGTGCTCGCGGGCTGGTCTTTCGGCGGCGCACTCGCCTACGAAGTAGCGCACCAGCTGGGCAACGACCGCATCGCGTACATCGCGCTGCTGGACACAACCCAGCCGTCCGAGCCTGCCCCCGACACCCCGGAGGAAACCAAGAAGCGTTGGGAGCGTTACGCCAAGTTCGCCAAGGACACCTACGGGCTGGACTTCCCGGTGCCCTTCGACCTGCTGGAGACGGCAGGGGAGGACGCTGTCCTCAACATGCTGGCTGAGTTCCTCGCCACCACCGACGCCTCCGAGCACGGGCTCGCCGCCGGGGTGCTGGAGCACCAGCGCGCCTCCTTCGTCGATAATCAGATCCTCAACCGCCTCGACTTCGCCCGCTGGGCGGACGTGCAGGTGCCGGTGCTGCTGTTCCGCGCCGAGCGCATGCACGACGGTGCGATCACCCTTGAGCCGGCTTACGCCCACATTGACGAGGACGGCGGCTGGGGCGCTATCGTGAAGGATTTGACGATCGTCCACCTGCCGGGCGACCATTTGGCAGTAGTCGACGAGCCCGCGGTTGGCATCGTGGGCAAGTACATGAACGAATGGATTGATAATGGCAACTAGCGCAGAAAAGCTCGCTGACCTGCGTGCACGTCTAGAAAAAGCGCAGGACCCCGGTTCTGAGCGCTCGCGGAAGCGCCGCGACGACGCCGGGAACACCACCCCGCGCCAGCGCATCGCCGCGCTTCTCGACGAAGGCTCCTTCGTCGAGATCGGCGCCCTAGCCCGCACGCCCGGCGACGACAAGGCCGTCTACTCCGACGGTGTCGTCACCGGCTACGGGCGTGTTGACGGCCGCCCCGTCGCCGTCTACGCCCACGACAAAACCGTCTACGGCGGTTCCGTCGGCGTGACTTTCGGCCGCAAGGTCGTCGAGGTGATGGAGTTCGCCATCAAGATTGGCTGCCCCGTCATCGGCATCCAGGACTCCGGCGGCGCCCGCATCCAAGACGCCGTGACGTCCCTGGCCATGTACTCCGAGATCGCCCGCCGCCAGCTCCCGCTATCCGGCCGCAGCCCGCAGATCTCCATCATGCTGGGCAAGTCCGCCGGCGGTGCCGTCTACGCGCCCGTGACCACCGACTTCGTCGTCGCCGTCGACGGCCAGTCCGAAATGTACGTCACCGGCCCCAACGTCATCCGCGAAGTCACCGGCGAAGACATCACCTCCGCCGAACTCGGTGGCGCCCGCGTGCAGGAGCAGTCCGGCAATATCCAGGCCGTCGTCGGCTCCGAGGAAGAAGCCTTCGACTACGTCCGCGACCTCCTCGCCCACCTGCCGACGTCCACCTTCGACCCAGCCCCCGTCGAATGGGCCCCCGAGGACGACGACCTCGACGACTCCGCCCTCGACACCTTCATGCCCGACGACACCAACGCCGGCTACGACATGATGGACCTCCTCGTGCAGCTCGGCGACGACGAGAACCTCGTCGAAATCCAGGCAGGATACGCCGAGAACCTCATCTGCGCCTTCGGGCGCATCGACGGCCGCACCGTCGGCTTTGTCGCCAACAACCCCATGTACCAGGCCGGGTGCATCGACGCCGACGCCGCCGACAAGGGCGCGCGCTTCATCCGCACCTGCGACGCCTACAACATCCCCCTCGTCTTCGTCGTGGACACGCCAGGCTACCTGCCCGGCGTCGACCAGGAGCGCGAAGGCCTCATCCACCGCGGCGCCAAACTAGCATTCGCCGTCGTCGAGGCCACCGTACCGAAGGTCACCCTCATCGTCCGCAAGGCGTACGGCGGCGCCTACGCCGTCATGGGTTCCAAGAACCTCACCGGCGACATCAACCTCGCCTGGCCGACCGCGCAAATCGCCGTCATGGGCTCCTCTGCTGCCGTGGTGATGATCCAGGGCAAGCAGCTCGCCGCCATCGAGGATCCCGTCCAGCGTGAGGCGATGAAGAAGATGTTCATGGACTTCTACGACGAAACCATGACCTCCCCATACGTCGCCGCCGAGCGCGGGTTCATCGACTCAATGATCGAGCCGTCCCAAACCCGCATCTCGTTACGACGCGCCCTTCGACAACTTGCCACCAAACAAGAGCAAGACCTGCCGAAGAAGCACACCATCAGCCCGCTCTAACACTCAAAGGAGAAGAATTTCATGCTTTCCTCTGCACTCGACATCGCCGGTGACATCATCAACCACCTCGTGTGGATGATCTACGCCCTCCAAGGCGGCGACTTCCTGGCCAACATGGGTTGGCTGTCGAGCTAACGCCGCTTCAGGATCAGTTTCGCTGCTCCGCGCCATCCCAGCATGAGCAGCGCCGACATGCTGCTCGCCACGATGACGAACGAGTAGTGCGGCAGCTTGTGGCGGTAGAAGCCCCAAATGATCAGGCCCACCACGATCGTGATGAGCCAAATCAGCCACCCCTTGTCCTTGCGGGTGGCCAGCCACGCCAACCCCAGCCCGACCGCGAACGGCAGGAAGGTTTCCAGCCAGCCGAAGAAGTTCAGCGGCATCTCTTCGGTCTGGTGCGCGATGCGCGCGAGCAGCGCGAACGCGGCGATGGCAACGTAGTCAGCAGCAATTGCATACGGTTTTTTGATCATGCCAGACAGTCTAACCCGGCGCCTGGTTGCGCTGGTAGGTCGCTGGTCGGTGCCGCAAAACCCGCTTAGCGAATTTGTGAACAAATTTGCGTTTTCAACCTGCCATCCCCGGTAAATCCGCAAAGTGTCGCAATAGGAGTGTAGTAATCCTCCCGAGGGGACCGGCTGGTGATGCAGGATCATCATCTGGGCAAACATGATGTCTGTGTCGTCGTGATCGGCGGAGATCTCCCGGTCCGCCTCAGTCGTCGCCGTGGTGGTGGCTGAGGTGGAGGCATCGGTGTTGCCTGACTCGGTGGCCTCACCGCAGGCGGCTAGCGCCAGGGTGGAGGCCACGGCGAGAGCGGAAAGAACAGGGGTGCCCCTCATGGTGGGGTCTTTCAGGGCCATATGGGGGCAGTGGAGAGAAGTGGTGGATCAGTGGACGGCGGTGGATGCCGGAGTAGGCGTGGTGTGTTCCTTCTTCGACTCGGTCGGAGCCAGGTGAGCCGGTTCCAGATCAATACGGCGCAACAGCTGAGCGTTCAGGGCCACCACGATAGTCGAGGCAGACATCAAGATCGCGCCCACGGCCGGGGACAGCACGAACCCGATCGGGGCGAGCACTCCGGCGGCCAGCGGCACGGCGAGGATGTTGTAGCCAGAGGCCCAGATCAGGTTCTGGATCATCTTGCGGTAGCTGGCCTGGGACAGCTCAATCATCGACAGCACTGCCCGCGGGTCGTCACTGGCTAGGACCACCCCGGCAGATTCCATGGCCACATCCGTGCCGGCACCGATGGCGATACCGACGTCTGCGCGAGTCAGAGCGGGGGCGTCATTGACACCGTCACCGACCATGGCCACGCTCAAACCCCGGTCCTGCAGCTGCGTGACCTTGGTGTCTTTGTCCTGGGGCAGGACCTCGGCGAAGACCTCATCAATGCCTAAGTCCTGACCGACCGCGTAGGCCACTTGCTGGGCGTCGCCGGTGATCATCGCGACCTTCACCCCGCGGTCCTGCAGGGCTTTCACGGCGGCGCGGGATTCAGGGCGGATCTTGTCCTCGACGGCCACCGCACCGATGATCTGACCGTCGCGGACAATATGGAGCACACCAGCCCCACGCTCGGTCCAGGCGCTGGTAGTGTCGGTGAGCTCGGCCGGGGTGGTGAGGTTGAACTCGCGCAGCATGTTCGGCCCGCCCACGAGGATCTCAGCGCCATCGACAGTGGCCCGGACCCCTCGGCCGGAGGCGGCGCTGAAACCAGTTGCCCGGATTTGCCGACGGGAGGCCTCGGGATGGGCGGCCGCGGCCTCCACGATGGCGCGGGCCACGGGGTGCTCGCTGTCGGCCTCCGCGGCGGCGGCCAGGGCCAGCAGCTCGCCCTCGGTGACGCCGACAGCTGCCGCGACACTGGTGACCGCGTGCGCACCCTCGGTCAGGGTGCCGGTTTTGTCGAAGAGCACCACGTCGATGGTGCGCATCCGCTCGAGCGCCATCCGGTCCTTGATGAGCACCCCGGATTTCGCGGCCCGCTCGCTGGAGATCGCAATGACCAGCGGAATCGCCAGGCCCAAGGCGTGCGGGCAGGCGATGACCAGCACCGTGACCGTGCGCACCACAGCATCGTCCGGGCTGCCGATGATGGTCCACACCACCGCGGTGATCAGAGCGGAGATCAGCGCGAACCAGAACAACAACGCCGCCGCCCGATCCGCCAGGGCCTGGGCCCGAGAGGAGGACTCCTGGGCGTCGGCAACCATGCGCTGGATCCCGGCCAGGGCGGTGTCCCCGCCGGTAGCCTCCACCCGGATGCGGACGGTGTTGTCGGTGGCCACGGTACCGGCGACCACCTTGTCACCGGTGCCGCGGAAGACGGGACGGGATTCGCCGGTGATCATCGCCTCATCGAATTCGGCGGCTCCGTCGATGATGGTTCCGTCGGCCGGCACCCGGGCACCGGCCCTCACCAGCACGACGTCGTCGACGACTAGCTCGGAGATGGCCACGGTGTGGGTGGTCCCGTTGATGACTTTCTCGGCCTCATCCGGTAGCAGGGCAGCCAGCGCGTCAAGCGCGGAGGACGCTGCCCCGAGAGCGCGCATCTCCAGCCAGTGGCCCAGCAGCATGATGGTCACCAGCAGGGCCAGCTCCCACCAGAAGTCCAGGTCAAAACCACCCAGCCCCAGAGTGGTGACCCAGGAGGCGACAAACGCCACGGTGATGGCCATGGCGATCAGGAGCATCATCCCGGGTTGGCGGGATTTCAGTTCTTTCCATCCGCCCTTAAGGAAAGGCGTTCCGCCGTAGACGAAGATGATCGTGCCCAGCACCGGGGGGATCCAGGTGGATCCGGGGAATGCCGGGAGGTGGTAGCCGAGGAGGTGGGCGACCATGGGGCTGAAAATAACGACGGGAATGGACAGAATCAACGACCACCAGAAGCGGTCCCGAAACATTGCGGTGCTGTGTCCGACGTGTTGGCCGTGACCATGAACGTGGTGGTCTTCGTCGTCCAGGGCGGAGTGCGGGTGATCGTGGGGCATCGCATGGCCGTGGGTGTCGGCATCTGCGTGGTGTTTGTGGCTGGCATGATCCGGGTGGTGGGTGTGGTCTGTTTCCGGAGAGGGGTGATCACCGGAATGGTTGGGAGTGCTCATGACGTTCCTTTCGCTCAACCCGGTCGGGGTCGAGATGATGAGTAAAACTGATCAGGATAAGACGGCGTAGCCGACCTCCTCGATGGCCCGGCGAACCATCTCCGGAGGTGCGACACCGGTGACCGTGACGGTGGAAACACCACCAGCATCGAGATCGACCTGGACGTCGTCGACCTGGGGGAGGGCCTGAAGGGCCTGGGTCACGCTTTTCGCGCAGTGTCCGCAGGTCAGACCGGTGACCTGGTAGCTAGAGGAGGACCCTCCTGCTGACGAGTCGCTGGCGGCAGGGATGGAGGCAGTGTCGGCACGTGAGGCAGGTCCGCAACAGCTGCAGCCGTGGGAGGCCATCGGCAAGAGGCGGGGTGGGGAGGTGATCATGGGAAAGCTCCTTCTGGTCGGTGGGATTCGGCGATGCTATCTGGGGTATATCTTCAAGGGGTGGAGGGCACTGCCCTCACGCGGGGCAGGGTGTGGTCACCGAGCAGCCTCCTCACTGTCGGGAGGGGACAGCGGGAGGCGGAGGGTAAACACCGCTCCGCGACCAGGTCCGGGGGAGGTGGCGGTGAGAGTGCCGCCGTGGGCCTCGATCAATGCCTTGGAGATGGTCAGACCGATACCGGACCCGCCGTTGTCCCGGCTGCGAGCGGCATCTCCCCGGTAGAAGCGTTCGAAGATGTGTCCGAGCTGGCTAGGTGGGATGCCCTCGCCGTCATCGGCGACGTGGATGAGCGCGGTGGACGCCCCCTGGCGCTGAACGCTGATCCGGACCTGCCCGCCGGCCGGGGTGTGCCGTAGCGCGTTGGACAGGAGATTGCTCATCACCTGGCCGAAGCGTTGCCGGTCCACGAGCACCCGGGCGGCGTCCGTAATGGTCTCGACCTGTAAATCGACGCCTTTGTCAGCATAAGCTTCCCCCGCGGCAGCAGCGGCGGTATGGAGCAGATCCCCGAGCCCTTCCTCCACCAGGTCCAAATCGATCCGGTGTTCCTGGGCCCGGGAGACATCGTCAATGTCTTCCATCAACCGGGTCAGGCGGGTGAGTTGGTCAGCCATGATCGTGTGGTTGGCATTATCCCAGTCCACGACCCCGTCCTGGAGACCATCGAGGTAGACCGTGAGCACCGATAAGGGGGTGCCCATTTCGTGGGCCAGATCAGAGAGCATCTGGCGGCGGACCTGTTCGGTGTGTTCCAGCCGGTCGGCCATGGTGTTGAAGGCATGCGCCAGGGTGGCGACCTCGGGGCCTGCTTCTCCGGCGGGCACGCGGGTACGGGAGTTACCGGCCGCCAGGCTGGTAGCGGCGCGGGTGAGATCCTGCAGGGGGGTGCGCAGACGACGCGATAACCACAGGCTGGCCAGTAGGGCGCTGATCAAGGCAGTGGGCAGGGCGACGGCCAGGGTGATCAGGTTGGCGTCCCGGTAGGCCTGCTCGGCATGGAACAGCTCCAGCGAGGGGTCCTCCCGGCCGGCCATCAACATATGATCATGGAACAGGGGCGGGCCCACCGTCGTGGCCACGGCCGCGGCCACCAGCAGGCTAATCACCACGACCAACACCTGGGCGGCCAGGAAGCGGAAGGTCAGGCCGGGTCCGTGATTCATGGCTGCCCCATCCGGTAGCCCACGCCACGCACGGTGTCGATAAACCCCCGGCCTCGGGTGTCGGTGCCGAGCTTGCGACGCAAGTTGCCGATGTGGACATCGACGATGCGTTCATCACCGACCCAGGTGGTGTCCCAGACCTCGGTGACCAGGTCGTGGCGGGTCAGCGCCTGGCCGGGGCGCAGGGCCAGGGCAACCAGCAGCTCGAACTCCGTGCGGGTGAGCTCCACGGTCGTCTCCCCCACCCGCACCTGATGGGCGACGGGGTCAAGGATGAGGTCACCAACGATCAAGGGGGTGGTCACCTGCGGTGGGGTGGTGCTGGTGCGCGGGCGGCGCAGCACCGCATGCACTCGGGTCACCAGTTCCCGGATGCTAAAAGGTTTGGTGATGTAGTCATCCGCCCCCAGGGTCAAACCGCTGATCTTGTCGTCCTCGCTGCCACGCGCGGTGAGCATGAGGATGTAGCAGTCCGAGAAGGTGCGGATCCGTCGGCATACCTCCAGGCCGTCGAGTTCGGGCAGCCCCAGATCCAGCACCACAACATCTGGGGAAAAGCGACGGGCCTCGTCCACGGCCTGGGTGCCGGTGTGCGCCTGGTGGGTATCGAAGCCTGCCCGGATGAGGTAGGAGGCCACCATCTGAGCCAGGGGTTGTTCATCATCGACGACCAGCACCCGCCCCGGGGGCGTGGTGGTGGTCGGTGTGTGGTCAGCCATAGATCCCAGTATCGCGCCAGCCAGGGGGGAATACCACCTTCACTCAGTGCCCAGCGGGGAATCTTCATCAAATCTTCAAACATCACCCTTCGATCGCCGTCACCCCTGTGCCCCTACCCCGGGCCGGCGGCATCGCCTCCCCTGGTCGGTTCAGCAGGCGTCACCAGGGATTTCACTGCCCGCACCGCATACCCGGGGCGGGTAGAAGGACATCGCCCACGGCTGTGGGGTGGTGTCCCGGTGGTGACCCAGCCCACTGAATTCACCCCCTTTTCGCTCTGTTATAAGGCTGTGAGCAGGGTTTTTGATTTCTACTCCGTCAGGCACCCGTGCAAGATAGCGGTATGACACCGACCTTGAGGCGGTGTCTTCTCACAGTGTTACCACGATCCAAGGAGATTGACGTGAAACGAGCAGCGATCGCAGCCGCCGCCCTTGCCCTCGCCCTCACGGGGTGTTCGACCGCCGACCCGGAACCCACGGCCGACGGGACGGTGTCCCAAGATACATTCCTGACTACCCATGGCCTGGCTGACATGGACGCGGTGGAGATCATTGATCACCTCGACCGGCAGAAGGTCACTGAGCGCCCCACGGATCTGATCGCCTCAGTGCGTCCCGATGAACTGCTGCTCTCGAGCGGTGACCAGGAAGTCGTGGTCGATCTTCCCGACAATCAGACGTATGTCTCGATCGCACCCTATGTCAACTCCACCCACGACTGCTTCTACCACAGCCTCACGACCTGCGTGGGGGAACTCAGCAATGAGGATATCCAGGTCAAGATCACCGATGAGGCGACCGGTGAGGTGCTGGTGGACGAGGAGACAACCACCTTCGACAACGGGTTTATTGGCTTCTGGCTTCCCGATGATGTCACCGGCCTGATTGAGGTCAGCTACCAGGGGCGTACCGGTACCACGGAGTTTTCCACCACCGACGACGGTGCCACCTGTGTTACAGACCTGCGCCTGACGTAATGGCTCAGCAGGGTCCTCACCTGCACCTGTCTCTCCGTGTCACTGAATTCTTACACCAGGAAGGTTAAATCATGACGAACGCGTTTTCCCGACGACAGTTTCTGCTCGGCGGGCTCGTCCTCGCCGGCACCGGGGCCGTGGCCGCCTGCACCAGCGACCCTGGACCCGCTGCCTCGGCACCAGGTTCCTCCCTTCGCCCCACTCCCACTGCGTTCGGTGAGCCGACGGTGCGGCGGACACTGACCGCCCGGCCCCTCTCCCTGGATATCGGCGGCATCGAAGCCAAGACGTGGGGATACGTCTCTGACACCGGGGATGCGGCCATTGAGGCCACCGCCGGCGACGTCCTCCAGGTCGATATCACCAATGAATTGCCTGAGAGCACCTCCATCCACTGGCATGGCATCGCACTCCACAACGCAGCCGACGGTGTGCCCGGCATGACCCAGGACCCCATTGAACCTGGCGAGTCTTTCTCCTATGTTTTTGAAGTCCCCCACGGTGGCACCTACTTCTACCATTCCCACACCGGCCTGCAGCTTGATCGCGGCCTCCACGCCCCACTGATCATCCGTGACCCGCAAGACGCTGAGGACCAGGACGTCGAGTGGACCATCGTGCTCGACGACTGGGTCGATGGTATTCAGGGCACTCCCGACGATGAGCTCGACAAGCTCACCGGAATGGGTTCAGGCGACCATAGCGGGAAGAAGGGGATGGGAGGTCACGGTCACATGATGCACGGCACCCCGGACCGGGTTCTGGGCGGGGATGCCGGCGATGTGATGTATCCGCACTACCTCATCAACGGACGTATCCCCCGCGCTCACCGAACCTTCGAGGCTCGCCCGGGCGATAAGGCCCGCCTGCGGTTTATCAACTCCGGCGGTGACACCATCTTCAAGGTGGCCCTCGGTGGTCACCGCATGACCGTCACCCACACCGACGGCTTCCCTGTCCAGCCCAGGGAGACCGAATCGATCTACCTGTCGATGGGCGAGCGTGTCGACGTCGAGGTCATCCTCGGCGACGGCGTCTTCCCGCTCACGGCTTTGGCGGTGGGAAAGGACGACCGCGCCTTCGCCGTCATCCGCACCGCTGGCGGCCAGGCCCCCCACCCCGATGTCGACTTCCCCGAGTTGTCTTCCACCGGACTGCTTCTGTCCTCCCTGAAGCCTGCAGACCGTGCACTCCTGCCCGAGAGCACACCAGACCGAGAAGTTGGCATCGACCTGGGCGGGCAGATGATGCCCTATGAATGGAGCATTCTCACCGACGGCCAATCCTCCTCCGCGACCGTGCAGGCGGGCCAGCGCCTGCGCATGGTCATGCGCAACAGGACCATGATGCCCCATCCCATGCACATCCACGGCCACACGTGGGCGCTGCCCGGCAGCGACGGGCTACGCAAGGACACCGTCCTTCTCCGCCACGGTGAAACCATGGTCGCCGACCTGATCGCTGACAACCCCGGTGAGTGGGCATTTCACTGCCATAACGCCTATCACATGGAAACCGGGATGTTCAGCTCGCTTCGCTACGAGTAACGCCCACAGCAGGGTTGAGTGCCGAGGTAGGCAGAGTCGCTGCAGACCACCCACCGGGCAGCACGATGATCTTCCTCGGTGTTTCGGCATCCTGGCTGCGGCAGCTGCCGGTCTGATCTCGTTCGCCTCCCCGTGCGTCGTACCCCTGGTACCCGGGTATATGTCGTATCTGGCCAGTGTGGTCGGCGGGGAGGCCGACTACGACGCTGAGGGGGCACGGTGGTCACCATATGCCAGTGGGCGGTAGCGGGTGCGGCCGGGTTGTTCATTCTCGGCTTCACCATAGTCTTTGTGCTGGCCACTTCAGTACGACTACCGTCATCGCTGTGTCCTTCCTACCCGGTGTTGCACCGAGTGACCTGGGGAGTTCACGAGTTCAACGGAAGAAGTTCCCGAGCCCGGGAATCATTTTGCGTTAGGGGCCGGTTCCGGTCGACCAGCATTTGTGTTTTCCCAGGTCGCGACGCATGTCTACGAAAAAAGTTCCGCGACCAACGGCGAGCCGGGGAACTTTTTCGGTGTAAGCGGGGCGACCGGGCCAGACCGGGACAGACCAGGCCAGGCCAGGGCCGACCTCACGCCTTGCCCAGCATGTAGCCGCGCCCGGCGTACTCCGCCGTGTGCACGACCCAGCCGATGGCGGTGATGAGGGCGAAGGAGATGAGTCGGTAGAGGACGGTGACGGCGGTGGCGTCGACAAGAGTGAGGCCGACGGTGACCAGGGAACCGGCGAGTATGGCCTCCACGGTGCCCACGCCGCCGGGCGTGACCTGGGCGGCGCCGGCGAGTTTGGTCATGATGAACGCGAGGGTAATGCCCATTGCGGAGGTTTGGTTGAGGCCGGGCTCGAAACCTGGGGCGGCGCCCAGGACGGACCAGGCGCAGAAGTAGAGCACGGCCAGGTCGAGGACTTGGTTGAGCAGGGAGAACGCGGCGGCGGCGGTGAAGCGGCGGCGTGACATTTGGATGGCGGCGACTTGGTCCACAACGCCGCTGGCTTTGGTGGCGACGCGCTCGGGAAGGAAGCGCAGCCAGCGTTTCAGTACGGCTGGGTTGCGGGTGGCCCAGTAGAGGGCGCCGACGACGGCCGCAGTGCCCAAAAGTGATCCGGCCAGGGCCCATACTGAGAGGCGGGCGCCCATGAACACGACGGCGCTGATGCCGATGAGCGCCATCCACACAGTGGACAACGCCCCGGAGACGACGAAGAACCAGGCGCACAGTCCGGTGGAGGCGCCCCAGGACTGGTGGACGCGGAAGGTCAGCCACGCGGAGAGCGCCGGGCCGCCGGGGACGGTGGTGGACCAGGCGTTGGAGGCGAGCGTGATGTTGATGCAATTGCGCAGGGTGGTGATGTGCCCTTCGATGTTGAGGAGTACCAGCATCACAGCAGCCATGGCGGCGATGGCGCCAAAGGCGGTGGCGACGGCCCCGATCAGCGGCAGCAGGTCGGCGCGGCGCAGCGTGGTCCAGGCTTCGCCGAGGAAGGGGAGGCGGTCGCGAAACAGCACCAGGCCGACAATCAGGATGACGACGGGTGCTGTCCAGCGCAGCCACTTAGCGTTCAAGTTCACGCTTCTTGAGCTGCTCGAGCGCCCGGCGGGCCTCGAGTTCCTGCATGAGTTCCGTGAAGGGGACAAGTTCGGAGTCCTCGTTGACGGTCCTGCCTGCGCGGGCGGGGGAGGGGTCGAGGGCGATCGCTTCGTCGACGGGGGTGTGGGTGGGGTCGGAGGGGGCGTCGACAAGCGGGACGGAGCTGGAGCCTTCGCCGAGGCTGCGGTAGGCGCGTTTGACCCAGCGTGGTGCCCACCAGTTGTCCTCGCGCAGGAGGTGCATGACGGACGGCACGATGAGTAGGCGGATGATGGTGGCGTCGAGGGCCAGGGAGACGATCATGCCGAAGGCGATGTACTTCATCATGACGATGTCGCTCATGGCGAAGGCGGCGGCGACCACGATCATGATGGCGGCGGCCGCGGTGATGATGCCGCCGGTGTGCGCGGTGCCGTATTTGATGGACTGGTCGGTGGTGGCGCGGTTGTGGCGGGCCTCGACCATGCGGGAGACGAGGAAGACTTCGTAGTCGGTGGATAGGCCGTAGAGGATCGCGATGATGAGGACCAGCACCGGGCTCATCAGTGGGCCTGGGGTGAAGTTGAGCAGGTCGGAGCCGACGCCGTCAACGAAGACGAGGGTGAGGAACCCGAGGGTGGCGCCGATGCCGAGCACGTTCATGATGACGGCCTTCGCGGGCAGGATCAGGGAGCCGAACAGTAATGCCATCAGCAGGAACGTGGCCAGCACCATGTAGAGCGCCATCCAGGGCAGCCGCTCCAGGAGGGCTTCGATGGATTCGACTTCCATGGCCGGGGTGCCCGCGATGTAGACGCCGACGCCTTCTGGCGCCTCGATGGCGCGCAGCTGGTCCACGACTGCTTGGCCGCCGTTGCGGTCCGCCAGCGGCGCGGAGAGCACCGTGGTGCCGTCCTTCGTCGCCTGGGACGGGGAGAGCGGCTTGGCTAGGCCGGTGACTTCACGGGACTGCAGGACCACGTCCACGAGCTGCTCGTTGGTGGCGTTGGTGACCACGAGCTTGATTGGGTCGGTGCGGAACGCGGGGAACTCCTCGTTGAAGGCGTCCTGCGCCTGCCGCGTTTCCTGGTTGGGTGGCAGGTAGCTTTCGTTGATGCCGCCGAAAGTGATGCCGACCATCGGCACGGTGAGCAGCAGCAGCGCCCCGGTCGCGCCGACGACGACTTTCTTCGAGTTGCGCATCGCCCACGCCGGCAGCCGGTACCACACGGTGTCTTCTATTCGACGCCCCCTTCGCGACGTGCGCCGCACCGACCACTTATCGATGTTGGGTCCCAGCATGCCGAACAGCGCCGGCAGCATGGTCACGGAGATGACCGCGGCGAGCATCACGGCGCTAATTGCGCCGTAGGCCACGGATTTGAGGAAGGCCTGCGGGAACATGAGCAGGCCGGAGAGCGCCACCCCGACCATCAGCGCGGAGAAGAACACGGTCTTGCCGGCGGTGGTTGTGGTGGCGGCGACGGCCTCTTCGGTGCTGACGCCGCGGTCGAGTTCTTCGCGGAAGCGGGAGACCATGAACAGGCCGTAGTCGATGGCCAGGCCCAGGCCGAGCAGCGTAATAATCGACTGGGAAAAGATGTTGACCTGCTGGAACTGCGCCAGGATGGACAGCAGCGACAGGGAGCCGATGATGGACAGGATGCCCACAATCAGCGGCATTGCCGCGGCGACCACGCCGCCGAACACGAATAGCAGGATGATGGCCACGAACACCAGGCCGACTTTCTCGGCGCGGGCGATGTCGTTGGCCATGCCGGTGTCCAGCGCGTCGGCGACGGCGGTGGCGCCGGCGATCTGCACGGTGGCGTCCCCGGGCAGTGTGATGTCGTTGAGCGCCGGCTGGATGGTGCGGAAGTCTTTCAGCGTCTGCTCGCCGTCGCCGACCAGGCCTATCGCGGCAAAGGCGGCGGTGCCGTCCTCGGTGATCTGCTGCTGGTTCGGCGCAGAGAAGTAGCTGGTGATGTGGTCGATCTGGTCCGGAAACTGGGTTTTTAAGGCCTCGATTTGCCGGTTGGCCTCGTTGAACACGGCGGGGTCGGCTACGCCTTGTGGGGCGCGGACAAGCAGGATGACGTCACCGGCGTTGTCGCGGCCGAAGGTGTCGTTCTCGATGGTGGCCGCCGTGGTGGAGTCCGCGCGGGGGTCCTCCCAGCCTTCCTGCGAGAGGCGTTCTCCCAGCTTGGAGCCGAAGAGCACCTGCAGCACCACGATCACCGCGATGACCACGATTGGCAGCACCTTGCGCTGCCGGTACGCGAAATGTCCCCACCTGTAAAACACGGCCAGCTCCTACTTTTCCTTGGTGTTGTGCAGCAACGAGGTCAGTGGGCGGAATGGCTGCAGCCATGCGCCACCGTCCGGCAGGGATTCCAGGTTGATGCGCGGCAGCGGCTCCAGGAATACGTTCGGGATGTCCTCGAGGTCCACGAAGCGCAGCAGTGGGGAGTCGACGGCCCACGCGGCGTGCTCGTGGAACCCGATGACGGTCACGGGCAGGCCGTCTTCCGCGAGCTGCTCGAGCGGCTCCTGGAAGTTCTGGCCGTCGGCAGACGCGACAACGACGCCGCGCAGCACGCCCTCGTCGAGGCGGCGGCGGATGTGGGTGAGCATGTCCTGATCGACGTCCGAATCCTCAGCAGTCTTCGGTTTTGCGAAGACCGCGAAACCCACGTTGCGCAGCGCGTCCACCCACGGGCGGATCGATTCTGCGTTGTGGGAGGCGACGTTGGTAAACACGGTGGCTTCCGGCTCGATGGTGGAGCCGGTGTCCTGCGAGGCCTTCGCCGCGAGCCCGATCAGCCAGTGGCCGAGGGCGTCGAAACGCGGCCGCTGCGCCCCGGAGGGCCTCCCGCCGAGGATCGCGCCGAGCCCCATGTCAAGGTTCGGTGCGTCCCAGACGAGCAGGTAGGTGTCGGGACCTGGCTCTGCGCCTGGCGTGTAGGGGTGCGTCTTGTCCTGCAGGTCCTGCATGGTTTACTTCTTCTCCCAGAGGTATTCGCGGATTGTGTGGTCTTTTTCTAACCCTTTCCCCTCGAATTTAGTGATGACCTGTCGGTCTGTCAGCAACGGCGCCTCTGGCCACGGCCAACCCTTGTATTCCAGCATGGGTTCCACGTTGACGAGTTCGTCGATCCACTCGGCGTAGTCGGCGTGGTCGGTGGCTACGTGCAGCACGCCGCCTTTCTTCAGGCGCGTCGCGATCAGGTTCAGCGTGCCCGACTGAATAATGCGGCGCTTGTGGTGGCGGGCCTTTGGCCACGGGTCCGGGAAGAAGATGCGCACGCCGTCGAGGCTTTCCTCGCCGAACATGCGGGCCAGCACCTCGACGCCGTCGCCGCGCACCATGCGGATGTTCTCGATCTCGCCACGCACCACGGATCCGAGCAGCTTCGCCAGGCCCGGCTTGTACAGCTCGACGGCAATCACGTTGGTGTCCGCCTCCAGCGGTGCCATCGCCGCGGTGGAGGTGCCGGTGCCTGAGCCGATTTCGAGGATCGTCGGGTGGCCCGTGCGGCCGAACCACTCGTCGACGTCGATGGGGGTATCGCTGAGCATCTGCCCCAGGCGCGGCCAGTGCTCCTCGAAGAGCGCCTCCTGGTTGTCCGTCAGCGTGCCGCGGCGGAACGTCACCGAGCCGAGCCGCGGGTAGTCCAGGCCGGTATCAAATTCGGTTTGTGGGGGCCGCCCGTGGGGCAGTTCGCCCATGCCAGGGCGTGAATTCTCAGACATGTTCATCGTGTTCATTGTCCACACGGTGGATTGAAATGCAATTCCCCCATTTGCCCCCGGAAAGGGGTAAATGTGGGTCCGGTCACGTTTGTTTTCGGGTTTGCGCAGTCGTGAAATGTTGTTTTCGCTGCGTACGGCCCATATTTATTGACGTCTCACCGTTCGGACACACCCCTTTTTGGGGCACATTTACATGCTCACTCTTGGTCACATCTATGAAGTATGTCACTGGTTATGACCGGGATGGGCGTCGAAAAGCTGGAGACGGACCAGCGTAACCGCGATTTCGATAGGCTTGGGACCTAGAGGTTTGTCTATTTTGACCAGGAGAGATTATGACCACTGCCGTGAAGCGCATCGAAGGCAACGTACCAACCGACAATGAGCAGCTCATTGCTTGGATCAACGACGCTGTCGACCTCTTTGACCCGGACAAGGTGGTTTTCGCGGACGGATCCCAGGAAGAGTGGGACCGCCTCGCAGCCGAGCTGGTGGAGAAGGGCACGCTGATCAAGCTCAACGAGGAGAAGCGCCCGAACTCCTTCCTTGCACGTTCGAACCCTTCCGACGTCGCACGTGTTGAGTCTCGCACCTTCATCGCCACCGAAGACGAGGACGGCGCAGGCCCAACCAACAACTGGCGTGACCCAGCCGAGCTCAAGGCTGAAATGCGCGAGCACTTCAGCGGCTCCATGAAGGGCCGCACCATGTACGTTGTGCCGTTCTGCATGGGGCCAATCAGCGACCCGGATCCGAAGCTGGGCGTCCAGCTCACCGACTCCGCATACGTGGTCATGTCCATGCGCGTGATGACCCGCATGGGCCAGGAAGCGCTGGACAAGATCGAGGGCGACAAGTTCGTACCGTGCCTCCACTCCGTCGGCGCACCGCTCGAGCCAGGCCAGGAAGACGTCGCATGGCCATGCAACGAGACGAAGTACATCTCCCAGTTCCCAGAGACCAAGGAAATCTGGTCCTACGGCTCCGGCTACGGCGGCAACGCAATCCTGGCGAAGAAGTGCTTCGCCCTGCGTATCGCCTCCGTCATGGCGAAGGAAGAGGGCTGGATGGCTGAGCACATGCTCATCCTGAAGCTCACCTCCCCAGAGGGCAAGGTCTACCACATCACCGGCGCATTCCCGTCCGCATGTGGCAAGACCAACCTGGCAATGCTCACCCCGTCGCTCGAGGGCTGGACCTCCGAGGTTGTCGGCGACGACATCGCCTGGATGCACCTGCGTGAGGACGGCCTCTATGCCGTCAACCCAGAAAACGGCTTCTTCGGCGTTGCACCTGGCACGAACTACAAGTCCAACCCAATCGCCATGAAGACGATGGAGCCGGGCAACACCCTGTTCACCAACGTCGGCCTCACCGACGACGGCGACGTCTGGTGGGAAGGCATGGACGGTGACGCCCCAGCACACCTCGTGGACTGGCACGGCAACGACTGGACCCCAGAATCCGGCGAAAAGGCCGCCCACCCGAACTCCCGCTACTGCACCCCAATCGCACAGTGCCCAACCGCAGCACCGGAGTACGACGACTGGAAGGGCGTCAAGGTCGACGCCATCCTCTTCGGCGGACGCCGCCCGGACACCGTGCCGCTGGTCACCCAGGCGCACGACTGGGAGCACGGCACCATGATCGGTGCAATGCTCTCCTCCGGCCAGACCGCAGCCTCCGCAGAGGCGAAGGTCGGCTCCCTGCGCCACGACCCGATGGCCATGCTGCCGTTCATCGGCTACAACGTCGGTGACTACTTCCAGCACTGGATCGACATGGGCCGCGAAGGCGGCGACCGCATGCCGGCGATCTTCCTGGTGAACTGGTTCCGCCGCGGCGAGGACGGCCGCTACCTGTGGCCAGGCTTCGGCGAGAACTCCCGCGTACTGAAGTGGATCGTGGACCGCATCGAAGGCCGCGTCGGCGCAGAAGAGACCGTGGTCGGCTACACCGCTCGCGCGGAAGACCTGGACCTGGAGGGTCTCGACGAGCCAATCGAGGACGTCAAGGAAGCCCTCTACCCGGATCCGAAGCTGTGGGAGGGCGACGTCGCAGATGCCCGCGAGTACTTCGCTGGACTCGGCGACCGCGTTCCAAAGGAAATCTTCGAGCAGCTGGACAAGCTCGAGGAGCGCGTCAACGCCGCGAAGTAAATCGTACTAAGCCTCTAAGGTAAAAGGCCCGCCGTGTGGCGGGCCTTTGTTTATGTGAACTTAGCGAACAGTAATTATGACGACCTGTGGTTTATCAAAGTCGCTGACCGTCGCGTGGCCTTCCAGCCGTGTCTTTCCGGAGGATAGGGCCCCAATACTCGGGCAGGATGCGTCGATGCGTGCCTCCCCCGGCTCGAGCTTCCAGTAGTAGACAGAGCTCTTGTCGGTGTAGTGCACCTTTTCCTGACGCAGGCCACCGAGTGCGCAGACGCCCGCCGACTTGCCGTCCTCTGTGACTACCTGGATTACTGACTTTTCGCCGCGCGGTTCCACGACGGGCGCTTTCGAGTTGGTTTCGCCCATCACGACGGCCACCACGATGGAGACCACCGCCAACACGGCTGCGAAAATGGACGGGGCTTGGAATTGGATCGGGAGTTTCATAGTTGCTGATCCTACCCGCGCAGCACGACCACAAGGTTGGAAACCGCAAACTCGCGAAGCAGGGGCACCCGCGTGAGCCACCACGCCCAGCGTGGGTGGTAGCGCGGGAACGCAGCGAGGAGCCTGCCGGTCGATTCCGCCCACGCCAAGCCCTCCTTTGCAGAGACTGCGAAAAGAGACTCGCCCCACTTGTTCTTCGGCTCGTGCCCGTGTGCCGCCACGTAACGACGCCTAGCGAACTCGCCGCCCACGTAGTGCTGCCACAGGCCGGTCTCGTGCCCGCCGAAGGGTCCCAGCCACACCGTATAACTCAGCACCACCAGGCCGCCGGGCTTGACCACCCGCAACATCTCTTCGGCCATCGTCTGCCAATCCGGGATGTGCTCGGCAACGTTGGAGGAGTACACAACGTCGAAGGAATCGGTGGCGAAGGGGAGGGCGGTGCCGTCGCCACGAACGGAGCCGTAGCCGGAAATGCCGGCGGCGGACAGCTCGGAGACGCTCGGCTCCACGCCCACGTAGAACGTGTCCGCGAAGGCCTCGGCGAAATAGCCCGGCCCGCCACCCACGTCTAACACCGACTTGCCCCGCAGGGGGGTGGAGGTGAGGTCGGCGGAGAGGGCGTCGAGAAGCTGGTAGGTGTCGCGGGCCAACCCCTCGTAAAAGATGCGGGGGCGGAACTGCTCATAGCGAAACGAGTGCAACAAGCGCAACGAACGTGCCAACGTGGCCAGGCGGCGGGTACGGTACATGACAATGAAGATACTGCTGATGTGTTGGCGCGACTCCACCCACCCACAAGGTGGCGGCTCCGAGGCGTACCTGGAACGCGTCGGCGAAGCGCTCGCGGCCGCCGGCCACCAGGTGATCTACCGCACCGCGAAGCACACCGATGCCCCGCGCGTCACCCGCAGAAACGGCATCCGCTTCGAACGCGCCGGCGGAAAATACAGCGTCTACCTGCTCGCGCCGTTCGCGGCATGGCGGCACCGGCCGGACCTCATCGTGGACACCCAAAACGGCATCCCTTTCTTCGCACGCCTCTACTCGAGGGCCACGACCGTGCTGCTCACCCACCACTGCCACAAGGAACAGTGGCCGGTGGCCGGGCCAATCATCGGGCGGTTCGGGTGGTGGCTGGAATCCAAGGTGGCGCCGCGGGTGTATCGCGGGGCGCCTTACGTGACGGTCTCGCAGGCCTCGAAACGTGATTTGGAGGCGCTCGGGGTGGACCCGGCGGCGATCCGCATCATCGAAAACGGAGTGGACCCAGTGCCCGCCGAACTGCCCACCCTCGCCGACGACGGCCGCACCCACGTGGTCACCCTCTCCCGGCTCGTGCCACACAAGCAGATCGAGCACGCCATCGACGCCGTCGCTGCCCTCGACAACGTGGTGCTCGACGTGATCGGCTCCGGCTGGTGGGAAGACCAACTCCGCGACTACGCCGGCGACCTTGCAGGCGAGCGCGTCATCTTCCACGGCCACGTCGCCGACGACCACAAACACGCCCTGCTCGCCCGCGCGCAACTCCACCTCATGCCCAGCGCCAAAGAAGGCTGGGGCATCGCCGTCATCGAAGCCGCCCAACACGCCGTCCCCACCATCGGCTACATGACGGCAGGCGGCCTCGCCGACTCAGTGCAGCACGGCGAAACCGGCATGCTCGTGGGCACCCACGCCGAGTTCGTCGCCGAAGTCGCCCACCTCCTTGACGACGCCCCCCTCCGCCAAACCCTCGGCACCCAGGCGCAACAGCGCGCCGGGACCTACTCGTGGGCGGAAACTGGGCGCAAGTTCACCCAGTTCATCGACTCTCTCACGCGCCCTTAGAGCAGCTCCGTCGCCCAGTTCAGCTGCTGAATCTTCGTATCCAGCTCCCGGTACTCCTTCGCCGCCTTATCCGCCATCGCGTGCAACTGCCCCACATCCACCGTGGACACATACCGCACCTCGGAGGCCGAATACCGATCCGCGCGTGCCGACGCCGCATCCGCCACCGCGCTATAAAACCTCCGGGCGCGCAAAAACGCATCCCGACGCGCAATCGCATCCGTCAACGTTGCGTCCCCCTCAAACGGCGTCGACGCATTCGTGTGGTTAATCCGGCGGACCAGCGTCTCAATGCTCTGCAGCACCGACGCCGACTCCTGCAGCAACGCCTCCGAATCCTCCACCGGGGTATCCCCCTCCTGGATCCGCGCATTCCGCGTCAAACGACGCTCCAACTCATTCAGCCGATCCTGTGCCTGCGCCCGCTTCGCCAGCGCCTCTGCCAACAACATCGCATCCTCCTTCAAAAAATAGGCGGCCACCCCCAGCACCGTGGTAGTTCCCAATTCTCATGTGCACTGTACCCGTGTACCTTGTGCAGGCTTAGGGATCAATCACGGGGACCCGGAAAGCCACCGGGTTACAGGTTTGGGTGGTTTCCAATTGCGCCCGAGGAAACCGGTCGGGCTGGTGCTCGCTGAGTGGCCTGTGCACCACGATAGCAGGTTGGTGGGTGTTGGGGTTGGTGGCGGTTTCGGGACTGGTTTTGTTCTGGTTTCGTTCCGGTTTTGCTCCGGTTTCGTTCCGGTCGAGGTGTTTAAGGAGTGCGATGCTGGTCGCCGAAAATCGACCCGGTGGGGTGAGAAAGCGCGACCTGCATCGCACTCCTTGAATCCCACGCTTTGAGTGGTTTTGAGGGTGAGGAGCATGTTTCGCGTTCGCGTATATAGCGACCCAACGCGCGTCGTGGAGAGTAAAATCCCGAGCATGGCTAACAGTGGTTCCCGGGTGACTCCTTCGCCGCGTATCTACCTGGCGTATGTGAAACGTTTATTTCTAGACGACCCTCGCAAGTCTTTACAGGTTTTGGCGGGAGCTAGTTTTGAGGAAAATACGATCCTCGGCTGGATCGAAGAAGGGAAACTGATAAACCATGAAATATGGTACGAGGACATTCCTATCGACAACCTCTCTCACTCTGG